>NZ_JARVSR010000004.1:0-239901 GCF_030209075.1 Pseudomonas sp. lyk4-R2A-10 | reverse complement strand
GATCCGCGCCGTCGGAAGCAACGGCTCCTGCGCCGACGTGATCGGAGCCGTCAGAAGCAACGGCTCCTGCGCCGACGTGATCGGAGCCGTCAGAAGCAACAGCACCAGCGCCGACGTGATCCGCGCCGTCGGAGGCAACGGCGCCAGCGCCAACGTGATCGGAGCCGTCGGAGGCAACTGCTCCGGCGCCAACGTGGTCCGCGCCGTCAGAAGCTACCGCGCCAGCACCGACATGATCGGAGCCGTCAGAGGCAACGGCGCCGGCGCCAACATGATCCGATCCATCAGAAGCCACCGCCCCCGCCCCCACATGATCCGCCCCATCCGACGCCAATGCCTGCGCCTTCGCAGCCCAGACATTGGGCATTGCCACCGTTGCTGCAACTGCCAGGACAAGGCCCGGCCAAAGCGTATGCTTCATGATGTTCTCCACGCCCCATCAGCCACACAGCAACCGAGCATTAGCCGTCATTCGTTCATTGACGGAAGGCTCGTCGGCCCGGGGTCAACCAGATTGGTGAATGGCACGGGGGCACCGGAGGGTGCACGGGTGTCGACGGTTTACAGGAAATCTGGACAGCGAACTGAAAAGTATAGTTCGCCCTTGGCGGGAGGCAGGCTGAAGGGCCGTGAAGGCGATAGTCGGTTCGCTTCCTTGCAGATCGGGGTTAGAAAACAATCAGTCTAAAAAACGCGTAGCGCAATGCAGCGTGTTTGCTAGGCTCAAGAATGTAGGCGAAGACGCAGACTGATGCGCAAGCGGATAGCGAGGAAGCGTTGGGCGCGTTCCGAAGGGTACACGGTTAGAAAGAACCCCGCGCTGGGTTCCAGCCCTTATGCCGTGTGAAGCAGCAGAGCACATTGCCTGTACTGTGGGAGTCCTGAGAAACCTCGTAAGCCAGAGACCAGCACTGGCCGCCTACTCAAATACCAAAGCCCGCCTCGCGCGGGCTTTGACGTTTTCCGGCGTTAGATACTGGCCAACGCCTGCGCCAGATCCGCACGCAGGTCCTCGATGTCCTCGACGCCCACCGACAGACGCACCAGGCTGTCACCGATGCCAAGTTTGGCGCGGGTTTCCGCCGGAATGGTCGCGTGAGTCATGATCGCCGGGTGCTCGATCAGGCTTTCCACACCACCGAGGCTTTCGGCCAGGGCGAAGATCTGCACGTTCTCCAGGAAACGCCGGGCGCCTGCCAGATCACTGTTCAGATCCAGGGAAATCATTCCGCCGAAACCACGCATCTGACGCTTGGCCAGTTCGTGTTGCGGGTGGGATTCCAGACCCGGGTAGTAGACGCGTTTGACCTGCGGCTGCTGCTCCAGCCAGCGCGCCAGCTCCAGCGCGTTGCTGCAGTGACGCTCCATACGCAGCGCCAGGGTTTTCACACCGCGCAGGGTGAGGAACGCGTCGAACGGGCCGGAGATGGCGCCGACGGCGTTCTGCAGAAAGCCCAGACGTTCGGCCAGCGCAGGATTGTCGCCAACGACCGCGATCCCGCCGATCACGTCGGAGTGACCGTTCAGGTACTTGGTGGTCGAGTGCAGCACGATGTCGAAGCCCAGTTCCAGAGGACGCTGAATCCATGGGCTGGCAAAGGTGTTGTCGGCCACGCAGATGATCCCGCGGGCCTTGCAGATGCGCGCAATGGCGGCGAGGTCGGACAGGCTCAGCAGCGGGTTGGTCGGGGTCTCGACCATGACCATGCGCGTGTCGTCCTGCAGCGAGGCTTCGAACGCTGACAGATCGGCCAGATCGACGTAGCTGAAACGATGCCCGGCACTGCGCTGGCGCACCTTGTCGAACAGGCGGAACGTGCCGCCGTACAGGTCATTGCCGGACACGATGTGCGAGCCGGCATCGATCAGTTCGAGTACGGTGGAAATCGTCGCCAGCCCGGACGCGAAGGCGAACGCCTGGGTGCCACCCTCCAGATCCGCCACGCAGCGCTCCAGGGCAAAACGCGTCGGGTTGTGCGAGCGGCCATAGTCGAAACCCTTGTGCACGCCAGGGCTGTCCTGCAGGTACGTGGAGTTGGCGTAGATCGGCGGCATCAGCGCGCCGGTGGTCGGGTCCGGCGTTTGCCCGGCGTGGATCACGCGGGTGGCGAAGCCCTGTTGACGGGCGTTCTTGTCGTGCTGGCTCATGCCAGGGATCTCCGTAATTGATTGAGCATGTCGACGCGGGTGATCAGGCCGTGGAAGCCTGAAGCGTCGGCGATGATGGCCACCAGGCCGCTGCTGAGTACGGCTTCCAGTTCAGCCAGCGTCGCGCCGGGGGCGAGGGTTTGCAACTTGTCGGTCATCGCGCTGGAAACGGGTTTGCTGAAGAGCGAAGCGTCTTCGTGCACACGCACCAGAATGTCCGACTCGTCGATCACACCGACCAGTTGCTTGCCATCCACCAGCACCGGCAGTTGTGAAACGTCGGCCAGGCGCATGCGCTGGAACGCGGTCATCAGCGTATCGTCCGGGCCGACGCTGACGACTTTGCCGTCTTCGAAGCGTCGGGCGATCAGGTCGCGCAAGTCGCCGTAGCGTTTGCGCTGCAGCAGTCCCTGATCGGTCATCCACTGGTCGTTGTAGACCTTCGACAGGTAGCGAGTCCCGGTGTCGCAGACAAAGCTGACCACGCGTTTCGGCTCGGTCTGTTCGCGGCAGTAGCGCAGCGCGGCGGCGAGCAGGGTGCCGGTGGACGAACCACCGAGGATGCCTTCGGCTTTCAGCAGCTGACGGGCGTGATCGAAGCTTTCTTCGTCGCTGATCGAGTAGGCGCTGCGCACGCTCGACAGGTCGGTGATCGACGGAATGAAGTCCTCGCCGATGCCTTCCACCGCCCACGAACCTGCGGTGCCTAGATGCTTGCTACGGCTGTATTCAGCCATCACCGAACCGACCGGGTCGGCCAGGACCATTTCCAGATCCGGTTGCACGCGCTTGAAGAAGCGTGTCAGGCCGGTCAGCGTGCCGGCCGAGCCGACACCGACCACGATCGCGTCGAGGTCATGCTCGGTCTGGGCCCAGATTTCTGGTCCAGTGCTGCACTCGTGGGCCAGTGGGTTGGCGGGGTTGTTGAACTGGTCGGCGAAGAACGCGCCGGGAATGTCCTTGGCCAGACGCGCGGCGACATCCTGGTAATACTCGGGATGGCCCTTGCCGACATCGGAGCGGGTGATGTGCACTTCGGCGCCCATGGCTTTGAGGTGCAGGACTTTTTCGGTGGACATTTTGTCCGGCACCACCAGCACGACGCGGTAGCCCTTGGCGCGGCCGACCAGGGCCAGGCCCAGACCGGTGTTGCCGGCGGTGGCCTCGACGATCGTGCCGCCGGGTTGCAGGCGACCATCGCGCTCAGCGGCGTCGATCATGGCCAGACCGATGCGGTCCTTGATCGAACCGCCGGGGTTTTGTGATTCGAGTTTGAGAAACAGGGTGCAGGGACCGGTATCGAAGCGGGTGACTTGTACCAGCGGCGTATTGCCGATCAGCCCAAGTACGGCAGGGCGTGAATCCTTTGACATCTCTTCACCTCTTTGTGGTGTTGATCGCGTTCCATTCGCGGGGAAAAAGCTCGCGTGCAACATAGGCTCAGACCTGCGCTGTCGCAACCTTTAAACGGCCGGAAATACTGCCATTTCGATCTAACGATAGAACGAAATCAGCGAGGGGAAGGAAGTGATTTGCAGGGGTTTATACGCAGGCGTCATCGAGTATTGAAAGGGCGTCTTCGCCGTCACGAACCGCTTGATCCGGCAGTGAAAATCCTGCAGCAGAAATCGCTCAGTGGTTGCTCATCAGACCGTGCAGCACGCCCAGCCGCAAGCCGGGTTCGGACGGCACCATTTGCGAGATGCCGAACACTTTGAATGCTGCCAGCATGACCACCAGACCGCCGGGCAGGATGCTCTGGCGATGGGGTTGCAGGCCGGCCAGTTTCAGCTGTTGAACATTGCTGACTTCCAGCAGGCGTAACGACAGCCGCAACAGGCCGCCGTAGGTGATGCCGCTCTCGCCATGATCGTTCAGGCGATTGGCCTTGAGCACTTTGGCGAGCATCCGCGCGGTGCCCGAGGAGCCGATGGTCTGCTGCCAGCCCTGGGCGCGATAACGGCGGGCGACTTTTTCGAATTGCAGGATGGCTACGCGTTCGGCTTCTTGCAGGGCGCCGGGGGAAATCTCACCGTTGCGAAAGTAGCGGGTGCTCAAGGTGCCGCTGCCGAGGGCGATGCTTTCGGTCAGGAGCGGTTGTGATCCCTGGCCGAGAATCAGCTCGGTGGAGCCGCCGCCAATGTCGACCACTAGACGCATGTCATCGGCGACCGGCAGGGTGTGGGCCACACCGGCGTAGACCAGACGCGCTTCTTCATGCCCGGAAATCACATCGGTGCGAAACCCCAGATGCCGCTCCGCACTGGCCAGGAACAGCTGCGCATTGTCGGCCTCGCGCACCGCGCTGGTCGCAACTGCGCGCACGCGACCGGGCTCGAAACCGCGCAGCTTCTTGCCGAACCGCGCCAGCGCCTGCCAGCCGCGATCCAGTGCCATTTCGTCGAGCGCCCGACCGTCGAAGCCTTCCGCCAGCCGCACCGGCTCACGCAAGGTTTTGACCTCCTGGATCATGAAGCCCTTTCTGCTGCGTACCGACTGGCCGATCATCATGCGAAAGGCATTGGAACCGAGGTCGATGGCGGCAAACAGCGAGGTGTCTTCTTTCATGGGGATCCTTGCAAATCATCCGTCGGGAGGCGCGGGACGGTTTGCGAGAATTCTGCCGTGGGTTCGATGACAGCCTGATGACGCGGGCAGGGCGGTTCGGTGAATTAATCGCTGTCATGACACTGTCATTATCGGCTGCCCATACTTGGCCCCAATACATCGCGTGCTTTTCATGATTCGGCTGCCTACTGGGCAGCTTTTTTTTGCCTGCGATTTGCCGGACGCGCAAAATTTGCAATCCCGGACGATGCACGATTAATATACGATCCATATACATTTCGTATCGGATATTGCCATGGGCATCGTAAAGATTTCAGAGGACATGCACGAGAATCTGCGCATCTCCAGCAACGCACTCAGCCGCTCGATCAACGCGCAGGCCGAACACTGGATGCGCATCGGCATGCTCGCCGAGCTGTATCCCGACCTTGATCACCACGCCATTTGCCGGTTGCTGATTCGCGCCGAACAGTCGGGCGGTCTGGATCTGCAGCAAGTCTGTGCCCTGGCGGATGCCGCGCAGAACGCCTCGGTCAAAGAGGCGGCCAAGGCATGAGAAATCCGATCAAGATCAACACCCAGGCCGAAATCGCCCAATCCCGAGAGGCCGGCAGACTGGCCGCCGAGGTGCTGGCAATGCTGGTGCCGCACGTCAAGGCTGGCGTCACCACCGACCAGCTCGACCAGTTGTGCAACGACTACATCGTCAATGTGCAGAAGGCGATTCCGGCTAACGTCGGTTATCACGGCTTTCCGAAAACCGTTTGTGCGTCAGTCAACGAAGTGGTCTGCCACGGCATTCCTTCGAAGCGCGTGTTGAAGGATGGCGACATCGTCAACCTCGACATCGCGGTGATCAAGAACGGCTGGTTCGGCGATACCAGCCGCATGTACGTGGTCGGTGAGCCGACGCCCGAGGCTCGGCACCTGATCAAGACAACCTACGACGCGATGTGCGCGGGCATCCGCGTCGTCCGACCGGGCGCCACGTTGGGCGACATCGGTCATGCGATCCAGACGCTGGCGGAGAAGGAAGGGTTCAGCGTGGTGCGCGAGTATTGCGGGCACGGGATCGGCAAGGTTTATCACGATGAACCGCAGGTGCTGCATTACGGTTATCCAGAGCAGGGCTTGAAGTTGAAGGCGGGGATGATCTTCACCATCGAGCCGATGCTCAATGCCGGCAAGCGGCATGTGAAGAGTCTGGCGGATGGCTGGACGGTGGTGACCAAGGATCATTCATTGTCGGCGCAGTGGGAGCACATGATTGCGGTGACTGACGACGGGTTTGAAGTGTTGACGGCTTGGCCGGATGAGATTGAGGGCTTTAAAGCCATTGTCTGAAAAAATGGCCACCGCAACCCGACGTTGCGGTGGCCAGAAGTGACACGCAGTCTCTATTGAATCAGTGCGCGCCGGCGGCTTTGTTCAAATCACTCTCGGCCCACTCCGTATAAACGCAAGCATCCGCCGTCGCCCAACGCACCCGAACCGGATCCCCAGCCTTCAGCGGCATCCCCGCCGCCGACAATGCTTTCACGGTCATGGACGTGCCACCCGACGTCACCACACTGCAAGTCTGGCTCTCACCCAGAAACAACACCTCGACCACCTTCGCCGAAACCTCATTCCAGCCGGCCGCCAACGGCTCGTCATTCGCCTGCTGCACACTCAACGCCAACGCCTTCTCCGGACGCACCATCAGCAAAACATCCTGCTCGGTCTGCAATCCAGCGGTGAGACGGATCGACAGCGACTGCCCCTCAAAACTCGCCGCCGCATTGCCCTGCGCCTTGAGCTTGAGAAAGTTCGAGTTACCCAGAAACGAAGCCACAAACGCATTCGGCGGATTCTGATAAAGGTCATAACCGCTGCCGAGCCCGACAATCTTGCCGTGGCTGAAAATTGCGATGCGCTGGGACAGGCGCATGGCTTCTTCCTGGTCGTGGGTCACGTAGACGATGGTGATGCCGAGGCGGCGGTGCAGCTGGCGCAATTCATCCTGCAGGTCTTCGCGAAGTTTCTTGTCCAGCGCGCCGAGCGGTTCGTCCATCAGCAGAATGCGTGGCTCGTAAACCAGAGCGCGAGCGATGGCGACCCGTTGCTGCTGGCCACCAGAGAGTTGCGAAGGGCGGCGATGGGCAAATTGTTCGAGCTGCACCAGTTTCAACATCGCATCGACGCGCTTGTCGCGCTCGGCAGCCGCGAGTTTGCGGATCGCCAGCGGGAACGCGATGTTGTCGCGCACCGACAGATGCGGGAACAGCGAATAGCGCTGGAACACCATGCCGATGTCGCGCTTGTGCGGCGGCACGTTGACCAACGACTGGCCGTTGACCAGGATCTCGCCGCTGCTCGGCGTTTCGAAACCGGCGAGCATCGACAGCGTGGTGCTTTTGCCCGAGCCGCTGGAGCCGAGGAAGGTCAGGAATTCGCCGTCCTTGATGTCCAGCGAGATGTTGTCCACGGCCGCGAAATCGCCGTAGTGCTTGTTCAGGTTGCGCAGGCTGACCAGGGGTTTGTCGTTCTGCTGGGATGCGTCTTTGATCACGGCACTCATGTCGTACTCCTGGGCGCTCAGGCGCTGATTTCGTTGCGCCGGCGCAGGGCGGCGGCGATCACCATGACCAATACCGACAGGCCGATCAGCAGCGTCGAAGCGACGGCGATCACGGGCGTCAGGTCCTGGCGCAGGGTGGTCCACATTTTCACGGGAAGGGTTTGCAGGGTCGGGCTGGCCATCATCACGCTGAGCACCACTTCGTCCCACGAAACCAGGAAGGCGAAGAGGGCGCCGGCCACCATCCCCGGGCGGATCGCCGGGAACGTCACCTTGAACACCGCTTGCAGGCGTGACGCACCGCAGATCACCGCCGCGTCTTCAATCGACTGATCGAACAGCTTCAGCGAGTTGATGATCGAGATGATGGTGAACGGCAGCGCGACGATCACATGGCTGACGACGAAGGCGAACATCGTGCCGGTGTAGCCGAGCTTGAGGAACAGCGCGTACACCGCCACGGCGATGATCACCAGTGGCACGATCATCGGCAGGGTAAACAGGCCGTAGAGCATTTCCCGACCGGGGAAGCGTCCGCGCACCAGCGCAAAGGCAGTCGGTAAACCCAAGGCGACAGCGCAGATCGTGGTCAGCACCGCGACCTTGAGGCTGGCCAGCGCTGCGCTCATCCAGTCGGCGTTGGAGAAGAACTGCACGTACCATTTCAGCGTCCAGCCCGGTGGCGGGAACACCAGCCACTGGGACGAACCGAACGACAGCAGGACAATGAACACGATCGGCAACAGCAGGAACAGGCCGATCAACCCGGTGGTGAAATACAGGCCGAAGCGCATCCGGCGACTCATGGCATTGGGCGTCAGGAGCATGTTGGCTTACCTCGCGTGACTGGCGCCAACCGGGGATTCCGGCTGCAGCTTCAGGTAGACGTAGAACAGAACCAGCGTGATGACGATCAGCAACGCGGCGCCGGCGCTGGCCAGGCCCCAATTGAGGAACGACTGCACCTGCTGAATGATGAATTCCGGCAGCATCATGTTCTGCGCCCCGCCCAGCAGCGCCGGGGTGACGTAGTAACCGAGCGACATCACGAACACCATCAAGCCGCCGGACGCCAGACCCGGCCGGCACAGCGGCAGGAACACCCGAAAGAAGTTGGTCCACGGGCTCGCGCCGCAGATCGAGCCGGCCTGCAGGATCATCGGGTCGATGGCCTGCATGGTCGCCTGCAACGGCAGCACGATGAACGGAATCATGATGTAGCTCATGCCGATCACCACGCCGGTCAGGTTGTGCACCATTTCCAGCGGCTGATCGATGATGCCCATCGCCATCAAGGCTTTATTGATGACACCCGAAGCCTGCAACAGCACCAGCCACGAATAGGTGCGGGCCAGGAGGCTGGTCCACATCGACAGCAGCACGATGTTGAGGATCCAGCGGCCCCAGCCACGCGGCACCAGGGTGATTGCCCAGGCCAGCGGAAAGCCCAGCAGCAGGCTGAACACCGTCACCAATCCCGCTACCGAAAAGGTGTTGAACAGCACCCGGGCGTAGGCCGAGTTAGCGAACAGTTGCTCATAGTTGCCGAGGCCCGGCACCGGTTCCAGCACGCCGCGCAGCAACAAACCAATCAGCGGGGCGAGAAAGAACAGACCGAGGAACAACAGCGCCGGCGCGAGGTTGCCGGCGCCGCGCCAGCGTTGCTTGAGGGACGGGGCGTGCGCCATTGCACTCGCCTTGCCGGATGCCAGGCCGGCAGCGCTCGGGGCGCTCCCGGTGGCAGTGGAGGGACGGGATGCGGTGGCCGCCATTTTCATTTGACCAGCCATTCGTTCCACCGTGTCGCGATGGCCGGACCGTTCTTGGCCCAGTACGCGAAATCAAGAGTGATCTGATCCTTAGCGTAGGCAGTCGGCAGGTTCGGGGCCAGCGTCGAGTCCAGACGCGCCACGCTGTCGACGTTGACCGGGGCGTAAGCGGTCAGGTTGGAGAAGTCGGCCTGGCCCTTCGCGCTACTGGCGCTGGCCAGGAACTTCATCGCCGCGTCCTTGTTTTTCGAGCCCTTTGGCACCACCAGAATGTCGGCCATGACCAGGTTCTGTTTCCAGCTTACGCCGACCGGTGCGCCGTCTTCCTGCAGGGCGTGAATCCGGCCGTTCCAGAACTGGCCCATGCTCGCTTCACCGGAGGCCAGCAGTTGCTGCGACTGCGCGCCGCCGCCCCACCAGACGATGTCTTTCTTGATGGTGTCGAGTTTCTTGAAGGCGCGATCCAGATCCAGCGGGTAGAGCTTGTCGGCCGCTACGCCATCGGCGAGCAGGGCCAGTTCCAGTACACCGGGGCTCGGCCATTTATAGAGGGCGCGTTTGCCGGGGAAGGTCTTGGTGTCGAACAGCGCGCTCCAGTCCTGCGGCTTGTTGGCGCCGAGTTTGCCCTCGTTGTAGCCGAGGACGAAGGAGAAGAAGAATGAGCCGACGCCGTAGTCGCTGACGAAACGCGGGTCGATCTTGTCGCGCTGGATCTGTTTGAAATCGAGGGGTTCGAGCAGGCCTTCGGCAGCGGCGCGCAGGGCAAAGTCGGCTTCGACGTCGACCACGTCCCATTGCACGTTGCCGCTTTCGACCATGGCCTTGAGTTTGCCGTAGTCGGTCGGGCCGTCCTGCACGACGGTGATGCCGCTGGCCTTGCTGAACGGATCGGCCCAGGCCTGTTTCTGCGCATCCTGGGTGCTACCGCCCCAGCTGACAAAGTTCACACTCTCGGCGGCCATCGCGGCCTGACCGGTCACGCTCAGCAGTCCCGCGAAAAAGATCGCGGTTGCAGCTTTGTTCAACACCATTTTTACGCCCTCATTGTTGTGTTTTTGAGCGGGCTTGCGTTGTTGCCCGCCTGTCGGGAGCAGTAGCTGGACGGTTTTTCAGGTCGTCCGGTCTATGGAATATCATATTATGGTATTCCAAACTTTGTGCAAGCACTTTGCCTTACCGGCTATCTGGCGGCTTATGGTTTTTGAGGTGTTCGATGTGGGGATTTTGGCTGGATTTTAGATCCGACCCCTCACCCCAGCCCTCTCCCGGAGGGAGAGGGAGCAGATCTCTATGCTGTTCAAAACTCGAGTTCGACTCTGAGTTTCAGGTCGATGTATAGCGGTAAAACAACTCGGTCGGCTCCCTCTCCCTCTGGGAGAGGGCTGGGGTGAGGGCAGCATTAGCCGCTTGAAATGCAACATCGAATCACTCGGTAAACGGAATGCTCTCTACCACCTCAAGATCGTACCCAGTCAACCCGGCATACTTCAGCGGCGGGCCCAAGTGGCGCAGCTTGCCTACGCCCAGGTTCTGCAGAATCTGCGCCCCGGTGCCGACCTCCGAATAGATCCGCGATTGCGAGCGACTGAACTGTCGAGGCGGCTGAGTCAGTTGCGGAATGCGCTCCAGCAGCGCCTGGGACGACTCATGATTGGCCAGCACCACGACCACGCCATGCCCTTCGGCCGCGACCCGTTGCAGCGCTGCCCACAACGTCCAGTTTGTCGGCCCGCTGTACTCGGCGCCGACCAGATCGCGCAACGGATCGATCACATGCACGCGCACCAGCGTCGGTTCCTCACGGCGCAATTCGCCCATGACCATCGCCATGTGCACGCCGCCCTCGATGCGGTCCTCGAAAGTGATCAAACGAAAGGTGCCATGCACCGTCGGCAACTCCCGTTCGCCGATGCGCTCGATGGTGTGTTCGGTGCTCAGGCGATAGTGGATCAGGTCGGCGATGGTGCCGATCTTGATCCCGTGCTTGCGCGCGAAGACTTCCAGATCCGGACGACGGGCCATGGTGCCGTCGTCGTTCATCACCTCGACGATCACCGAGGCCGGCGTGAAACCCGCCAGCCGCGCCAGATCACAACCGGCTTCGGTGTGACCGGCACGGGTCAACACGCCACCTTCCTTGGCGCGCAACGGAAAGATATGACCGGGCTGCACCAGGTCTTCTGCGCGAGCATTTGGCGCCACCGCCGCGGCCACCGTGCAGGCGCGGTCGGCAGCAGAAATGCCGGTAGTCACGCCGACCGCCGCTTCGATGGAAACCGTGAACGCGGTGCTGAATACGCTGCCATTGCTCGGCACCATTTGCTCCAGTCCCAGGCGCTGGCAATGATCGTCGGTCAACGTGAGGCAGATCAGCCCTCGAGCCTCACGGGCCATGAAACTGATCGCCTCGGGCGTGCAACGGTCGGCGGCCAGCAGCAGGTCACCTTCGTTTTCCCGATCCTCGTCATCGACCAGCAACACCATTTTGCCAAGGCGATAATCTTCGATGATTTCTTCGATGCTGTTGAAGGCCATGCTGGACTCTCGATGTGGATGAAATTTGTGGTATACCATAATACAAAATCAACCAAGAGGTCACTATGAAGGCGTACTGGATTGCTCACGTGGACATCACCGATCCCGATCACTACAGCCAATACACCCAGCGCGCGCCGAAAGCGTTCGCCGAGTTCGGCGCGAAGTTCTTGGCCAGAGGCGGGCGCAGCGAAGCAATGGAAGGGCGGACGACGCCGCAGCGCAGCGTGGTGATCGAGTTCGACAGCTACGAGAAGGCGGTGGCGTGCTATCGCTCGGCGGCGTATCAGGAAGCGAAAAGCTATCGCGAGGAGTGGGCGCGGGCGGAGATCGTTATTGTGGAAGGGATGGCGCCGTAAGCGCTTGTTTACGATTCCAGAGGAACTGGCGAATCGATGGTGGCTGCGATCTTTTGATGCTCTTTTTCGTAATCAGAAGATCGCAGCTATCAGCGGTTAAGGGCTGTGATTCTTTGCTCAGGCTTGTGCTTGAATCTGCCGCCCTAATACATCCATTACATCACAGCCGTCACGAAGCAAAATCGCTGCTGCGTGGGCGAGTTGCTGCACATCGACACCCTTGGCAGCTGAAATATCCAGGCTGGCGAGGCTTTCCATCATCTGTGTAGCTGCCAAAAACCTGCTCGCCGCGCTGCTGTGCAAAACGTCCAGCGGTGCCAGTGTTGAGACCAGGAGCACTGGAATGCTGTCTTCGTTGTGGGTCATTGAAATGTGGGTATTCATACGCCAGCACCTGCCTGAAGATTGCCTGTGAAGGTTCTTCTCAGCGCTATCGACATATTGTCGACTAGGAATTGTCTGAGTCGATCGCGGCGAGTGTAGGGGATGAGTTCTATGGTCGATTCCGTCATGGGTGTAGCTCCGTAAGATCCAGTAGAGCTGCCACAAAAACGCCGTCAAACGAAATTGGGTGGCAACTGTGCGTGGGTTGACGGACCGGCTCTCACGGACACCGGCGCACCCGAAGATGCCCCGCGCACAGTCGCCATAAAGAATGCATCGGACACAGGAGTGCTCGAGCAGAGAAGGCTATGCACGTCGTGAGAAGATTACGGGCCGTCAAACCCGATCACGAATGAGTCGTGACAGGCGCGAGGATAGGGAGTGGGGCTAGGGCCGTCAACCAGCGGCACGCCGGAAAACGCAACCAGTCCTGTAAGCCGGTTCCGTTTCGTATTTTGCTCGTTCAGGAGTGATCAAGGATCGGTTACTATCCAGCCATTGTGACGTTCAAAGGAGAGAAACGATGGCAGGAAAGCCAGTCGCACGACTTGGAGACCCAGGAAGTCACGGCGGAAATATCACCACTGGATCGAGCCCTATTTTCGTTAACTCAATGCCTGTTGCTTTGGTAGGAGACACATATTCCTGCCCGGTTCACGGCAGTAATCCCATAACGACGGGTGCTCCTCACGTGTTCGGTCTGGGAAAAGATGTAGCACACGTAGGCTCGCAGACAGCCTGCGGAGCGACGATCACTGCCGGGTCTCCCGATACCTTCGTGGGTGAATCCGGTGGGGGGGCGCCCACTAGCTTTTTCTCGCAGTTCCTGAAAGAAAAGACGTTTGTCGAGTTTCAGTTGCTGAACGATAGAGATGAGCCTGTTGCCAACGAGGCGTACGAACTGACACTCCCCGATGGAACGTTGATGACAGGTGTCCTTGACGAAAACGGCTTCGTGCATGTTGCAAACATCCCTAGGGGAAGTTGCAGTATTAAATTCCCGAAACTTGAAGATACGGAACATCTTTAATGGTTCAGCCTACTAAAACTACCAGCACGACACAGGCAGCAAAAAGTACAGGCGCATCGGGGAAAACTACAAAAACCAACCAAGTAGTCGTGTCGGGTGCATATATGGAGATACTTGTGGGTGGCCCTTACACCCGTGACAAGGAAGAGCATCCTTTCGGACATGCTGCTTTACACGTAGTGGTTGGTTCTAAAGACATCACCTATGACTTTGGGCGCTATGGAAAAACCTGGGGGACGTTTGATAGCGAAGGGGAGGGAGTGCTGAACGTTTGGACATCCTTCAAAGCGTACATCTCGGGTGAGAACAGCTTGGGGCGCACAACAACTGGATTTGTTTATTTTTTGGATAGTGCAACCGCTGAGGCCGTTATCGCTCACTTCGACGGTATTGTCGCCCAGAAAAAGGAGCTGAGAAGAAAGACAGCAACGTCTGCGCGCTATGTATTGCCGTCCAACTATCATCCAACCACCAATAACTGCACAACTGTAACGATAGCGGGAGCCAAAATTTCGGGTAAGCCAATCGTGCAGAATCCGTCCAAATATAGCGAAATGCGTGGATTGTCATTCCTGGAAAGGCAGGCTGCGCGCACGCAGACCAAACCTCAGGACGGGATTTTCATGCCTGCGGATTTACAAGCCATGCTCGAAGGGAATACTGAGGCGCACTATGATAAAAAGAATGTTTACAAATAGGCAGATTGGCTTTTGGCTGACGGCGGCCTTATTTGTAAATGCAGTCTTTATGGCTTTTCTGATTTTTGGCGATACTGCAAAGGAACACACTATGAAGATGATTAAAACTAAAGAGCCACTGCTGATCGAAGGGCAAGGTGGCGATGACAATTACTATGTCCTGCCGATGGGAACAACGCTATATCACGATAAAAGCTTTCCTGAAGGGCACGATCGTTATGTTGTGTATCTGAATCACAAAGGTGCCATTGCCCACGAAGAAGTCCCAATGAAACCTGAATATGGCGGTTCTTTTATCGATCCTCTTTGGCTGGCCAATATTGATGCCGATACCTTGAAAGACATTTTCAAGCGTTTCCCGCTCTCCAAGAAAGACATCTCCGCTGCTCTCAAAGCCAATGAAATCACCAAAGATGATCTGGCGGATATTATTCGTGCGATGCCGGACTGAGCACCTATCTACCGAGGAATCGGGCCGGGCTCTGTATCTCTTGCAAGTGACGGCTGATCAACGCATGAAATGAATCTTGCCGCTGTCGTCATTGCCCATGTACATGCCATACACCCCGGCTTGGCGTTCCTCGATGTAGCGTTCGAGGATCTGCCGGATCGCCGGGTAGTAGATCTGCTCCCAGGGGATGTCTTCGGGGGCGAAGAATTTGCAGGCGAGGGTTTCCGGACCGTACTCGCCAGTGATTTCCAGCGCGAGTGCGCGGAAGATGATGTAGACCTCGCTGATCTTCGGCACGCTGAAGATTGAATAAGGCGAGACGATCTCCGCGCGTACGCCGCTTTCTTCCCAGACTTCGCGCAGGGCGGCCTGTTCGGTGGTTTCGCCGCTTTCCATGAAACCGGCGGGCAGGGTCCAAGTGCCGGGGCGGGGGGGAATCGCCCGTTGGCACAAGAGGTATTTGCCGTCCTGCTCGATGATGCAGCCGGCGATGATCTTCGGGTTTACATAGTGGATGTAGCCGCAGCCGCGGCACATCAGGCGCTCGTGCGTATCGCCCGGCGGCACCTGCTGACCGAGGTCAGCGCCACCGCATTTCGGGCAAAAGCTCGGGCTGAACATGTCAGTGACCTATGCGCGGTTCTTTCAGCGCGATGGGCAGGGTGATCGGTGGAGTGGCGCCTGTCTCTTCCTGTTTGCGCTTCAGATAATCGAGGGCCACGGCAGCGGCGGCGCGAACGTGATCGACGCACGCCTGATGCGCCGCCAGCGGATCGCCGCTCTTGATCGCCTCGACCATTTTTTCCATTTCCTGGTTGCTCGCGCCGCGACGGTTTTCCTGTGACACCGACGTCGCCCGCAGGTAGCTGATGCGCGCCTGCAACTGACGCAGTTGAGTGGCCGCGACATGGTTGCCCGAGCCTTCCAGCAGCACGTCGTAGAAACCCTGCACCGAGTCGATCACCTGTTGCAGCTCGCCGTCCTTGAGCGCCTTGCGGTTCTCGTCGAGGGCTTTTTCCAGGGCCTTGATGTCTTTGGCTTTGGCGCGCAGGGTAAAGAGCTGAACGATCAGGCCTTCGAGCACGCAGCGCAGTTCATAGATGTCGACGGCATCGGCGAGGGTGATGATCGCTACCCGCGGGCCCTTGGCGTCGGCGAACTCCACCAGGCCTTCAGATTCCAGGTGACGCAAGGCTTCACGCACCGACGTACGGCTCACGCCCAGGCGATCGCACAGATCGCGCTCCACCAGGCGATCGCCCGGCAGCAGCTGGAAGTTCATGATGGCGCTTCGCAGTTTATCCAGCACGATTTCGCGCAGGGTGACGGGGTTGCGATTGACCTTGAAGCTGTCGTCGAGTGGCAGGCGTTTCATGGGGTCCGCTCTTTAAGGTGGCTGTCCATGCCAGACGGGCATCAAAACAGCCGAGGGGTTAACTGGAGGCCTCGGCGTCGGCTTCGGCGAAGGCTTCACGGGCGAGCCGGAAACTGTCCACGGCTGCCGGGACGCCGCAATAAATACCGACCTGAAGCAGAATTTCGCGTATTTGCTCACGACTCAGGCCGTTACGCAAGGCGCCGCGCACATGCAGTTTCAGTTCATGCGGGCGGTTGAGCGCCGAGATCATCGCCAGGTTGATCATGCTGCGCTCCTTGAGCGACAGACCCTCGCGTCCCCAGACGTGGCCCCAGCAGTATTCGGTGACCATTTCCTGCAGCGGGCGGGTGAAGTCGTCGGCGTTCTCGATCGAGCGCTGCACATAGGCTTCGCCCAGCACCTGGGTGCGGATCTTCAGGCCTTGCTCGTACTTTTCGTTGCTCATGTGTTTCTCCGCTCAACCCAGTGTCGGCAACGCGCCGAGCTTGCCCTTGTGATAGATCATCGGCGTCACCGGTTGCTCCGGCAGGATCAGGTTCTTTACCGCGCCGACGATGATCGCGTGATCGCCACCGTCGTATTCGCGCCACAGTTCGCACTCGATGATCGCCGTGGCCTTGGCGAGGATCGGGTTACCCAGTTCGCTCAAATGCCACTCGATGCCGTTGGCCTTGTCCTTGCCCTTGCCGGCAAAGGCGTAGGCCTCGGCGGTCTGGTCGGCGGACAGCAAATGGATCGCGAACTTCTTGCTGTCGCGCAGCACCGGGTAGGTGTCGGAGGCGTAGTTGGGGCAGAACAGCACCAGCGCCGGATCAATCGACAGCGCACTGAAGGCGCTGGCGGTGATGCCGACGATGCCGCCGTCCGGGTCGAGGGTGGTGACCACCGTGACCCCGGACGGAAACGAGCTCATGACGTCTTTGTAAATGCCGGGTTCGATCATGTCGCAGGACTCCTAACGCATCACAAACGGATCAGGCATCGGCGCCTGGGAGAGGTTGATCCACACCGTTTTCAGTTCGGTGTAGGCCAGCACCGAATCGATGCCGCTTTCGCGTCCATAGCCACTGTTCTTGAAGCCGCCGATCGGTGCCATGGCCGACACCGCGCGGTAGGTGTTGACCCAGATGATCCCCGAACGCACGTCCCGGGCCAGGCGATGGGCGCGGCCCAGATCGCGGGTCCAGATGCCGGCAGCGAGGCCGAACTGCGAGTCGTTGGCAATCGCCAGCGCTTCGGCTTCATCCTTGAAACGGATCACCGAAGCCACCGGACCGAACACTTCTTCCTGCATGATCTTCATCGAATTGCGGTCGCATTCGAACAGCGTCGGTTCGTAGAACCAGCCGTCACCGACGCCGCTCGGCCGCTTGCCGCCCAGACGCAGACGCGCGCCTTCGGCAATCGCATCAGCCACCAGACCCTCAACCACCGCCAGTTGCTGCGCGGTAGCCATCGGGCCCATTTCGCTGCTGTCGTCCTGCGGGTTGCCGATGCGGATGCGCTGGGCGCGCTCCACCAGTCGGCTGACGAACTCGTCGTAGATTTCGTCCTGCACCAGCAGTCGCGAACCGGATACGCAACTCTGCCCGGACGCCGCGTAGATCCCGGCAATCGCACCGTTGATCGCGCTGTCGAGATCGGCGTCGGCAAAGATGATGTTCGGCGATTTACCGCCCAGTTCCAGCGACAACTTGGCGAAGTTCTCGGCGCTGCTGCGCACCACATGTCGGGCCGTGGCCGCGCCGCCGGTGAAGGCGATCTTGCGGATCAGCGGATGACGGGTGAGTGCGGCGCCGGTGCTCGGTCCGTAGCCGGTGACGACGTTGACCACGCCCGGCGGAATCCCGGCTTCGAGGGCCAGGCGCGCCAGTTCCAGAATGGTTGCCGAGGCATGCTCGGACGGCTTGATCACAATGGTATTGCCGGCAGCCAGCGCCGGTGCCAGTTTGATCGCGGTCAGGTAAAGCGGGCTGTTCCAGGGAATAATCGCGGCGACCACACCCATGGCTTCGTGCACGGTGTAGGCGAACAGATCGGGCTTATCCAGCGGCAGGGTGCCGCCTTCGAGCTTGTCGGCAAGGCCTGCGGTGTAGTGGAAAAACTCCGGCAGATAACCGACCTGACCCCGGGTTTCGCGGATCAGTTTGCCGTTGTCACGGCTTTCCAGTTGCGCCAGTTGTTCCTTGTTTTCGGCGATCAGGTCACCGAGCCGACGTAACAGTTTGCCGCGCGCGGTTGCGGTCAAACCACGCCAGGCCGGGCTGTCGAAAGCAGTTTGTGCGGCCTGCACCGCGCGTTCGACGTCGGCTTCGTCAGCGTCGGGCAGTTCGGCCCAGGGTTCGGCCAGCGCCGGGTTGAGGCTTTCGAAAGTCTTGCCGGAGAGGGCGTCGACCCATTCTCCGCCGATGCACATCTGGAAGCGTGCGAGCGTCATGCAACGATCCCCTTTATATGGTTTTGTCGGGCGTGTGCGGTGTCGAGAAATTCCAGCAGCGTCTGGTTCACCAGCCGTGGCGACTCTACCGGCATCATATGCCGTTGCTCGGGCAGCACGGCAACCTTCGCGCCGGGAATGCGCGCGGCCAGTTGCTCGGCCATTTCCGGGGTCGATCCGGGGTCCAGTTCACCAGTGGCGATCAGCGTCGGCGCCTGAATGCTGCCCAGGTCGTCGGCGCGGTACATGTCCTGGGTGGCGAACAGTTCGTAGGTGGTCAGGTAGCCCTGCGGATCATTGCCGGCCAGGGTCTGGCGGATCGCAGCGATCTGCGCCGGGTTGGCCGCCTGATATTCGCGGCTGAACCAGCGCGACAGCGCCGCTTCGGCATTCGCGTCCGGCCCGTGCTCGGCGGCCTGCGCAGTGCGGGCGATGACCCCGGCGCGCTGCTCTTCGCTGCGGTTGAACACGCTGTTGAGCACCACCAGGCTTTTCAGGCGTTCCGGGTAATGCAGGGCAAACGCCCGCGCCACCAGACCGCCCATGGAAAAGCCGATCACCGATGCCTCGGGCAATTGCAGGTGGTCGAGCAGCTCCAGCAACTGATCGGCATAGCCGAGCAGGGCGGTGCCGCTGGCCGGTCGCGGGCTGGCGCCATGGCCGAGCATGTCGTAGGCGATCACCTGGTATTGCGTGGCCAGGCCAACGATCTGGCCGCCCCACATTTCTTTGTTCAAGCCCACGCCGTGGATCAACACCACGGGTTGGCCAATGCCTGTCGCCAGATAACTGGTGCCGGCCGGGGTGAGTTCAGCGGTGAGCCGAATCATGGAGCGCTCCTGCAATGCCTTTTTTATTGTGATTACTGGGCTTTTTCGGCGGCCAGTTCTTCCAGATCGATGTAGCGGTTGCCGATGCGCGGGTGCAGGCGACCACCGTCGGCGCAACCGAGCACCACGACGATTTCGTCGGCGCGCGGGGCGTCTTCGATCTGCATTTCCAGGGTGATGTAGTGCGAGCGCAGGCCTTCGTCATCCTTGTGCATCATCGGGATCTGAATCGAAGTGCCCGGGCCGCCGCGCTTGTTGGTGAAGCTCAGGTAGCTCTTGGCCTTGACCGCTTCACGGTAGTGGTTGCCGAACCGCAGGGTGTGGATCACCGCCGATGCGTGCTCGATTTCGCCATCAGCGCCGACCACCGCGGCTTTGCCGTAGGCCTCGATCTTCTCGGCGCCGCCGATGATGCCCACCAGACGCTCGACCATCATCGCACCGAGGTCGGAGCAATTGGCGCGGATCTGCGGCTTGAGGTCTTCGACAAAGCCATTGCCGACCCACGGGTTCTTCATCACGACGGCCAGCCCGACCATGGTCACAGGGGTGTCGGACGCCTTGCCGCCTTCAATGAAGGTCTCTTCGACATAGCTGACGATCTTGCGGATTTCGAAACTCATGAGCTGCTCCGTAGGGGATAAAGAGTGTCTGTGCGTCTGATGGTATACCATAATACCGATCGTGCAAGTCCCCCTCGCAAGAATCCCTGCCATCAGTCGGACGAATGCCCGCGCATTCAGCTGCCGCTGTAGTCCCTTTCGGTTAACAAAAGATAACGTTGCGCCGATTGTCAGACGTTTCGAATGCCCGATAGGATGAGCCAGCTTCCGAAGGGGCTCTGGATGGCGGGTTTCAGGACTATGCTTGTGACCAGGCAGTCACCGTGAGCACCCTTGCGGCGCCCTTTAAGGTCCATGACCAACAATAATAAACAGGGGAAGGTCTATGAGTCGTTGCCGCCCGCCGGCGTTACGCAACACCGCGTTGCTGGCCACAGCACTCTCTCTGCTGGGCTTTGCCACATTGTCGGCGCCGGTTCTCGCCGCCGAAGCGCCTGCCGATGTGGTCTATTCCACCGAATCGGCCAAGGCCTCGAAAAGCCTGATGCTCGATGTCGTTCACGCCGGAACCCGGCTGGTGGCGGTCGGGGATCGCGGGCACATTCTCTATTCCGACGACAAGGGCAAGACCTGGACCCAGGCGAAAGTGCCGAGCCGCCAGTTGCTGACCGCCGTGTATTTCGTCGATGACAAGCACGGCTGGGCCGTCGGCCACGACGCGCAGATCCTCGCCAGCGAAGACGGCGGCCTGACCTGGACCAAACAGTTCGAAGACCTCAAGCGCGAATCGCCGCTGCTCGACGTCTGGTTCAAGGACGTCAACAGTGGTCTGGCCGTGGGTGCCTACGGCGCGCTGCTGGAAACCACCGACGGCGGCAAAAACTGGGAAGACGTCAGCGATCGCCTCGACAACGAAGACCAGTTCCACCTCAACGCCATCGCTTCGGTAAAAGACGCCGGCCTGTTCATCGTCGGCGAGTCGGGCAGCATGTTCCGCTCCGCCGACTGGGGCCAGACCTGGGAAAAACTCGAAGGCCCGTACGAAGGCTCGCTGTTCGGCGTGATCGGCACGGCGCAACCGCAAACCCTGCTGGCTTACGGTCTGCGCGGCAACCTTTACCGCTCCACCGATTTCGGCAGCACCTGGGAGCAGGTCGAACTGAAAGCTGCGCGCGGTTCGCTGGAGTTCGGCCTGTCCGGCGCCACACTGCTCGAAGACGGCTCCATCGTCATCGTCGGCAACGGCGGCTCGGTGGTCAGCAGCAGTGACAACGGCGAAACCTTCAGCGTATTCAACCGTCCGGATCGCATCTCGCTGTCGTCGGTCACCGCCGCCGGCAACGGCAATCTGATCCTGAGCGGGCAGGGTGGCGTTCGGGTCACTTCGTCGAACGGCGCCGAGCTGGGCAAATGAGCCGAATCAATAATAAGAAGGCGGGGCTATGACTTCCTTGAGCACTCATCATCAGGACAAGGCGACGTTTCTCGAGCGCCTGATCTTCAACAACCGCCCGGCAGTGATCGTGATCTGCCTGCTGGTCAGCATTTTCCTGTTCTGGCAGGCCACGCTGATCCGTCCGTCCACCAGTTTCGAAAAGATGATCCCGCTCAAGCATCCGTTCATTGAAAAGATGATGGAGCACCGCAACGATCTGGCGAACCTGGGCAATACCGTACGCATTTCGGTGGAAGCGAAGGATGGCGACATCTTCTCCAAGGAGTATATGGAGACCCTGCGTCAGATCAACGACGAGGTGTTCTACATCTCCGGCGTCGACCGTTCCGGCCTCAAGTCGCTGTGGAGCCCGAGCGTGCGCTGGACCGAAGTCACCGAGGAAGGTTTTGCCGGCGGCGAAGTGATCCCGCAGAGCTACAACGGCTCCCAGGACAGCCTCGATCTGTTGCGCAACAACGTGCTCAAGTCCGGTCAGGTCGGGCGTCTGGTGGCCAACGACTTCAAGTCGAGCATCGTCGACATCCCGCTGCTGGAGTCCTACCCGGACCCGCAGGACCAGGGCAAGCTGCTGGCGCTGGACTATCGCCAGTTCTCCCATGAGCTCGAAGACAAGATCCGCAACAAGTTCGAAGCGCAGAACCCCAACGTCAAGATCCACATTGTCGGTTTCGCCAAGAAGGTCGGCGACCTGATCGACGGCCTGGTGATGGTGGTGATGTTCTTCGGCATCGCTTTCGTCATCACTCTGATCCTGCTGCTGTGGTTCACCAACTGCCTGCGCAGCACCGTGGCGGTGTTGAGCACCACGCTGGTGGCGGTGGTCTGGCAGTTGGGGTTAATGCACTTCTTCGGGTTCGGCCTCGATCCGTATTCGATGCTTGTACCGTTCCTGATCTTCGCCATCGGCATTTCCCACGGCGTGCAGAAAATCAACGGGATCGCCCTGCAATCCGGCGAGGCGGACAACGCCCTGACCGCCGCACGGCGGACCTTCCGTCAATTGTTCCTGCCGGGGATGATCGCGATTCTGGCGGACGCCGTCGGCTTCATCACGCTGTTGATCATCGACATCGGCGTGATCCGCGAATTGGCCATCGGCGCCTCCATCGGCGTGGCGGTGATCGTGTTCACCAACCTGATCCTGCTGCCGGTGGCGATTTCCTATGTCGGCATCAGCAAGCGCGCCATCGCCAAGAGCAAGAAGGACGCGCACCGCGAACATCCGTTCTGGCGCCTGCTGTCGAACTTCGCCAACCCGAAAGTCGCCCCGATCTCCATCGCTTTGGCGCTGGTCGCCTTCGGTGGCGGCCTCTGGTACAGCCAGAACCTGAAGATCGGCGACCTCGACCAGGGTGCGCCGGAACTGCGTCCAGACTCGCGCTACAACAAGGACAACAACTTCATCATCAGCAACTACTCGACCAGCTCCGACGTGCTGGTGGTGATGGTCAAGACCAAGTCCGAAGGCTGCTCGCGCTATGAAGCCATGGCGCCGATCGACGAGCTGATGTGGAAGATGCAGAACACCGAGGGCGTGCAGTCGGCCATCTCGCTGGTGACCGTGTCCAAGCAGATGATCAAGGGCATGAACGAGGGCAACCTGAAATGGGAAACCCTGTCGCGCAACCCGGACGTGCTGAACAACTCCATCGCCCGGGCCGACGGCCTGTACAACAACAGTTGCTCGCTGGCGCCGGTGCTGGTGTTCCTCAACGACCACAAGGCTGAAACCCTCGACCGCGCAGTGCATGCGGTGCAGGACTTCGCCAAGGAAAACAACAAGGAAGGCCTGGAATTCATCCTCGCCGCCGGTAACGCCGGGATCGAGGCGGCTACCAACGAGGTGATCAAGAAGTCCGAGCTGACCATCCTGATCCTGGTGTACATCTGCGTGGCGGTCATGTGCATGATCACCTTCCGCTCGTGGGCGGCGACCTTGTGCATCGTGCTGCCGCTGGTGCTGACCTCGGTGCTGG
The DNA here is from genome assembly GCF_030209075.1 of Pseudomonas sp. lyk4-R2A-10. Classification (NCBI taxonomy): domain Bacteria; kingdom Pseudomonadati; phylum Pseudomonadota; class Gammaproteobacteria; order Pseudomonadales; family Pseudomonadaceae; genus Pseudomonas; species Pseudomonas sp. lyk4-R2A-10. Next base: position 216,759 of record NZ_JARVSR010000004.1, on the reverse strand, counting down.
GCAACGCGCTGATGGCGTTCATGGGCATCGGCGTGAAAGTGGCGACGCTGCCGGTGGTGGCGCTGGGCGTGGGGATCGGCGTGGACTACGGCATCTACATCTACAGCCGCCTGGAAAGTTTCCTGCGTGCCGGCCTGCCGTTGCAGGAAGCCTATTACCAGACCCTCAAATCCACCGGTAAAGCGGTGCTGTTCACCGGTCTGTGCCTGGCCATCGGCGTGTGCACCTGGATCTTCTCGGCGATCAAGTTCCAGGCCGACATGGGCCTGATGCTGACCTTCATGCTGCTGTGGAACATGTTCGGTGCGCTGTGGCTGCTGCCGGCACTGGCGAAGTTCCTGATCAAGCCGGAGAAACTCGCGGGGCAGAAGGGCAATTCTCTGTTTGCTCACTGATCCATTTGGCTGAAACGAAAAAGCCGCAATCTTTGGGTTGCGGCTTTTTTACGCCTGCGGTGAGGGCAAGCGGTCTCTAGGCTTAGGAAAGTTCAGTGCCTAGCACGGCGCTAAGCGCACTGCGCGCATCATCCAGCTGCACCAACGTCGCATGCCGCGCCCCCAACGCATCCCGATTCTCGATCGCCGTCAAAATCGCCTTGTGTCGAGGCAACGCCAGCTCATGCAGGTTCGGCCGCTGGTTGGAGTGCTTCAGCGCCTCGGCAATCGCCACCGCAAGCATGTTGCACAGGTTGGCCAGCAAATCGTTGTGGGTCGCGTCGGCAATCCGGCTGTGAAAGTCCAGATCCGGCTGCAGCAACGCCTCAGGCGTTGGGGCCGCTTCCATGCGCTGGTAAGCCTCGGCAATCGACGCAATGTCGGCATCGGTGGCGTGCTGGGCGGCGAGGGCGGCGGCGGCCGGTTCGATGATGCTGCGCACGCTGGTCAGGACGTTGAAGAACTCGTTCTGCGGGCTGCTTTGCATCAGCCAGTGCAGCACGTCCGGGTCGAGCATGTGCCATTCGCGGCGCGGCTTGACCACGGTGCCGACGCGGGGTTTGGAATACACCAGGCCCTTGGCGACCAACACTCGCGTGGCTTCGCGCAACACCGGCCGGCTGACCGCGTACTCCTCGCAGAGCAGGGCTTCGGCGGGCAGTTTGTCGCAGGGCAGAAAGCGTCCGGAAACAATCTGCATGCCCAGTTCCTGGACGATGCGCGAGTGCATGCTTTTACGGTCGGAAGGTTTGCGGTAATCCATGGGGAGTGGCGCGATCCTGAGCGATGGAGATGCCGCGCATCATAGCAATGTGGGAGCGAGCCTGCTCGCGATAGCGGTGTATCAGTCAATATGAATATCAACTGACAGATCGCCATCGCCAGCAGGCTGGCTCCCACAAGGGGATGACGGTGTTAGTGGGAATGGCGCGGGACTTCAGCCCCTCGGCAACCTACCAGGAAGTCGAAATCGCAACCCTGATCCGCCTGCAGCACATGGTCGATATACAACTGACGATACCCTCCCACCAACAGCTGCTGCGGCGGTTGCAGATCCGCCATCCGCGCTGCCAGTTCAGCGTCCGGAATATCCAGATGCAGACGCCCGCTGGCACAGTCCAGCTCGATCCAGTCACCTTCCTTCACCGCCGCCAAAGGCCCGCCCGCTGCGGCTTCTGGGGCAACGTGCAACACAACGGTGCCGTAAGCCGTGCCGCTCATCCGCGCGTCGGAGATGCGCACCATGTCGGTCACGCCCTGCGCCAGCAGCTTGGCCGGCAAGCCCATGTTGCCGACTTCGGCCATGCCCGGATAACCCTTCGGCCCGCAGTTCTTCATCACCAGAATCGAGTTCGCATCGACGTCCAGTTCCGGGTCGTTGATCCGCGCCTTGTACATGTCGAAGTTCTCGAACACAACGGCGCGGCCACGGTGCTGCATCAGTTCCGGCGTGGCGGCTGACGGTTTGAGCACTGCGCCCAGCGGCGCCAGGTTGCCGCGCAACACACAGATCCCGCCGTCAGCGCGGATCGGGTTGTCGAGGGTGCGGATCACTTCGTCCTCGCCATAGATCGGTGCGTCCTTGGTGTTCTCGCCGATGGATTTGCCGTTGACGGTCAGCGCGTTCGGATTGGGAATCAGATTGGCTTCACCAAGACGCCGCAGCACGGCCGGCAGGCCGCCCGCGTAGTAGAACTCTTCCATCAGGAAACGCCCGGACGGTTGCAGGTCGACGATGGTCGGCATGCCACGACCGATGCGCGTCCAGTCGTCCAGATCCAGCTCGACACCAATGCGCCCGGCGATGGCTTTGAGGTGGATCACCGCGTTGGTCGAACCGCCAATGGCTGCGTTGACCCTGATCGCATTTTCGAAGGCTTCCTTGGTCAGGATCTTCGACAGCTTCAAGTCTTCACGCACCATCTCGACCGCACGCATGCCGGACATGTGCGCCAACACATAACGTCGCGCATCCACCGCCGGAATCGCCGCGTTGTGCGGCAGGGAAGTGCCCAGTGCTTCGGCCATGCAGGCCATGGTCGACGCGGTGCCCATGGTGTTGCAAGTGCCGGCCGAACGGGACATGCCGCCCTCGGCCGCGAGGAAATCGTCAATCGTGATGGTGCCGGCCTTGACCTGTTCGCTGAGCTGCCAGACCACGGTGCCGGAACCGATGTCCTTGCCCTTGTGCTTGCCGTTGAGCATCGGCCCGCCGGTGACGACGATCGCCGGCACGTCGCAACTGGCCGCGCCCATCAGCAGGGCCGGGGTGGTCTTGTCGCAACCGGTCAGCAGCACCACGCCGTCAATCGGGTTGCCGCGAATCGCTTCCTCGACGTCCATGCTCGCCAGGTTGCGGGTGAGCATGGCGGTCGGGCGCAGGTTCGATTCGCCGTTGGAGAACACCGGAAACTCCACCGGGAATCCGCCAGCCTCGATCACCCCGCGTTTGACGTGCTCCGCGATCTGGCGGAAGTGCGCGTTGCACGGGGTCAGTTCCGACCAGGTGTTGCAGATGCCGATGATCGGCTTGCCGTGGAACTGATGGTCGGCGATGCCCTGATTCTTCATCCAGCTGCGGTACATGAAGCCGTTCTTGTCGGCCGTGCCAAACCATTGGGCGGAGCGCAGGGTGGGTTTCTTATCAGACATGATCGATTCTCTTATTGTAAGACTATTGTTTACGGGATTCGGCTAAACATAAGCGCAAAATCGCCGCTTTGGAAGTGTTGTTGCGCAATTAGTATTACTATATAGTCATTTTCGACGAAGGGATGGCCCTGGCGGTTTTCTGCGAGAGGCGTCCCCCGAGGTTCCATAAAAACAACAATCGGAGACCGATCTCATGAGCCAGGAACTGCGGCTTGTCCGGCGCATCACGCTGAAACTGATTCCCTTCCTGATCCTGCTGTACTTGATCGCCTATGTGGATCGCTCCGCCGTCGGCTTCGCCAAGCTGCACATGGGCGCCGACATCGGCATTGGCGATGCCGCCTACGGCCTCGGCGCCGGGCTGTTTTTCATCGGCTACTTTCTGTTTGAAATCCCTAGCAACCTGATGCTCGAACGCTTCGGCGCGCGGCGCTGGTTCGCGCGGATCATGATCACTTGGGGCGCAATCACCATCGGCATGGCGTTCGTCCAGGGCCCGCACAGTTTCTACGTGATGCGCTTTCTGCTCGGCGCGGCGGAGGCGGGGTTCTTTCCCGGCGTTCTGTACTACATCACCCAATGGTTCCCGGTGCGCCATCGCGGCAAGATCCTCGGGCTGTTCATCCTGTCCCAACCCATCGCGATGATGATCACCGGCCCCGTGTCCGGCGGTCTGCTGGGCATGGACGGCATCCTCGGCCTGCATGGCTGGCAGTGGCTGTTCATCGTCATCGGCACCCCGGCGATCTTGCTGACCTGGCCGGTATTGCGCTGGCTGCCGGACGGCCCGCAGCAAGTGAAATGGATGGACCAGGCCGAGAAGGACTGGTTGACCGGCGAGCTGAAAAAGGACCTGCAGGAATACGGCCAGACCCGTCACGGCAATCCGCTGCATGCGTTGAAAGACAAACGTGTGTTGCTGCTGGCGCTGTTTTATCTGCCGGTGACTCTGAGCATCTATGGCCTGGGCTTGTGGCTGCCGACTCTGATCAAACAGTTCGGCGGCAGCGATCTGGTGACCGGTTTCGTGTCATCGGTGCCGTACATCTTCGGGATCATCGGCCTGCTGATCATTCCGCGCAGTTCCGACCGTTTGAATGATCGCTACGGCCATCTGGCGGTGCTTTATGTGCTGGGCGCGATCGGCCTGTTCCTCAGCGCCTGGCTGTCGTTGCCGGTGGCGCAACTGGCGGCGTTGTGTCTGGTGGCGTTCGCGTTGTTTTCCTGCACGGCGGTGTTCTGGACTTTGCCGGGGCGGTTCTTCGCTGGTGCCAGTGCTGCAGCCGGGATTGCCTTGATCAACTCGGTGGGCAACCTCGGCGGCTACATCGGCCCGTTCGTGATCGGCGCCTTGAAGGAATACACCGGCAACCTCGCTTCGGGCCTGTACTTCCTGTCCGGGGTGATGGTGTGCGGGCTGATTCTGACGGGTGTCGTCTATCGCTTGCTCGAGCGCAAGCATGTGCTGCCAGTCGAGCAATTTGCAGCGAGCGCGCGCGGCGCGACGCGCACCTGATTTCGATCCGGGATTTGTTTTAACAGGAGAACATCATGCATCTGGTTCAATTCGAATTGAGTAGCGGCGAGCGCCGTGTCGGGGTGGTCGAGGGCGGTCTGGTGCGTGAAGTGCAGGATGCGCGCACAGTCCGCGATCTTGCTTTGGCCGCGATCGAGGCCGGCAGCACCCTCGCGCAGCAAGTGCAAACCCTGGGTCTGGGCATCAGCCACGATTACGCCGAATTGCTCGCCAAACTGCGGATCCTGCCGCCGCTGGATCACCCGGATCCGGCGCACCTGCTGGTCAGCGGCACCGGCCTCACGCACCTCGGCAGCGCGTCGGCCCGGGACAAGATGCATCAGCAGGCTGGCGACGAAGCGGCGATGACCGACACCATGCGCATCTTCAAGTGGGGCGTGGAGGGCGGAAAACCGGTAGCGGGGCAGGCGGGCGTGCAGCCGGAATGGTTCTACAAGGGCGACGGCAGCATCGTTGTGCGTCCCGGTCAGCCGTTCCCGCTGCCGCCGTTTGCCGAAGACGCCGGCGAGGAACCGGAGATGGCCGGCCTCTACATCATCGGCCACGATGGCAAGCCGTATCGCCTGGGGTTTGCGGTGGGCAACGAGTTCTCCGATCACGTCATGGAGCGCAAGAATTACCTGTACCTGGCCCACTCGAAACTGCGCAGTTGCAGCTACGGCCCGGAACTTCGCACGGGTGAATTGCCTCAACACCTGGCGGGCACCAGCCGCATCCTGCGCGACGGCGAAGTGCTGTGGCAGAACGAGTTCCTCAGCGGCGAGGCCAACATGTGCCACAGCCTGGCGAACCTCGAATACCACCACTTCAAGTACCGCCAGTTCCTGCGTCCGGGCGATGTGCACATTCACTTCTTCGGCACCGCGACCCTGTCGTTCGCCGATGGCATCCGCACTCAGCCGGGCGACGTGTTCGAGATCAGCCAGGCCGAATTCGGCGCACCGCTGGTCAACGGCATCACCCCGGTCGCAGCGGCATTCGAACCGGACAGCATTGGCACCCTTTAAGGAGATCCCATGACTCAGATTCTCGGTCACAACTACATCGGCGGTCGTCGCAGCGCGGCGGGCAACGTCAAGCTGCAAAGCGTCGACGCCACTACGGGCGAAGCACTGCCCCACGATTTCATTCAGGCCACGGAAGCGGAAGTCGACGCCGCCGCAAAAGCCGCTGCGGCGGCGTATCCGGCGTATCGCAGCCTCAGCGCCGAACGCCGCGCGCAGTTTCTCGATGCGATTGCCGATGAGCTGGATGCGCTGGGCGATGATTTCGTCGCCGTGGTCTGCCGCGAGACCGCACTGCCGTCCGGGCGAATTCAAGGTGAAAGAGGTCGCACCAGTGGCCAGATGCGCTTGTTCGCCAAAGTCCTGCGACGCGGTGATTTCTACGGTGCACGCATCGACCTGCCGTTGCCCGATCGTCAGCCGCTGCCGCGTCCGGATCTGCGCCAGTACCGCATCGGCCTCGGCCCGGTGGCGGTGTTCGGTGCAAGCAACTTTCCACTGGCATTCTCCACCGCCGGCGGTGATACCGCGTCGGCGCTGGCGGCCGGTTGCCCGGTGGTGTTCAAGGCCCACAGCGGTCATATGGCTACGGCCGAACTCGTCGCTGATGCGCTGATCCGCGCGGCGGAAAAAACCGCCATGCCGGCCGGTGTGTTCAACATGATCTACGGCGGTGGCGTCGGCGAATGGCTGGTCAAGCATCCCGCCATTCAGGCCGTGGGTTTCACCGGTTCGCTGCGAGGCGGACGGGCACTGTGTGACATGGCCGCCGCGCGCCCTCAACCGATTCCGGTGTTCGCCGAGATGTCGAGCATCAACCCGGTGATCGTATTGCCCCAGGCTTTGGCCGTGCGTTCGGACACCGTCGCTCGCGATCTGACTGCGTCGGTGGTGCAGGGCTGCGGTCAGTTCTGTACCAATCCGGGTCTGGTGATCGGCATCCGTTCGCCACAGTTCACCGCGTTTGTTGAGCAAGTCGCGGCGCTGATCGGAGATCAAGCGGCGCAAACCATGCTCAATGCCGGCACCCTCGGCAGCTACGGCAAAGGCTTGGAAAAACTCCTGGCCCACGCCGGCATCGAGCATCTGGCGGGCAATCCGCAACAGGGCAATCAGGCGCAGCCGCAGTTGTTCAAGGCCGATGTCAGCCTGTTGATCGATGGCGATGAAGTGCTTCAGGAAGAAGTGTTCGGCCCGACCACGGTGATCGTCGAAGTGGCCGATCAGGCGCAGTTGAGCGCTGCACTGCATGGCCTGCACGGGCAGCTCACGGCGACGATCATCGGCGAGCCGGCAGACTTCGCGCTGTTCCCGGAACTGACGCCGTTGCTGGAACAGAAGGTCGGACGGATTCTGCTCAATGGCTACCCGACCGGGGTTGAAGTGTGCGATTCGATGGTTCACGGCGGGCCGTATCCGGCGACGTCCGATGCTCGCGGCACATCGGTCGGAACCCTGGCCATCGATCGTTTCCTGCGCCCCGTGTGCTTCCAGAACTACCCCGACAGTCTGCTGCCGGAACCGCTGAAAAACGGTAATCCGCTGCGCATTCAGCGGCTGGTGGACGGCAAGCCATCGCGCGAAGCCCTCTGACTTACGCCACATGATCGTTCCCGCGCGGGGCGTGGGAGCGATCAAGCGCGGGGCTTTGAGCTATCATTGCCCCTTTCCCCCTGAAAGACATGATTGCCATGACTGCCGTAACCGACACCCTTCTCAACGCCCTCGAACACTGCGGTATGGTCGAAATCGACGGCCTGCACGCTTTCGAATTCGCCCTCGACGAAGACGACAACCTGCACATCGAATGCATCGATGGCCGAACAGCCAAGCACTGGGAATTCACCCCGGCCCAGGTGGCGGCGGCGACGTTTGATGAAGACCTGCAGAGCTGGCTGATCGTCGGTTTTTCCAGCGACACCAAGACCGTCGGCGAACACCGTCTGGTCTGCCTCGGGGATGTACTGAGCAGCGCCGACGACGAGGATGAAGTCGAATGAACATGCGTAAATTCTGGCCATTGCTGATGGCCGGCAGCGTCGGCGCGATGGGACTTTCCAGTGCCTCGGCCGAGAGCTTCCAGTTTTTGGTGGGCTCCTACACCGCCGGCACCAGCGAAGGCATCTACCGGATGAACTTCGACAGCGCCACCGGACAGATCGACGCCAAGCCGCTGCAAGTGATCAAGAGCGAAAACCCGTCGTGGCTGACCCTGTCGAAGGATCAGCGCCGGTTGTTCGTGGTCAACGAAAACGGCCCAGGCCAGAAAGATCCGGTCGGTCGTGTGAGCAGCTACGCCATCGATCCGAAGACCCACGCGCTGACCCTGATCAATCAGGTCCAGAGCCTGGGCAACGAGCCGACCCATTCGAGCCTCAGCGGCGACGCCAGCCATCTGTTCGTCAGCAACTACTCGGTGGTTGAAGATCCGGGCGGCACCCTCGCGGTATTGCCGGTGGGCAGCGACGGCAAGCTCAAACCGGTGGTGCAGATGAGCGCGCACCCGGCGAGCCGGGTCAATCCCGAGCGTCAGGCCTCGAACCACGTGCACTCGACGGTGTCCTCGCCGGACGGCCGTTACGTGTTCTCCAATGACCTGGGTGCGGACAAGGTCTTCATCTACCAATTCGACCCGAAAGCCAACCCGGATCTGCCGCTGACCCCGGCGAAAACCGCGTCGGTGCAACTGCCAGCCGGCAGCGGCCCGCGTCATCTGTTGTTCAGCGCGGACGGCAAACATGCCTGGCTGACCATGGAAATGAGTGCTCAGGTCGCGGTATTCGACTACAAGGACGGCGTGCTGACCCAGACGCAACTGGTCGATCTGGCGGCCGGCCAGCCAACCGCGGACAAAGCCGCCGCCGCGCTGCACGCGTCCGCCGATGGCAAATTCCTCTACGTCAGCAACCGCGGTACCGCCAATCAGCTGCTGGTGTTCGCCATCGACCCGGCCAGTGGCCAGCTCAAGGAATTGCAACGACGTTCGGTGGAAGGCGATCACCCGCGCGAGTTCAGCCTCGATCCAAGCGGCAAATTCCTGCTGATCGCCAATCAGAAGAGCAACCAGATTGTCGTGGTCGAGCGCGACGGCAAGACCGGTCTGCTGGGCAAAACCGTGCAAAAACTGCCGATGGACGCCCCGAGCGATCTCAAGTTTCTCGTGCGTCAATAAGCCGCAGGCCCCGGTCTACGGGGCCTGAAGCTTTGTATTAATCCTGCTGATAACAGGTAATGTTGCAAAGCATTTCAAGCGATCAACCCTCGAGCGTTAAGTTTGCTTCACGGCCCAACCGGGCAAGCCAGCCAACTGAACACGAGGGTTACCGCCATGAACTTCAATCTCTTCTCGATCATCGCCGCTTCCGCCATCTCCGCCACCGTGGCTCTGCCAGCCAGCGCCAACGTTGAAATCAGCGATAAAAAATCCCACACCCAGAGCTACACCCAGAAATACCTGCAACAAAGCGCCAACTTCTACGCCGCGCTGGATCACAAAGCTCAACACTGAAATTTCAGTCACGCCCTGGAACTGCCCAAGGCTGCGATCCTTTGATCTTGTTTCCCAAAAAGCAAAATCAAAAGATCGCAGCCTTGGGCAGTTTTTGTCTGCGCAGCGATCGGCGATAGCCATTTTCAAACGGCGAGATAGACCGGCTAAATAATCAACGAAGCTGATGGTTACTATGGAAAACCCTGAGTGGTTACCCCGGCTTTTTTGATCGATTCTGTGGACCTCGAAACATTGTCCACGGAGCACACATCATGGCCAGTTCAATCATCACTTCCGCCAAACGCGGCGCCTACGTGGCCATCGGTCTGTACCTGGTCATGGTCCTGTTTGTCAGTCTGGCATCGCAGTCGCAACACAGCTTCGAAGCACCGATCGACGTCGCCCATCCCGGCATCCAGTTCGAACTCCGCTCGCAAAACGCGTCGGTGGATTCAGCTGAACTCGCGGGAGTCGGCGGAGCATGAAAGGCTACAGACTCTGGGTCATCGCCGGGCTGGCGTTCATGACCAACGGCGCTTCCCTGTTGGGATTCGGCCAGGGTTCGGTCGGCGGGCTGGCAAGGGCCATAGAGGCCAACCACAGCATTGCTCATAACATCGAACGGGCCAATGCGCTGGGGCTGTTGGCCGGCAACCCACCAGTGAAAACCGCCAGCGGTTTTCTCGGCCCGTTCGAAGTGGATTGCTCGGCCATCGGCATGTGCGAAGTGCTGGCGTAACGCGCCTACTTTTTCATGATGCCGGTGAACAGCTCCGATTCCAGAAACCGCTGCAACCAGGCCTGCAACCGCACGTAAGGCGTCTGCGCAAACCAGTCACGATCAACGTGAGCAAACTGGCGAACGAAGGGCAACAGCGCGATATCGGCCAGGCTTGGATGCCCGGCCAGCAAGTAATCGCGACTCTCCAGCAAACCATCGAGCCTGTGCAGGAACAGCGCACCTTCTGCGCGATAAACCTCCATCGGCTGTTCCGGATAACGCTCGGCGTACTTGTAGCGATTCAGGTGAATCTTGAATACGCGATCGTTGGCTTCGATCAACTCGGCGATCCTTGAATCACCATTGAGCAACCAGTCATCCGGATCATTCTGCGCCAGCGCCCAGCGCATGATCTCCAGGCTTTCATCGATCACCTGACCACTCGCATCCAGCACCGGCACCGTGCCCTTGGGCGAGATCGCCAACATCTGCGCCGGTTTAGCCTTGAGGCTGACTTCGACGATCTCCACCGGCACACCCGAATAACGCAGGGCCATCCGCGCCCGCATCGCATACGGGCAGCGGCGGAAGGAATACAGCGTGTTCATTTCACCTCCAGTGTGCTCAGACCGTTGCCCTGGCGCTGTACCTGAATCTGCACCGGAATCCGCTCGTGCATTTCCTGCACGTGCGAAATCACCGCAACCTTGCGCCCCTGTGCCTGCAAGCCGTCGAGGGCGTCCATGGCCAGTTGCAGGGATTCCGGATCGAGACTGCCGAAGCCTTCGTCGATGAACAGCGATTCGATCTTCAGCGTGCTCGATGCCATCGAGGCCAGGCCCAGTGCGAGGGCCAGCGACACGAGGAAGGTTTCGCCGCCGGACAGCGAATGCACCGAGCGCAGTTCGTCGCCCATTTCGGTGTCCATGACCAACAGGCCGAGCATGCTGCCGCCGCGCTTGAGGCGATAGCGCTTGACCAGTTGCCGCAACTGCACGTTGGCGTGATGCACCAGCAAGTCGAGGTTGTAGGCCTGGGCGATCTTGCGGAAGGTGTCACCGGTCGCCGAGCCGATCATCGCATTGAGCCGCGCCCAGCGCTGATACTCGGCATAGGCATCGGCGATCTGCTGCGCCAGCGCCTGATTGGCGTTCTGGCGCCGCTGGTCTTCGGCCTGCTCGGCGCGCAGTTCGGCACATTGCTGTTCGCTGGCCGTGCACTGGTTTTGCAGGTCGGCGAGGGCGCTGGCGAGTTGTTCGGCATCCAGATTGCCGTTGTGTTGGGCCTGATGATCGCGCAGGCGCTGATCGCGTTCCTGCAACAACACCTTGGCCTGTTCAACGGCTTTTTCGTTGTGCTGCAAGCACTGGCGCAGTTCGTCGACCTGCGCGTCATCGATCCGCAGCAGGTCTTCGAGGCCACCGTCATCCAGTTCCGGATGGCGCGCACGCCAGTCGGCAATCTTGCCGGCCAGATCACGATCTTCGGTTTCCAGCGCTTGCAGACGCTCTTGCTGCGCTTTCAGTTCGGCGGCGATTTGCACCCGCTGCGTACGCGCCTCCTGCAGCGCCTGAGTCGTCGTGGATTCGGCGTTGCGCGCCTGCTCCACGGCCTGTTCCAGTTGCTGCTGCCAATGCTCGGCGCAGCTATGATCGCCCAACAAGTGCGCCAGTTTTTCCTGGCTGGCCTGTTGTTGCCCGGTCAGCGCGTTGAGCTGCTGCTCAGCGTTTTGCAGCTGCTGCACACGGCCCTGTTGGCGGTCCTGTTCTTTCTCGAGCGTCTGCTGGCGTTGTTGCTGTTCGGCCAGCTCTTCCTTCTGCTGATCGACTTGCGCCAGACGTTCGGCAATTTGCCGGTCAAGCTGCATGAATGTTGCGGCTGGTTCAGCGCGCAGGGCTTCGAGCGTGTCGCTCGGCAGCAGTGTGGCGAAGGCCGCCAGTTCTTCGTCCAGGCGTTGGCGGTCAGCGCTCAGTTCGCGCTGTTGATTGCTCAGGTGCTGCGACGCTTGCTGGTGCGCCGTTTCGGCCTGACGCAACTGCTGAGTCAGGCGCGCCGCATCCTGTTGCAGGGTGAGCAGGGCGGTCTGGCGCTGTTCGTCCTGGGTGATGCTCCGGTTCAGTTGTTCATTCTGGCGGGTCAGCCACGCAGCGCGCTTGTCACTGTCCTGATCCAGCAACGATGCCGCCAGCGGATGCGCCTCGATGCTCGGCGTCAGCGATTGTTGCTGAGCAGCCAGTTGTTCCTGCTGTTGCAGCAACTCTTTCTGTTGGGCAATCACGCCAACGACACTGGCACGTAGCTCGGTCAGTTTTTCTTTCAACTGATCGACCGCTTGCTGCGCGCTGGCCTGCTCGCTTTCATCGTGACGGCCGAGGCTTTGCAGCAGGGCTTCCGGCTGGTGATACGGATGCTCGTTGCTGCCACACACCGGGCACGGCTGGTCGTCCTGCAATTGCGCGCGCAGCTCTTCGACACTGGCACTGCGGGCCAGACGCTGGCGTTCGAGCAGTTCGCGGGTGACGTTGAGGGTCTGTTCGGCGACGGTCAGTTCGGACTTGGTTTTCACCCCGTCCTGGGTAAGGCGCTCGCGTTCGTGTTGCGCATCGAGCTGACGCTGTTGCAGTTCGGCACTGCGCTTGTCCAGCTCCTGCTGACTGGCCCACAGGCGCGTCAGGTCCTCGACGGCGCGCAATTGCTTGCGGTTGTCCTGCAACAGATTGCCGAGGATGCCGATCTGTTCGGCGACGGCGTCCGGTTCGGCACCGGCCTCTTTGAACAGCACTTCCAGCTGCTGCTTCTGCGTGGCGAGCGCTTCGCTGGCGCGGGTGGCGTTTTCTTCGAGGGACGCCAGTTCGCCTTGACCCTTGTTCAACCGATTGCCGATCAGCATCAGTTGCTGCAAGCGGTCGCGGTAGGCATTCCACGCTTCGCTCAACGGTGCCAGATGAGCGCTTTGCTCAAGATCAGCGGCAATGCGCTGCAAGCGTTCGGCGACCTGTTTTTGCTGATCGAGCAGGGACTGGATTGTGCTTTGGCCCTGGGTGCAGGCCTGCTCTGCGGCGTGCTTCGCTTCGGCGCCGGACGCAACGTCCTTGGCGAGGCGGGCGAGGGTGCTTTGCTCCTCGAAAGCCTGGCGCAACAGCGGCGCGCTTTCGCTCAACTGCGTTTGCGCCTGGGTCAGGGCGATCTGCGCGGCGGCGAGATCCTGTTCCAGTCGCGTCTGGCGCTCGGTCAGTTCGCTTTCTTGCCGGGTGTGCGCGCTGATCTGTTCCGCCAGTGGCGTCAGCAGTGCATCCAGTTCGGTTTTGCGGGCGAACTGGTGCCGTTGCGGCGCGAGTTGTTCCAGGCGGGTGAGCTTCAAACGCTCACCGGCCAGCGACTCTCGCTCATGCTCGGCGCTGCGCAGTTGTTCGGCGGCGGCTAGTTGGGAGTCTTGCAGCCGTAGCAGCTCTTTGAGCCAGTCGTGCTGTTGCTCGATCTGCTTGAGCTGCGCTTGCTGCAACTTCAATTGTTGTTGGGCGGCATTGAAGCGTTCGTCGAGTTCGGCGCGGGCTTCAGGGGCCAGCGGGGTCACGCCGGTGGCCTGATCCTGCAACTGCTTGTGGGCTTCGCGGGCCTCTTTGGTCTTGTCGAACGCGCGGCGGCCGAGGCGGGTGTAGAGCGCGGTGTCGGTGAGCTTTTCCAGCAGTTCGCTGCGGTCGTTGTCATCGGCCTTGAGGAAGGCACTGAACTCGCTCTGGGCCAGCAGCACGGCGCGGGTGAACTGTTCGAAGTTCAGGCCCAGCGCAGCTTCGAGCTGAGTCTTGTACTCGCCTTTCTGGCTGGCGAGCAGTTGATCCTGATCGATGTCGCGCAGGCTCTGACGGCTGGCCTGCAACTTGCCACCGGCCTTTTCCCGGGCGCGGTTGGCTTCCCAGCGCGCGCGATAGCGACGGCCATCGACGCCGACAAAATCAACCTCGGCAAATCCTTCGCCCGTACCACGACGCAGCAGGGTGCGCGGGTCACCGGTGGCGATTTCGCCGTCGGCGTCCGGCACCTTGGCGTCACGCCCGGTGTTGTTCAGACGCGGCACGGCGCCGAACAGCGCCAGGCACAAGGCATCGAGCAGAGTGCTTTTACCGGCGCCGGTGGGGCCGGTGATCGCGAACAGACCGGCGCTGGCCAGCGGTTCGGCGGTGAAGTCGATTTCGAAAGGGCCGGCCAGCGACGCGAGGTTCTTCAAACGAATGGCGAGAATCTTCATGGCTGCTCGCCCTCCATTTGTACGTCTTGCAGCAGTTCGGCGAAGTCCTTGAGGGTTTGCTCGTCGACCTCGTTGCCGTAATTGTCGAGCCAGGCGCGACTGAACAACTCCTGCGGCGTGAGCTGGTCCAGCTCGATCAGCGCGCTGCCGTCCTCGGCGCCGTCAGCGCCCCGGTTGCCGGCGTATTCGGCGGCGATCCGCACCAGTCGTACGGCTTTGCCTTGCAAGGCGCTTTCGACCTGATGGCGCAGATCCGGCTGCGGTTCGTCGAGGCGCACCCGCACTTCCAGCCACGGCTGACGCTGGGTTTCGGCCAGCAGGTCGATGTTCGGCAGATCCGCCAGTTGCAGCAGGATTTCGGCCAGCGGCGCAGGGCCGAGGCGTTGCAGATTGACCGCGCGAGGGATCAGTTTTGGCTCGACGCTGACCAGGGTTTCGCCGTCGAGCACGATGTCGAGAATCTGATGTTGATAGGCGATTTCCGAGAACGATAACGGGATCGGCGAGCCGCTGTAGCGAATTCTTTCTTCGCCATTGACCTTCTGCGGCTTGTGCAAATGGCCGAGGGCGACATAGCTGATGCTCGGCCCGAACAGGCTGGCAGGCAGGGCTTCGGCGTTGCCGATGATCAGGCTGCGCTCGGAGTCTTCCGACACCGAGCCGCCGGCCATGTGCGCATGGCTGATGGCGACCAGTGCCTGGCCCGGCTGGCGTTTGGCGTTCGCCGCTTCGATCAGCCATTCATGCACCTGACCGATCCCGCGCAAATAGTTATCGCCCAGATGCGCGCCGGTCACTTCGGCAGGCCGCAGGAACGGCAGCGCCAGGCACCACGCGGCGATCTCGCCGGAAGCATTCGGCAGCGGCAGCAGCAGACGTTCCGCATCCAGCTGCCCGTCATCCAGCCACAACACCCGGCCCAGCGCATGGGTACGCAAACGCCGCATCAACGGCGCCGGCAGTTCGATCCGCGAGCCGGAATCGTGGTTGCCGGCGATCATCACGATGGTCAGCAACGGCTGTTGTTCGTGGGCGCTGACGATGAAATCGTAGAGGCGTTCCTGGGCTTTGACCGGCGGGTTGACGGTGTCGAAGATGTCGCCGGCGATCAGCAGCACGTCCGGCTGCGCCAGCTTCAATTGGCGCAGCAGCCACTCGAGAAAACAGGCGTGCTCGAAATCGCGCTCCTGGCCGTGGAGGTTCTGCCCAAGGTGCCAGTCGGAGGTGTGAAACAGACGCAAGGCTGACTCCGCAATATAAAGAGGTGGTGGCCGCCGGAATGAGAAGGGCGGCGAAAGAGGGGAGAGTTTACAGATTATTGCGACGGGTAGGCTTGTCCGGGAGGTCGGGGTGGCGATCGCCGTTGATCCTTCAATTGACGGCCATACATCGGGTATCTACCATCTGGCCACTAAATTGATATCAATTTTGTTCGAGCAGTCCGCCGGCTTCAACTCGATCGAGAAGATTACGTTTCCCGGTTTTGTAGATTACGTGACTTATATGGAAGGGATTGGTCTTTCCAGACTTTGGGATGAATTAGAAGTTATTTCAGAAAATTTGTAAATGTGGCGAAGAGTAAAAAAGGCGGGTGGTTATTAAATAAATTTGTCCCAGTTGATCTCCAGGAAGTGTGGGCCTGACTCGCCCGGGTAAAAAAAGTAATGGTTTTCGGGGGAGAGAGAATGTCGACTAAATGTTTGCCTCATGATCTTTTTAAAGAATTTTTGCAGTTGCTGAACTCTTCGGGTCTGCTCTCGATCGAATCCTTGGAGATGGCATTGTCTGATCTGGGCGGCGCGCAGGGCGTTTTGGAAAATGCATACTATATTTCAGCGTATGAACTTTTAGGTAGTGCATTGGTGTCTGCCCATTCATTCCAAAGTCTTTTGATTTTCTTTAAGGATTTTCAACTTTGCCTGGGTGAAGGGGCGGAACAGCGTTATTACTTTGTAGAGTCCGTAGTCGACTGTTTTTCAGCTCGAGGCGATAATGTTGCCGCTCTCATTGAGGCGGCACCTTTAAGTTATAGGCTTTACTTGAATAACAAATTTCCGCAACAGAAAAGAATGAAGATGGATTCTTAAAAGGGTTCGGGAAGTGATATTGAATCAAGCAGTTTGTGATGGTCTCTGGGAAGGCGAAAAAAGTATTGGTTTTTTTGTATGTCACGGTAGCTGTTTCTGGGTTGTTGATGAGAAATATAATTTCTGCCTTGATGCGGAAAAAGATTATCGCACCTACCTGGAAAGCGGGGATATAACGCAAGAGCAGTATGAGCTGGCGTGCAAGAGTTTTAGAGGAGGGTTGCTGAGGTTGACTGCAGACAACTTTCCGCAGTATCTCGAGGCTTCAGAGGGAAAGGTTCTCTCTCCACTGGAGCTGGATGCCCTGTTTGAACCCGACGGGAAGTTATTTGAGCGAATAGAGCAGCATTATTTGTCGGGTGAAGCGCTGAGTGTTGACGAATTCAAGTTGGCTAATATTTTTGTTTCGCGGCTTTCTAAGTTCTATGTGAACTTTGACAGAAAAATATACATGCATATGGACTATGGCCGCTGTCACGAAGAATCCGTATACCCTGGCTGGATTGCTCAGTGCGTGGATTTCAGTTTCCTGATTCCCGATAGAGAGCGATATTGGGTAAAGGACGGAAGTGATTATTGGAAGCTGAGGTTTCTATAAAACAGGAAGGTGTCCGGGTGGACAAAACTCGAGTTTAGCCATTTATCCACTACGTAATATTTGCAGGGGCTTTTCAAGCGCAGCCCCAGACCTAATGTTTATCGCGACCCTACTTCGGATAAAGCGGCGGCAACCCACTATCCCCGACCGGATCCTGCACCCGCTCCGCGGTCGGAATCGTCCGGATCGCCCGCCACAGATCCTCACCCTGCCAATGCTGCCCGGTCTCGCTGTACAGCGCGCCGTTCAGCCCATCGAGCGCATCCGACAGAGGCACAAACCGCGCCGCCATGTCCGCCAGTGTTTCCGGCTGCTGACGGGCCCAGGCGTCGAGGGCCTGGCGGGTGGCGTGGGGGTCGTTGGCCTGGCTGGCGCGTTTGATGTCGTCGAGCAGGGTGCGCGGGCTCGGGCCGGTTTGCGCGGCGCGCAGGATCGCCGGTTGCCAGCGGGCACGCCACCACAGGCCGAAGCCGAGCAGGGTGGTGCAGGCGAGAACGAACGTGCTGAGTTTCCACCACCACAAGGCTTCGCTGTCGGCGGCGCTGAGCGGTAGTGCGTTGCCCGCCGGGGTGTCGACTTGCAGACTCGGGTTGTTCGCCACTTGCAGGGTGCGCGCCGGCAGGCTGGTGTGTTCCAGGTGATCTTCGAAGGTGTTCCACCAGACCACGTCTACTGTTGGCAATTCGATCGAGCCACTGCGGCTCGGCACCAGCGCTTCACGTTCTTCACGACTGCCGATCAGCCCGCGATCGCTGCTCTGGTTGTTCAGCACCGGTTGGTCCGGGTAGCGGCGCAGGCCGTTGGCTTCGGTGGCGGGCAGGGCCGGCAGTTGCGAACTGGCCAGGCCTTCGACCTTGAGGGTCAGGCTGCGGGTCAGGGAGTCGCCGACCTGAGTGTGTTCCGGCTCCGGGTTCCAGCTTTCGCTCAGGCTCAGGCTGCGGGCCGGCAGCCACGGCGCATCGCTGGGGTAGGTCATCGGTTTGGGTTTGACCGTCAGCGAAGTCGCGGCGGAGCTGATGTGCATCAGTTTGCCCGGTTTCGGCCCCTGCGCCGTGGCGTCCTGCGAGGGCTGGGTATCGACCAGTGTGGCGCTGAACGTCTGCGGGGCGATGCTCAGCAAGCCGCTGTGCTGCGGATAGATCGCGTAGCGCATCTCGATCACGCCATGGCGCACACCGTTGATGTCTTTTTCGTAAGTGCGCATGTCGCCCAGTTGCTCGATGCGCGCATCGGCGATCTGCAACGGCGTCAGGCTGCTGTCGTCGTACAGCGACACCGAATGGTAGATGCGCAACGTCAGGATGGCCTGGGCCTGCACGTAAACGCTGGTCTGGTCGAGGCTGGCCTCGATGAACACCGGTTCGCGGGCGCTGCTCTCTTCGCGGGTGTCGCTTTCAATCACTTGCACGGTGATCGGCTGGCTCTCGACGTCGCCCAGTTTCAGCGGCGGAATTTCAACGCTGCCGTTCTGCTTGGGCAGCAGGGTGATGATCCAGCGAGTGGTGGCGCGATTGTCTTCGTTGAGCGTGTTCAACTGGTTGACCTGCCGCGTGCCGCGCACTTCGAACAGCGGCTCCAGCGGGCTCAGGTCCGGTTTGCCGAACTGCGTGACATCGTTGGATTCGAGGGTGAGTTCGACCGTCTCGCCGGAGTTCAGGCGACTGCGATCCACACTGGCCGTCAGCTCGGCCGCCTGGGCGGTGGCCGTACAGATCAGCAGGGGCAGCAAGAGAGCGGTGAAACGGGTCATCGAATGTTTTCCTGATCCTGATGTTGTTGCTGTTCGTACCAGAATTTGCGTCGCAGCAGTTCGCCCGGATCATCCGGGATCTTGCCCAGCCATTGTTCCAACGCCTGCTGCTGCTCGCCTTCGAGGGTGTCCTCATTGGGGCGCAGCAGCGGCGGGGTGTTCTGTTCCTTGCCCGGTTCGCTGTCCGGCAGCTCGTTGGCACCCGGCAGCGGCGGGGTGGTCGGCGGCGGTTCGCTGGCGGACTCGCCGGTTTGCGGCTCGCTCTGGGTTTCGCTTTTGACCGCTGGCGGCGGAGCGGTCGCTGGCGGTGGTTCATCGCCCGGCATGTTTGGCTGCGCCGGTTTGTCTTGCGGTTCGGCCGGCGGAGGGGCGTTTTTCTGTTTGAGCAGGCTTTCCACCAGCGCCTTGTTGGTCAGCGCCGGGCGCAGATCCGGTTGGCGTTCCAGAGCCTGTTCATAGGCATCCAGCGCCGCTTCCAGCTCGCCGCTTTTGGCCAGGGCGTTGCCACGATTGTAGTGGGCGTGGGCGTCATTGCCCTCGGCGAAACGCTGAGCGGCGCCACTGTAGTCGCCGGCCTCGTACAACGCCACCCCTTGCCATTGCGGATCCTCGAAATGCTTCGCCGCTTCGGCCGGGCGCTTCTGTTTGAGCAGGTGCAGGCCTTGCTGATCGGGACGCAGCCACAGGTCTTCGAAGTCGAAGGCATGGCTCGGTTGCGGCAATGCCAGCAGCAGCGG
The DNA here is from genome assembly GCF_030209075.1 of Pseudomonas sp. lyk4-R2A-10. NCBI lineage: Bacteria > Pseudomonadati > Pseudomonadota > Gammaproteobacteria > Pseudomonadales > Pseudomonadaceae > Pseudomonas > Pseudomonas sp. lyk4-R2A-10. The sequence continues at coordinate 197,503 of NZ_JARVSR010000004.1, read as the reverse complement.
CAGGCAGAACAGCCAGCCACGCCGCCCGGCGCACGCGGCGAGCAACAACAGCGGCAACAGCAGCCAGTAACCCTGATCGGCCCAGGTGTCGAGGCGTACGGTCTGGCCATCGTCGCGCAGGCTGCGCGGGCCATCGAGCAGGCCGAGGTCGCCCAGATCGGATTCATCCAGCCGTGCGCTGCGGTACTCGCCACCGACCGCGCTGAGGAATGCGCCGAGGCCCGGACTGTCAAGTTGCGGCACCCGGATCGCGCCCTGGGCATCCTTGAGGAAACTGCCGTCCTCCTGCGCAATCGGCGCGCCCTCGGCGGTGCCGACACCGAGCATCAACAACTGCGCCGATTGGCCGCTCAGCGCATGACGAATGCCCTGGCGTTCTTCTTCCGACAGCGAAGAGCCAATCAGCAAAATCCGCCCCTGGCCCAACGCACCCTGCTTGAGCAGCGCCAGCGCCGTGCTCACCGCCAGATCGGCGCGATGGCCGCTTTCCGGCATCAGCGAAGGCTTGAGCGCATCGAGCAGGTTGCGGCTGGTCGCCAGGTCATCCGACAGCGGCACCAACGTATGGGCGCTGCCAGCGTAAACGACGATGGCGGTCTGGGCATCGCTGCGCACCTGCAACAGGTCGAACAGCTTGCGCCGGGCCTGTTCCAGTCGCGTTGGCGGCGAGTCGGTGGCGAGCATTTCCGGGGTCAGTTCCAAAACCACCACCAACGGGTCGGCGGGTTTCTGGCTGGTCTGTTCGACCCGTTCCCAGCTCGGCCCGAGCAGCGCCAGGATCGTCAGCAGCCAGGCCACGCTCAGGGCGACCCAAGGCAACTTGCTGTCACGACCGCTGCCGCCACTGAGCAGGGTGGCGTGGAAGGCCGGCGGTAGAATCATCTGCCAGCGACCAGCACGTTTCTGTCGGTGCCAGAGCTGCCAGATCAGCCAGCCGAGCAACGGCAGCAGCAACAGCCACCAGGGACGGAACCAGTGCGGCCAGAGGGCGATCATCGGCGCCTCCGCAAACGCAGGCGCTTGAGGCGCTCGCGCCAGTCAGGCAGGGGGCTTTGCAAATACAGTTCCTTGGTGAACAGCCGTTGCAGCGGGTTGTCTGGCCACAACACTCGGGCCACCAGCAAGATGCTCAGCAGCAGCGCGAACGCCAGCGGCCACTGATACAACGCCTGCGCCGGACGGGCCTGGGTCGGTTGTTGAGTCACCGGCTCTAGCTGGTCGAGAGTGTCCTTGATCGCTTGCAGTTGCTGGCCATCGCGGGCACGGAAGTAACGGCCGCCAGTGACCTCGGCGATGGCCTTGAGTGCCGGTTCGTCGAGATCGAGGGTCGGGTTGCCGCCGAGCAACGCCGTGGCGCCGCTTTCTTCGGGATCGGCGCCGATGCCGATCGGATAGATTTTCACGCCTTCGCTGGCGGCCAGTTTTGCGGCGGTCAGCGGGTCGATTTCGCCGCCATTGTTGGCGCCGTCGGTAACCAGAATCAGCACCCGACTTTGGGCCGGACGCATGCGCAGGCGCTTCAGGGCCAGGCCGATGGCGTCGCCAATCGCGGTGTTCTTGCCGGCGATGCCGATTCGCGCTTCATCGAGCCAGACCCGAACGGTGCGCCGGTCAAACGTCAGCGGCGCTTGCAGATAAGCCTGGCTGCCGAACAGGATCAGACCGACCCGGTCGCCATCGCGGCTTTCCAGAAAATCTCCAAGCAAATGCTGGACCAGCGACAGGCGACTGACGTCTTCGTCGTTCCATTGCATGTCCGGGAAATCCATCGAGCCGGACACGTCCACCGCCACCAGCAGATCACGACCGCTGGCGGCAATCGGCAGCGGTTCGCCGAGCCATTGCGGGCGTGCGGCGGCGATCAGCAGAAACAGCCACAGCAGCATGAACGGTGCTTGCTGGCGCCACGCTGGCAGATTGGCCCGGGCGCGACGGCGAGCGAGGCCTTCCAGGTCACCCAGGAAACTCACTTTCAACGCTGGCTCGCCGCTGTCGGCCACCGGCAGCACCAGGCGCATCAGCCACGGCAGCGGCAACAGCAGGAAAATCCACGGCCAGGCGAACTCAAACATGTTTGCGGATCCAGGTGTCGACTGCCTGGGTCAGGCCGGCGATGGCTTTGTCGTCGAGTTTGCACTCGGGTTTGTAGGCGCCTTCGACGAGCACCATCCAGCGGGTCAGGCCGGCGGCGGGGCAACGGTTGTCGAGAAACGCCAGCCATTTGCGGCCGTTGAGGGTGTGGCTCTGGCTGTAGGGATAGTGGTTGCGGCACAGGCGCTTGAGCAGGCCGTTGAGCTGCTGCAGCCAGGCCCCGGCTGGCGCGCCGTCGTAGGGTTTGGGCATCTGCGCCAGTTCGGCGAGTGCGGCGATGCGCACCGGGTCGAGCGGCAGCTCGGCGCGCACGACCGGTTTTTTCTTGATCGGAATGAAACGCCGCAGCCGCCAGACTGCAAAACCAATCACCGGCAACAGCAAAAGCAGCAGCCACCAGCCCGGTGCCGGCGGCCAGAAGGCAATCGGTGGCGGGGATATCAGCGGTTGCAGTTGTTCGAGGCCGTTCATCGACCTTTCCCCGGACGTTGCGGGTTAAGGAATTCGCGCATCTGCTCGACCATTTCGCTCTGAGTGCTCAGCGGCATCAGCAGCACTCGCAGCTTCTGCGCGAGCAATTCCCAGCGGGCGATCCGCGCTTCGGCCTGGGCGCGGTAGGTCTGGCGCAGGTCGAAATTCAGGGTGTCGAGTTCCAGCTGCGCGCCGCGTTCGGCGAATCTCAGCAGCCCGGCAGCGGGCAGGGCGTGGTCCAGCGGATCGGACAGCGGCAGCATCAGCAGATCGCAATGACGCGACAGCAGACTCAGTTGCTGCTCGGCGCTGTCGGACAGCGCGCGCTCGTCACAGATCACGATCACCAGGCTGCCCGGTCGCAGCACCTCGCGGGCCCGGCGCAACGCCACGCCAAATGCATCGCGATCCGGCTCCCGCTCGCTGTGCAGCGACTGGTTGACCTTCACCAATCGGTTGAGCAGTTGCAACAGGCTCTGCTTGCTACGGCGCGGTTTGATTTCGTAATGCTCGTTGTCGCCGAACACCAGCCCGCCAACCCGGTCGTTGTGACCGAGCGCTGCCCAGCCGATCAGCGCCGCAGCCTGTGCTGCGAGCACCGACTTGAACATCAGTCCGGAGCCGAAAAACAGCCGCGTGCTTTGCTCGACCATGATGAAAATCGGCCGTTCACGTTCTTCATGGAACAGTTTGGTGTGCGGTTCCTGCGTCCGAGCGGTGACGCGCCAGTCGATGGTGCGCACGTCGTCGCCGGCCTGATAGACCCGCACCTGATCGAAGTCGACGCCACGACCGCGAAACTTGGAGTGGTGCAGGCCGATCAGCGGGCTGCGCTGGCTCGGCGTCGAAAACAGCTGCACTTCGCGCACGCGGTGACGCATCTCGATCAGCTCGGCGAGGCTGATGCGGATGCCCGGTTCGAACGGCAGGGAGGCGTTCATCGGGGTCAAGCGACGGCTACGACGTCGAGAATCCGTTGCACCACCCGATCCTGGTCGATGCCAGCGGCTTCGGCCTCGAACGACAGAATGATGCGGTGACGCAACACGTCGAACAGCACAGCCTGGATGTCTTCCGGGCTGACGAAGTCGCGACCGGCCAGCCAGGCGTGGGCGCGGGCGCAGCGGTCGAGGGCAATGGAGCCACGCGGGCTGGCGCCGTAGGCGATCCATTCGGCCATTTCCGGGTCGAACTTGGCCGGGTTGCGTGTGGCCATGACCAGTTGCACCAGGTATTCCTCCACGGCGTCCGCCATGTACAGGCCGAGGATTTCCTTGCGCGCGGCGAAGATCGCCTGCTGGCTGACCCGGCGTTCGGGCTTGGTTTCGCCGTTCAGGGCTTCGCCCCGGGCCTGTTGCAGGATCCGGCGTTCGACGGCCGCGTCCGGGAAACCCATTTTCACGTGCATCAGGAAGCGGTCGAGCTGGGCTTCGGGCAGCGGATAGGTGCCTTCCTGTTCGATCGGGTTCTGCGTGGCCATCACCAGAAACAGCGGCGATAACTCGTAAGTGCTACGCCCGACACTGACCTGACGTTCGGCCATCGCTTCGAGCAACGCCGACTGAACCTTGGCCGGGGCGCGGTTGATTTCGTCCGCCAGCACCAGGTTGTGGAAGATAGGGCCTTGCTGGAACACGAAGCTGCCGGTTTCCGGGCGATAGATCTCGGTGCCGGTGATGTCGGCCGGCAGCAGGTCCGGGGTGAACTGGATGCGATGGAACTGGGCTTCGATGCCCTCGGCGAGCTCTTTGATCGCTTTGGTCTTGGCCAGACCTGGAGCGCCTTCGACCAGCATGTGGCCGTCGGCGAGCAGGGCGATGAGCAAGCGCTCGATGAGTTTTTCCTGGCCGAGAATCTGCGTTGAAAGAAAGGTTCGCAGCGCCAGCAGCGCTTCACGATGTTCCATCGATGACTGTTCCTGGAAAGGGTGGCCACAGGCGTTCGGATAACGCCGGGGCTGGGGGCGTTACTTTAATCCATCGCAGGGGGTGGCGACTAACGGCATTTTGCGCAAAGTGCGGGAAATGACCGGGGCAATTGTTGGAATTTTGTAGGGCGGGGGAGGTGCGGTGTGCTTTCGGGCCCTTTCACTCGCGAAAGGGCCGGCCCAGACGCCATCAAATCTGGCTGATATAGGTGCCAGTACCATCCAGAATGTTCTTCAGGGTTTCCTCAACCTCAGCCAGATCCACCATGTCCGGATTGAAGGTGATTTCCAGCACATCGTCCCCGTTCAACGCATCGGCATCCGCCGCGGCGATTTCGATCTTCAGCAGAGTCTTGCTCAGGGTGACCTTGACGCCATCAAGGGTCGACGGCTCGCCATCCAGGGTGATCTCCAGCTCGTCCTCGTCCGGATAGCGGCTCATCAGGAACATGTCGCCCTTGTCGCTGTGGCAGCAGAGCATGGCCATGTTGTCTTCTTCGTCGTCGCACGGGTTGACGATCAAAAGGGCGGTGGTCATTTGCATGGGGGAATTCCTGCCTCGGCGGGCTTGTTGGTCGCAATTGGGCGCGATTCTGCCAGCCCCCGGGAATTTCTGCATGTGAGAGTGTCAGAGGATGTGTCGTGAACGCGACACAGATCAATGGTCATTCCTGGCACGCCTGTACCGTAAAAACGGGCATTCAGACCGGCGTTCCGCCCCATGAATGCTAGTGTTTACCGATGCGCAGGCCTTTGTTTACGTGCCAATGACCGAATATGTCGCAGCACCGCAAGCAGACACATTGTCGCACCCATTAAGCTGCGCAACGGATGAGCACCCGTAAAGGCATTGCCATGGCCCCGCGAGCGGCGCCCGGCAGTCGTTTTTGCAGATGCCCATTCATGGAAGGTGAATGTGACCTGAGTGTCTCGTCCAGCTTCACCCACCTGTCACCCTGTTTCCTCTGCCCGAGATTCAGGAACAGGGCGACGGAACGCCCCGAAAGGGGTTTTGCACGCGACGCTTTCCATCAATAACAAGCCCAAGCGGAGTACCACAGATGGCGTTCTTCACCGCAGCCAGCAAAGCCGACTTCCAGCACCAACTGCAAGCGGCACTGGCGCAGCACATCAGTGAACAGGCACTGCCACAAGTGGCGCTGTTCGCTGAACAATTCTTCGGCATCATTTCCCTGGACGAGCTGACCCAACGTCGCCTCTCCGACCTCGCTGGCTGTACTCTCTCTGCGTGGCGCCTGCTTGAGCGCTTCGATCACGCGCAACCGCAAGTGCGCGTCTACAACCCCGATTACGAACGTCACGGCTGGCAGTCGACCCACACCGCGGTCGAAGTGCTGCACCACGACTTGCCGTTCCTGGTGGACTCGGTGCGTACCGAGCTGAACCGTCGCGGCTACAGCATCCACACCCTGCAGACCACCGTGCTGAGCGTGCGTCGTGGCAGCAAGGGCGAATTGCTGGAAATCCTGCCAAAAGGCACCACCGGCGAAGGCGTTCTGCACGAGTCGCTGATGTACCTGGAAATCGACCGCTGCGCCAATGCGGCCGAATTGAATGTGCTGTCCAAGGAACTGGAGCAGGTCCTGGGTGAAGTCCGCGTCGCGGTCTCCGATTTCGAGCCGATGAAGGCCAAGGTGCAGGAAATCCTCACCAAGCTCGATAACAGCGCATTCGCCGTCGATGCCGACGAAAAGAATGAAATCAAGAGCTTCCTGGAATGGCTGGTGGGCAACCACTTCACCTTCCTCGGCTACGAAGAGTTCACCGTTGTCGATCAGGCCGATGGCGGCCACATCGAATACGACCAGAACTCCTTCCTCGGCCTGACCAAGATGCTGCGCACCGGTCTGACCAACGAAGACCGCCACATCGAAGACTATGCCGTGAAGTACCTGCGCGAACCGACACTGCTGTCGTTCGCCAAGGCGGCGCATCCGAGCCGCGTGCACCGTCCGGCCTACCCGGACTACGTGTCGATCCGCGAAATCGATGCCGACGGCAAAGTGATCAAGGAACACCGCTTCATGGGCCTGTACACCTCGTCGGTGTATGGCGAAAGCGTGCGTGTCATCCCGTTCATCCGCCGCAAGGTCGAGGAAATCGAGCGTCGCTCCGGCTTCCAGGCCAAGGCTCACCTGGGCAAGGAACTGGCTCAGGTTCTGGAAGTGCTGCCGCGTGACGATCTGTTCCAGACCCCGGTCGACGAACTGTTCAGCACCGTGATGTCGATCGTGCAGATCCAGGAACGCAACAAGATCCGCGTGTTCCTGCGTAAAGACCCGTACGGTCGTTTCTGCTACTGCCTGGCCTACGTGCCGCGTGACATCTACTCCACCGAAGTTCGCCAGAAGATCCAGCAAGTGCTGATGGAGCGCCTGAAAGCCTCCGACTGCGAATTCTGGACGTTCTTCTCCGAGTCCGTGCTGGCCCGCGTGCAACTGATCTTGCGCGTCGACCCGAAAAACCGCATCGACATCGACCCGCTGCAACTGGAAAACGAAGTGATCCAGGCCTGCCGCAGCTGGCAGGACGACTACGCTGCCCTGACCGTTGAAACCTTCGGCGAAGCCAACGGCACCAACGTGTTGGCCGACTTCCCGAAAGGCTTCCCGGCCGGCTACCGCGAGCGTTTCGCAGCGCATTCGGCCGTGGTCGACATGCAGCACTTGCTCAATCTGAGCGAGAAAAAGCCGCTGGCCATGAGCTTTTACCAGCCGCTGGCCTCCGGCCCACGCGAGCTGCACTGCAAGCTGTATCACGCCGATACCCCGCTGGCCCTGTCCGACGTGCTGCCGATCCTGGAAAACCTCGGCCTGCGCGTGCTGGGTGAGTTCCCGTACCGCCTGCGTCATACCAACGGCCGCGAGTTCTGGATCCACGACTTCGCGTTCACCGCTGCCGAAGGCCTGGACCTGGACATCCAGCAACTCAACGACACCCTGCAGGACGCGTTCGTCCACATCGTCCGTGGCGATGCCGAAAACGATGCGTTCAACCGTCTGGTGCTGACCGCCGGCCTGCCATGGCGCGACGTGGCGCTGCTGCGTGCCTACGCCCGCTACCTGAAGCAGATCCGCCTGGGCTTCGACCTCGGCTACATCGCCAGCACCCTGAACAACCACACCGACATCGCTCGCGAACTGACCCGGTTGTTCAAGACCCGTTTCTACCTGGCCCGCAAGCTGGGCAGCGATGATCTGGACGACAAGCAACAACGTCTGGAACAGGCCATCCTGACCGCGCTGGACGACGTTCAAGTCCTCAACGAAGACCGCATCCTGCGTCGTTACCTGGACCTGATCAAAGCGACCCTGCGGACCAACTTCTACCAGACCGACGCCAACGGCCAGAACAAGTCGTACTTCAGCTTCAAGTTCAATCCGCACTTGATCCCTGAGCTGCCGAAACCGGTTCCGAAGTTCGAAATCTTCGTTTACTCGCCACGCGTCGAAGGCGTGCACCTGCGCTTCGGCAACGTTGCTCGTGGTGGCCTGCGCTGGTCCGACCGTGAAGAAGACTTCCGTACCGAAGTCCTCGGTCTGGTGAAAGCCCAGCAAGTGAAGAACTCGGTCATCGTGCCGGTGGGTGCGAAGGGCGGCTTCCTGCCGCGTCGCCTGCCACTGGGCGGCAGCCGTGACGAGATCGCGGCCGAGGGCATCGCCTGCTACCGCATCTTCATCTCGGGTCTGCTGGACATCACCGACAACCTGAAGGACGGCAAACTGGTTCCGCCGGCCAACGTCGTGCGGCATGACGACGATGACCCGTACCTGGTGGTCGCGGCGGACAAGGGCACTGCAACCTTCTCCGACATCGCCAACGGCATCGCCATCGACTACGGCTTCTGGCTGGGTGACGCGTTCGCGTCCGGTGGTTCGGCCGGTTACGACCACAAGAAAATGGGCATCACCGCCAAGGGCGCGTGGGTCGGCGTACAGCGCCACTTCCGCGAGCGCGGCATCAATGTCCAGGAAGACAGCATCACGGTGGTCGGCGTGGGTGACATGGCCGGTGACGTGTTCGGCAACGGCCTGTTGATGTCCGACAAGCTGCAACTGGTTGCTGCGTTCAACCACCTGCACATCTTCATCGACCCGAACCCGAACCCGGCCACCAGCTTCGCCGAGCGTCAGCGCATGTTCGACCTGCCGCGTTCGGCCTGGTCCGACTACGACACCAGCATCATGTCCGAAGGCGGCGGCATCTTCTCGCGCAGCGCGAAGAGCATCGCCATCTCGCCACAGATGAAAGAGCGCTTCGACATCCAGGCCGACAAGCTGACCCCGACCGAACTGCTGAACGCCTTGCTCAAGGCGCCGGTGGATCTGCTGTGGAACGGCGGTATCGGTACTTACGTCAAAGCCAGCACCGAAAGCCACGCCGATGTCGGCGACAAGGCCAACGATGCATTGCGCGTGAACGGCAACGAACTGCGCTGCAAAGTGGTGGGCGAGGGCGGTAACCTCGGCATGACCCAATTGGGTCGTGTGGAGTTCGGTCTCAATGGCGGCGGTTCCAACACCGACTTCATCGACAACGCCGGTGGCGTGGACTGCTCCGACCACGAAGTGAACATCAAGATCCTGCTGAACGAAGTGGTTCAGGCCGGTGACATGACCGACAAGCAACGCAACCAGTTGCTGGCGAGCATGACCGACGAAGTCGGTGGTCTGGTGCTGGGCAACAACTACAAGCAGACTCAGGCCCTGTCCCTGGCGGCCCGTCGCGCTTATGCGCGCATCGCCGAGTACAAGCGTCTGATGAGCGACCTGGAAGGCCGTGGCAAGCTGGATCGCGCCATCGAGTTCCTGCCGACCGAAGAGCAACTGGCCGAACGCGTTGCCGAAGGCCATGGCCTGACCCGTCCTGAGCTGTCGGTGCTGATCTCGTACAGCAAGATCGACCTCAAGGAGCAGCTGCTGGGCTCCCTGGTGCCGGACGACGACTACCTGACCCGCGACATGGAAACGGCGTTCCCGCCGACCCTGGTCAGCAAGTTCTCCGAAGCCATGCGTCGTCACCGTCTGAAGCGCGAGATCGTCAGCACCCAGATCGCCAACGATCTGGTCAACCACATGGGCATCACCTTCGTTCAAAGGCTCAAAGAGTCCACCGGCATGACCCCGGCGAATGTTGCCGGTGCGTATGTGATTGTTCGGGATATCTTCCACCTCCCGCACTGGTTCCGTCAGATCGAAGCGCTGGACTACCAGGTTTCCGCTGACGTGCAGCTGGAGCTGATGGACGAGCTGATGCGTCTGGGCCGTCGCGCTACGCGCTGGTTCCTGCGTGCCCGTCGCAACGAGCAGAACGCTGCCCGTGACGTCGCGCATTTCGGTCCGCACCTCAAAGAGCTGGGCCTGAAGCTGGACGAGCTGCTGAGCGGCGAAATCCGCGAAAACTGGCAAGAGCGTTATCAGGCGTACGTCGCCGCCGGTGTTCCGGAACTGCTGGCGCGTATGGTGGCGGGGACGACCCACCTCTACACGCTGCTGCCGATCATCGAAGCGGCCGACGTGACCGGCCAGGATCCAGCCGAAGTGGCCAAGGCGTACTTCGCCGTGGGCAGCGCGCTGGACATCACCTGGTACATCTCGCAGATCAGCGCCTTGCCGGTTGAAAACAACTGGCAGGCCCTGGCCCGTGAAGCGTTCCGCGACGACGTCGACTGGCAGCAACGCGCGATCACCATCGCCGTTCTGCAAGCGGGCGGCGGTGATTCGGACGTGGAAACCCGTCTGGCACTGTGGATGAAGCAGAACGACGCCATGATCGAACGCTGGCGCGCCATGCTGGTGGAAATCCGTGCCGCCAGCGGCACCGACTACGCCATGTACGCGGTGGCCAACCGTGAGCTGAACGACGTGGCGCTGAGCGGTCAGGCAGTTGTGCCTGCTGCGGCGACTGCGGAGCTTGAGCTTGCTTGAGTAACCGTTGAATGAAAAAGCCCCGCTCTCGAAAGAGGCGGGGCTTTTTTATGCCTGTTGTTTGGCGGTATTTGTGTGTTGCTGCACAAATCCAGCCCCTCACCCCAGCCCTCTCCCCAATGGGGCGAGGGGGAAAGGGAGCCGATTTGTGTGTTTTTCGAAACTTGAGTTCGACTCGGTATTTCACGTCGGCGTAACTCTAACAAACACCTCGGTCAGTCCCCTCTCCCTCCGGGAGAGGGCTAGGGTGAGGGCAGCGGCCTGACAGTCACTGCAACTTATGTAGTTGTTTACTATCAAGCATCGACACATTACCTGCCGGCCTGGTCAGCAAATTACTGAGCGACTGGTCAAACTTCTGCAACGCCCGAACCTGAACTTCCTGTTGCTGATTAATATCCGCAACAATCTCCTTTGAACGCTTGAAGTCCGCCCACACCGGCGTCAATTCTTTTGCCTCAGACCCCTTGGCCGTACCGATATAGTTGAACTTCCCATCATAAAAATCCGCACTCACATCCGCCTTGATGTTCGAACTGCGCGAGGTAATCAACTGGCTGTGAGTATCGACAACCGCCACCACATCCGGATTGGCCGCACGCAGGCTCTGCATGTCCGGGTACACCGTCACCGAGCCAAACTGACGTTGCAGCGAAGCTTTGACCCAATCCACCGCCATGTCCGGTTTCGAGGTGGCGACGTAGGCGTCGTGGATCGGCTGCACCAGCAAACTCTGGCCGAAACCGGTGCCGGCATTGGCCTGGTAGTTGCGCAGGTAGTCGCGGTTGGTTTGGGTGCTCGGGCTGTAGATCACGCCCAATGAGACACCGGGACCACTTTTCACCTGGGTGGCGCTGCTGCGTCCCACCGGTTGGGTGAATAGCGTGTCGAGAGAGGAAACCGCTTTCGGAGCGGTAGGAACAGAACAGGCGGACAACGCTAAAACTGATATCGCCAAGGTACTGGCAAAGGCAAGTTTCATGGTGAGTCTCCCGTGAAGCAACTTCAGTCGGAAAGTCAGGCATGTCGGGGTTGATTAAATGGAACCGGCGACAGTCGCCTCAGACTACTCCCGCCAAAACGAAAACAACCTGACAATTTGCTGAATGACTGTCATGTCATAGTTTTATTGGTTGTAAGCATTTTTGATTAATTGCCGCGTGAAATAAAAAAGGCGCAAATCAAAAATTTCCGCCTTTCATTTATGGCTGGTTAAACAACCATCAGTTTTTCAATGGGATCAGCACTTGCTCGTCGGGTGACAGCACCATGAACACCAGCAACCTGGCCGGCTTGCTCTTGCTGGCGTTTTTCGAGATCAAATGCTCGGAGCCGGCCGGCTCGTACCAGTACTGGCCCTTCTTGTAGGTGATCGGTTGCTCACCCTTGACCTGGGAAACGATCTCGCCTTCGAGCACGTAGGCCATGGCGGTGCCGTCGTGTTTGTGGGCGATCGAGGACTGGCCGGGTTTGTAATCGACTTCGATCATCATGGCTTTTTTGCCGGGGACGTTTTTCAGCATCTGGTCCTGCAGCACCGAGATTTTCTCGGACGGGGAATCGGTACCGTGGGCCAGTGCCGAAGCGCTGATGGTGAGGGCCAGAGCGGCGAGCGGGGCGGCAAGCAAGTGCAGGACTTTCATGGAGATCACCTGATTAAGTGGGGAGTCGGTCATCACAGTAGTCCGCGTGCCGGGGTATTCAAACGGCCAATATTCGGGAAGTTTGGGTGACCAATCTGGGGGATGTCCGCGCATTCAAATACGCCATCGCTGGCAAGCCAGCTCCCACAGTTTTTTTGTGTCGTTCATATGGTTTGTGAACGATACAAAACCTTGTGGGAGCTGGCTTGCCAGCGATGGCGTCAGTAAGTCAAACGATTGGAAAAGAGTTGAAATCCACGCTATTGGCCAGACGACTGTCGATCAGGTCGATGAAGCCCTGAGCTTCCGGGCGATTGAAATGCGCCTGCATTGCCGCTTCCGACTGCCAGCGGGCGCTGACCGTCCAGCGGTGGCTGTCCTCTGGGCAGCGGTCGACCATGTAGGAATCGCAGCCCGGCGTTTCGCGCAGGGTTTCGACGATCTTCTGCAACTGCTTGCCCAGCTCCTCCGATCGGCCGGCGGCAGCCTGCACCTGTACGGTGTTGATCACTTCGTTGGACATTGCTCACACTCCTGAATCAGGCCGGACGAATCCTGCTCATTGAGGGATAACGCTTGTGCAGGATAGGCCTGCACCCCCGGATCACCAATAACCAATCGGCGGTTAATCGTTTAGTCCAATCTAACCAGCGACCTGTTGCAGAATGTCGCGCAGGCGGTCTAGCGCGATATCGATGTCCAGCGTCTCGATGGCGCCGAAACCGAAGTACATCCCGCTTTTGGCCGGCTGCTGATAATAGAAACCATCGATGGCGTACAGCCCGACTTCGACCTTTTTTGCCAGTTCGATCACCAGCGGCAAATCGATAGGGACCTTGCAGAACACCGCCATGTGAAAACCGGCGCTGGGCGGCACGGCTTGCAGCCACGGCGACAGGTCGGTGGCCATGCGCGCCAGAATCCGCTCGCGGCGCTGGGCATAAATGGTGTGGCAGCGGCGGATGTGCTTGAGCAGACACCCTTCGGCGATGAACTTGGCCAGCGCCCATTGCGGCAGGGTGGAAGCGTGCAGGTCGGTGAGCTGCTTGGCGCGGATCACCGCTTCGAGAATCGCCGGCGGCAGGATCGCGTAGCCGAGGCGCAGCTCGGGCAGCAGGGTTTTCGAAAAGGTGCCGACGTACGCGACGATGCCGCGCTGATCGAGCTTGTGCAGCGAATCGGTCGGGCGGCCCTCGTAGCGGAATTCGCTGTCATAGTCGTCCTCGATGATGATTGCGCCCAGCTCATGGGCGCGTTCGAGCAGAGCCTCGCGCCGCGCCTGACTCATCGGCATGCCCAGCGGGAACTGGTGCGACGGCGTCACGTAGATCAGCCGCGTGCCCTCGGGAATCCGCTCGACCTGAATGCCCTCGGCATCCACCGGCACGCCGACCACCGTCGCCCCGTGAGTGCCGAACAGCAGCCGCGCCGGCGGGTAGCCGGGATCTTCCATCGCCACCAGACTACCGGGGCGGATCAGCACGCGGGTGATCAGGTCCAGCGCCTGTTGCGCACCGTTGCAGACCACGATGTCCTCGTCCTGGCAGTTCACGCCACGGGAAAACGCGATGTGCCGGGCAATCGCATTGCGCAGCGCCGGCAGGCCTTCCGGCACGCTATAGAAGCCTTTGGAATGGGCCATCTGCCGCAGTGCGTGAGAGACGCAGCGGCGCCAGTCATCATGGGGAAACTGGCCCTTGCTGGTGGCGCCGCCGATGAAGTCGTAGCGCAGCGAACCCTCAAGCGTCGGATGGCGCAGGAACACCGGCAGATTGCGCCAGCTCTCGATCACCTCGGAACTGGCCAGTTCGGAATGGCTTTGCTTGCGCTGTACCGGCGTCGAGCGGGCGTTGACGTAAGTGCCTTTGCCGATGACGCCGGTGAGGAAATTCTCGTAGGTGAGCTGCGCGTAAGTGTCGGAAATGGTCTTGCGCGAGATCCCCAGTTGCTCGGCGAGCAAACGGCTGGGCGGTAACTGGGTGCCGGCGGCCAGGCGCCCGGATTCAATGGCGCCGCGCAGTTGCTGGTACAACTGACCGGCCAGATCCTTGCGGCCGTTGATTACGACATGCAGTTCCATACCGACGGGGCGCTCCGGGCGATTGAGTGTGCCGGCCAGATTACTCCCGAATGCGGGCGGGGCAGAAGTTGTGTGCTCGAAAAACCGTGAATTGGCCTCCGGTTCAGTGGTCTTCCGTTTTTTCGCAGAATTGGGGCTGTAACCTTGCCGAGCCAGCGCTTACCGTGAAATCACTCTTCTGCTGCCCGAGGCCCGCCCATGTCACCGCGTCTGGATTACTACAGCGCTTCACCCAAAGCCATGAAAGCGATGATTGCCCTGGAAGCGCTGACCAGCAGCCTGAGCATCGAACCGCCGCTGCTGCACCTGATCAAGATCCGCGCCTCGCAGCTCAACGGCTGCGCGTTCTGCACCGACATGCATTCGGTGGAAGCACGGCGGGCAGGGGAGACGGATCGGCGGCTGTACGCGATCGCGGTCTGGCGCGACAGCGGCTTCTTCAACCTGCGCGAGCGGGCGGCGCTGGCCTGGACCGAGGCCGTCACGCTGCTGGCAGACAGCCGGGTGCCTGACGATGTTTACCAGCAGGCGCGGGAACAGTTCAACGAGACGGAACTGGTGGACCTGACCATGGCCGTCAGCACCATCAACAGCTGGAATAGGCTGGCGGTGAGCTTCCGCCAGATTCCCAGCGATTGATCACGAGCCATCAATCGCTCCGCCCTCTACACGCTGATCGTTCCCACGCGGGAGCGTGGGAACGATCAAGTGAAAGCTAGTTCGGCGGCCGCTGCGGTTTCACCGACGTACCAAACGTGTTGCCCATCCGCGTACTGGTGGCCGCCGGCGTCGCCAGCCCCACCTGATTCGGCGGGCGTTTATTGACCGGCACATTCATCGCTTCCTGATTCTTCTGCGCAGCCGCCGCGCCATCGGGGTTGTTGCCCATCTGCTGGCTCAGGCAGTCGTAATTCGGCGCCTTGTAGCCACCCACCGTCACCTCGACGCAGCCCAGCGGTTCCTCCGCGTGTGCAGCGCTAAACACCGTCAGCAGCAACCCGCCGAGGGCAACTTTCCAGACTGATTTCATGCCTGCCTCCTGGCCGGCCCGAAGGGGCCGCTCTGGCTCAAGAGTCTAGTGCAACGGCGGCGCCGATCCCGTGATGGTTTTTTTGCAGTGGCCGTCACACCAGATTCATAAACAGCCCTCAGGATGACGGTTTTCAGGAATACATCAGCCGTGCAGCGAGGCCGTGCCAGGGAGGATGTTGTGCGCTCAGCGCTCATGCGCCAGCTCTGTCTGGGGCTGCTGCTTGGCTTGTTTCTGAGCCGAGCCGGCGCCGACCCGGTGCCGGCGACGATGCGCATGACGCTGCACATCCCGGCCCAGGAACTGGCCCGCGCCCTTGAACAGTTCAGCCGCGCCACTGGTATGGCGGTGCTGGTCGACAGTCAGTTGAGTCGCGGTCGACGTTCGTTGGCGGTGGATGGCGAATTCACCGCCGCCGAAGCGTTGCGCCGGATGCTCGGCGGCAGTGGGTTGATGGCCAAGTACAGCCGCGACGACGCGTTCACCTTGCAGGTTGCGCAGGTCGAGGACGTGCCAATGCCGGCGGAGAAACCGACCCCCGCCAGCGCAGCCGTCACCCGCAGTTACGCCACGGCGGTGCAGGCCGCGATTGAACGCAACCTGTGCCGTTCGCCGCTGACCCGGCCCGGCAGTTTTCGCGCGGTGTTGCAGTTGTGGATCGGCCGCGACGGCGTGGTGCAGCACAACCGGTTGGTCACCTCGACCGGCGATGTTCGGCGCGATGCCGCGCTGGTCGACAGTTTTCACACGCTCAAGATCGACCGGCCGACACCCGGCGCATTGCGCCAGCCAGTCACGTTGCTGTTGTTACCCGAATCGTCAGGAAAGCGCATGGAATGCACACAATGGGAAGGAGTTTCCGGGGGATGAAAGACGCCGGACAAAGTTCGATGGTCCAGCTGTTCCTGACGTCCTACGAGGACTTTCGGGTGCGCCTGCGACGCCGTCTCGGCTCGGAGGACCTGGCCAACGACGTGCTGCACGAAACCTACCTGCGGGTCGACCGCATGGAAGCGCCGCCGAACCTGCTGCGGCCCAACGCCTACCTCTATCGCATGGCCCTGAACATCGCCGCCGACCGCCGCCAGGCCGATGCGCGGTTGCTCACCGGCAGCGAAGTCGAAGAACTGCTGCAAGTCAGCGACGAAGCGTTGGACCCGATGCGCGTGGTCGGCGGCCAGAAGGAAATCCAGTCCCTGCTCAGCGCCCTCTACGAACTGCCGGCCCGGCGCCGCCGGATCTTCATCGCCGCACGCCTGGAAGAAGCGCCGCACCTGGAAATCTCCCAGCGTTTCGGCATCTCCACGCGCATGGTCGAGAAGGAAATCAAGGCTGCCCTCGGACACTGCGCGGCCAAACTGGAAAGAAAAGTGTTTCAGCGGTTCGGTCGCGGGGCCGGAAAACCGTCTAGTGAATGAAGCTCCCGATCAACCCGTCGAGTACCTGTGCGTTTGAACATCTTCCGTCTGACACCTGCCGAGCCCACGCCTGCCGAGCGTCTGCAAAGCGAAGCCCGCGACTGGCTGATCCTCCTGACCTCCGGCCGCGCCACGGTCGCCGACGCCCGAGCGCTGCGCCAGTGGTGTGCGCAAAGCCCGGAACACGCCCGCGCCTTTGAAGAGTGCAAGGCCTTGTGGCATCTGCTGCAGCCGGCGGCGGAAGCGACACAGGCGCCACGCCGGTTTGGACGAAGGGCGTTTCTTGGCGGCGCGATTGCCGCATCGGCCGCATTCCTGCTGGTACGCGGCACGATTCCGGGCGGGTTCTCCGGGCTCGGCGCCGATTACATCACCGAAGTCGGCCAGCAACGCCGGGTCGAACCGGCCGACGGCTTGAGCCTGGAATTGAACACCCAGACCCGCATCAACCAGCGTTCGGTGGATGAGGGCGTGCAAGGCTTTGAACTGGTCAGCGGCGAAGTCGAAGTGCAGACAGCGCGGTTGCCGATGGCGATGCAGGCCGGTGGCGGCTGGCTGCGGGCGAGCAGGGCGCGGTTCAACCTGCGCAACCTCGATCAACAGGTGTGCGTGACCTGCCTCGATGGTGCGGTGGATGTGGAAGTCGAAGGCCGCAGCTTGCGCCTGGAACCGGGCCAGCAATTGACCTACGACGCGCAACAGGTCGGCACCGTGCAAAGCGTCGACACCGCAGCGGTGATGAACTGGCGGCAGCAGGTGCTGGTGTTCAACGGCGCAACCCTCAGCCAGATGATCGACGAGATCAACCGCTATCGCCCAGGCATGTTGCTGCTGCTCAACCGCGAACTCGGCCAACGCCGGGTTCAGGCACGTTTCTCCCTCGACCAACTGGCCGGCGTAGGCGCGCTGATCCGCGATGCCTACGGCGTCAAATGCACCGAGTTGCCGGGTGGCGTAGTCGTCCTCAGCTGATCACTGCAAGGGCCCCATGACCTGCCGATACTTCTCCACCCCCTGCGCCGTCTCCCGAGTCAACCGCACCTCCAACCCCAACGGATCCTCCCGCCGATTCCCGCTCAACTGCCGCCACCCCTTGTCCGCCTCCCAAACCCGCACCTGCAAATCACTCACCCCGCCCAACACCGCCACCCCAGCAGTCGGCGCCGGCAACGGATACCGACTGCGCGCCGGTGCCACCGCGCGATACAACGTGTCCCCCTTGAGCCACCAGCGCACCCGCTGCAAAGCCCCCGGCTGATCCGCCGCGCTCCGAATGATGTCCAGCCGAAACCCCTTGCTGTCACTGCTGCGCACCGTAACGGCAGGCGGGGCCGTCGCCGGCTCATCCTCGGTGCCGACCTTCTTCGGCTCCGTCAGCTCGATCCCGGCGCGCATCTCCACATCCCGCTGCATCTGATTCAACGCCCGCAACAGGCTGTCGCTCTGCTCACCACTGGCCTGCAAATGGCTGTCGGCGCGGGTGACACTGTCCAGCCCCTTCCAGGCAATCAGACTGACCACCGCCATCAACAGAATCGCGACCATCACCTCGATCAGCGTAAAACCGTGTTGTCTGTTCATTGCACGCTAATCCGGCCCGAAGCATCGCGCAGCACGCTCAACCGATTGAGCCCGTCAGACAGCGTCAACTGCAGCGGCGGATTGATCCACTCCGCGTTGAGCACCACTTTCTGCTTCGGCTCCACCCGCACCTCCAGCTTCGGACTCTGCCAGGGACGCGGCCGCAACTGCGGGTCCCGATCGAAATGATCAAAGCCCTTGCCACTGTCACTGCGCCGACTGAACCGAAACCCCTTGCCATCGCTCAACCACGCAATCGGCCGGCCATCGGCGCGGGCCTCAGCCTGGGCAATCTGCAGCAACTGCGCCACGCGCTCGGCGTCCTTGCGCAGCAACTGCAACGGATCGGGCTTGATACTCAGACTGATTGCCGCACTGGCGATGCCGATGATCACCAGCACCACCATCAACTCGATCAGCGTAAAACCCTGCTGCCTGCACCGGTTCATCGAATGCGCACTCCCTTGCGTCCAGCCCCGTCCCAAAAAACCATCCTGCACGGCCAACATGTAAGGCGTGTGAAATAAAACCGTGAGAATTGCCGCGTAGTCTGGTCACCGGGACTAAAAGGAGATTCAGCCCATGAGATACACCGCACGCTTTTCCCCACCCCAAATCATCCAGGCCGCCGCCCTGCTGGCCGCCCTGATCGGCATCGCCACCTGGTCATCCCTGCTCCTGACCACCGCCGAATCCCACACCCCGGCCGCCGCCCCGCAACTGTTTGCGGCGCGCAGCGATAACCCGGCGTTGCAGTGGTTTTCCAACCGCACGGCGCCGGTGGAGATCAAGGTGAGTGGCGTGATGGCGGGGAGTCGGGGGGCGGTGGCGATTTTGAGTTTGAACGACGGGCCGCCGAGGAGTTTTTTGCAGGGGGAACGGGTGAGTCCTGGGGTGAAGTTGGTGGCGGTGGAGGGGGATGGGGTGGTGATTGAGCAGGGTGGGGAGCGGGTGCGGTTGGAGGTGGAGAGGTTGGGGGAGGGGGTGGAGATGCCTAGGTTGGTTAGGCCGTGATTTTTTCGGGGAGGCAGTTGTTTGATGTCTCAGTCGGGTGGTGGGGACTGGATCGCAGGGGGCGTGCTTGATTGCTTTTGACCAACCGAAAGAAGCGTTCCTTAGATGTCCGCTTTTGGCCCACAGCGGACGTTTATGAACGACTGGCCTCGACCAGAAACAGTCGTTTAATTTAGGAAAAGTGGGGGATTCTTCTTTAGGACAAATTTTTGCTAAAGATCAATTTCCACGGAGGGAGTGCTTGGCAAATACCCAAACTGGCAGATCAGACGCAATCGTACGAGATGTGTATATATGTACAGTTAATTTGCTAAACACTGTATGCATATACATTTTTTTGCCTGCGCGGCTGTGCTCAATTACGAATTCAAGCAAAGTGATGTCAAAATAGTTGCATCTATTCAGTAACCATGGCCTCATGTTCCGATGAATAAGTCATGGATGGCGTTCTCAGTAATTGTCAATCATGGCCTTACGGAAATGCACACACTGAGATATATGAATGGGAACATCAAAAACATTCATGGAGAAGACTGCCGCACCAGGTGCTAGCGCGGGCTTCGACTACCAGTACTACTATTTTCTTTACAAGATATTAAACCTAAGGAAAGGTCAGTCTGTTGGTCTAGAAATCAAGGACGATGTTCACACCGATGTTGATGGTGATCTACAGCTCCTTTTTCAACTGAAACATACAATTCAGAAACAAGCTGATGGAAATCCTGTCGCCCTCACAGAGCTCGATGTCGATCTTTGGAAGACGCTTCATAATTGGGCAAAAGTCATCTCTGATCCAAATGCCGACCGCGCAGACGAAATAGCTCAGCTAAAATTTATCTCTAAAACTGAATTTCATCTTGTAACTAACAAAAGCGAAAGCAGCTCTAACAAGTTCGGGAAGCTATTAGCTTTTTACGTTGAAGATGATACACCAGAGAATCTCCAGAAAGTTCTGTCAAGGATCTCCGAGCTGCAGGCGTCAACATCTGACGACGCAATTAAGGGATATATAAGAACAGTTGGCGATCTTTCCGCAGCAGTAAAGCGGGATTTTCTCAAGAAGATTCATTTTGAGCTTTCTGAGACAGAAATCATTCAAAAGATAAAAAACTCAATCGCTGAAAAATTTATTCCACCTCGAAAAATTGATGAGGTTTACGAGCGCCTTAATACCAATATACGAGACAGTAACTACATAACAATATTGAGTGGTAAGGCTTTTTCCGTATTTTTTGATGATTTTAATAATAAGTATTGTAATATTTTTCAAGATGCGCGGAATAACAAACTCTCCAGTCTTCGATTTGAACCAGCTCTTCCTGATGATTTGCTCAGGCAGCCATTCATTCAACAATTACTATCAATCGATGACGTATATGATCACGAAGATGAGATCATCACTGAGTACTCTACGCATAAAGTAAGATTGGCGCGTAGCTTAGAGCAGTGGGAACAGAGTGGAGAGGTGGTTTATGATGAAGTGCAAGCGCTCCACCACGAAGTGCATCTAAGATGGAAAAATAATCACCGCATGGCTTACCGGGGGTGTAAGTCGGATGAAGTCAAAGAAAAGGGGCAGGCAATTGTTAATAAAATGCGCCAGGAAAAATACAAGCTTGGCGAGGACGAGCTTAGCACCGAGTATTCCAATGGTGAATTATATGAGCTTTCAGATATAGGGCGAATTGGTTGGCATAGAGACTGGGAGAAATTTTGAGCATGAGCGAAAAAAGCACTTTGACTTGGAGTGGATACAATAACTCCGGCATCGCAGCGGTGGCTATCGGAATGACACTGAATCATTGCCACACACTCTCTCTTCCTAAGGCATTACTTGTAATGCCTCTCGCAATGCATTCCCCCACCATAAAATATTTAGCAAATGGGAATACTCGTTCGCGAGAGATTTCATCCCTGACAGCAATTAGACCTGACTTTGTACATAACTTCAGTCAGCGTTTTCATGCAAGTCTAACTCATACACTTAATGGCCTGCAGCTACTATATGAATTAGGCGTAATTAATTACGACGGTAATATCTGTAAAGCAAAACCTTTTGAAGCGAGTCATGCGCTTGGGAAGCGAGCAGAACTTATTGCAAACGCAGCACGAGAGATTTCTCACCTTCTCAAATCTTCCGAAGAAGAATTATATCTAAATTTGCGAGTTCAATTGTGAAATTTGGTATTGATAAAATCCGCCTGTGGTCTAAATATAAAGAAGTGCGTGATGTAGATTTTGAGCGTGGAAGGATTAATATCCTTACAGGGGGGAGCAGTCGCGGCAAAACCTCTCTGCTGCATATTATTGATTACTGTCTACTTTCTAGCGAACATAAGCTGCCCCACGATGTAATCAATGATAATGTCGCGTGGTACGGCCTGCAGTTCTATATCAATGACAAGACCTTCGTCGTGGCTAGAAAAAGCCCGACTGCCCAAAACGTATCTGATCAACTTTATTTTTCAGGCATTGGTACAATGCCTGATGTTCCTGAGCCTAACGCTAAGAGCGACGATATCAAAGCCATCCTTCAAGCAGAGTTTGGGTTGGATAGTAGCGTTGTTCTCTGGGGCGGACGTGGACTTAAGCAAGGAACACAGATGTCATTCCGATATTTCATGCTAATGAATACAATTTCGGAAAACACTATTACCAACAGCGAGGTTTATTTTGATAATCAGCAGAAAGACCGGTATCGGGTGGCACTTCCTCAAGTTCTAGATCTTAGCCTAGGTATTGATAGTCTCGATAATATCGGTGCTCGCGAACGAAAAAAAGACATCCTGCGGCAGATTGACAGCCTAGAGAAAAAGAAGGAAAAACTTTCAAGCGGAAAGAGTCTGTTCGAGGGTGAAGCGAGAGAAATCGCTGCTACCGCTGCCGAATATGGCTTAATCGAAAAAGTCCCAAAAGTCGTCGACATCGATTTTTTGAAAAGCATTGTAGATAGGTGCCCCTCTCCAGAAGCCTCTGGCCAAGATGCAAAACGCTTTGCCGACGCGAAGGCAAAAATGTTTGAGCTCAACCGAAAAATGCGAAAGCTTCGAGAGTTTACCGATGAGCACAAACAATACAAGGCGACGCTTAAACTCACGCTCGACAGTTTAAAACCGCTAGAAACGCTGCTTAATCAGACAGATCAGCTTGTCAAAACAGAAATTTTTGATGACTTGATAAGTGGTCTAAATGCTGATCTGCGTGCATTAAAGCTAGCCACTGCGACTAAGCAACCTGTAGACACACAGGTTGCAAATATGCTGCGGGATTTGGAAGCTGAGAAGAATGAGCACCAAAAACTCATAGACTCTTTACCTAAAAAAGCGAAGTCATTTACTACCGTGATTGATCACGCTAGGTTTATCGGGAAGATCGAGGCCAAGTTGGAGTCGTATCATGAGGTATCAAGCGATGATCGAGAGAGTTATAGTGGTAAGATTTTAGAGTTGCAGAAAGCAGCCGATGAGATCAATGTTCAAGATGTAATCGAAGTTCGACAAAATATCAATCGTCAAATAGATGATATCGCACAAGCTTTGCTGGTAGAAGCCGATTTTGTCATGGATAATTACATTACTTGGCACCCGGCGTTTAGTTTTAAGCACAATGTCTTACAGCTTAGAAAGCCCCAGTCCTCACTTGTTGAAAATGTTGGAAGCAGCTCTAATCATATGTTCATGCATCTGATTTTGTTTCTCGCATTGCATGAGGCATCGGTAGTCAATAACTCCCGCTTTGTTCCAAACTTTCTATTTATTGATCAACCTAGTCGCCCGTACTATGGTGAGGAGAAAGTTAAGGATGAGGCTCACTTAAAAAGTTCCGATGCTGCCCGGGTCAGTCAAGCTTTTGTGATGCTGGATAACTTTATAACTCGGATGAAATCGAAGCATGACACAGAGTTTCAGATGATTGTTCTTGAACACGTACCGGTCGATGTTTTCAGCAATCTAAAAAACGTACATGTGCTACCGGAATTTCGAGAGGCTAATGCCTTAATTCCGTTGGCATGGAAAGATCGATCGCAAAGCTAATATAGCTGGCCGGGCCAGCAAGAAATTGCAGAGCGGCTTACTCCTCAGACTGAACGCTATCCGAGAACCTGATTAGATCTAATTAAAATCTCTAAAACATCTAGTCAGGTCGTCTGACCGTAGGGAGCGGCCAAGGGGAGTAGCAGTTTCTGGTCGTAAGAGGCTGCTTGTGGAATCTGCTTCTGGCCGAAAGTAGCTGTCGTTATTGGACGTAATGGCAGCTAAACACAGAATAGTCGGGCCGCAATCACCGTGGATGGCCATCTGCTGCTATACAACGATCCTCCCTCACCAGTTATCCTGCGCACCCCGCGAATGACAGGAATCAGCCGTTTGGGCACAGCTTTTTAGGTTTTGTCTTACAGCCGGCACTTGGGCTTTTCGATAGCGTCGGACAGTCAGAAACCCAAGCCGGGATTCCCGAAGTGAACAAGGATGATTCATGAGTGAAGTTGGAAACGTACCGAGGCCCGCGCAACCTAACCCGCCAAGAAAAAAGGTCTACCGTGGCGTAGAACCGACCGACCTGCACGCCAAGCACTGGGCGGAATACCCTGAGGCTCCGGCTGAGAAACCGGCGGCTGCAAAGCCAATAGCTGAACCTGGTTTCTACATTGTTCAGCAAGTCATGCCGCGCTCTGCACTGGAAGCTGCGTTGTTCGATAAGCCGGACGGCGCAACGCTTGAGAAATTCTCGCGCCTCAACCCTCACGTCACCGGTTACGCCAAGCCCGGGCAGCTCATCGTATTGAGCGATCCGAACAATCCCCAGTGCACACGTGAAGAAGCGTTGCTCATGGAAGCGGCTCAGAAAGTGGACGCGGCACTCAAGCCCATGTCCGACGAAGAAGCGAGTTTCATGGTCCGCTATCGGAGCCAGATAGAATCCGTTCTTTCGCAAGGCTCAACATCAATCGGTGTGGGGGAATCGATCTTCGCCAAGAACCTTGAAGACGTGAAAACGTCGCTAAAGGAAATCGAAACGCTGCATCAGAAAAGCTTTCAGCGTGACGGTCACTTGCGTAGTTCGGAGTTTTTCAACGAGCGTGCACGACTATTCGCCAAGCTTGATAGACAGCTCACCGGGTTAACCAGAAAGGGCATCGGTTTCCCTGATCATCCAAGTCTGAAATCTGCCCTCGGCATCTCAAGCAAAAGCCTAGTGCATCACTGGACTCTGGCCGGTGCTCCGGGACAGATTCCCGGGTACGCCACTCACGCAGAAGGTGTCGCCAGAGCAGCCAAGGTTGTGAAGTACGGTGGTTGGGTGGGTACAGCCGTAGGGGGTGGGGCTTCTTACATGAAGGTTCAAGAAGTCTGCGCGGCAGGCAACAAAGACGCCTGTGAAAAGATTAAATACACGGAGGGCGGTAGCTTCATTGGAGGGGTGGCCGGCGGCGCGGCAACAGGGGCAGTTTTGACAGCCCCTGTTGTAGGTGCGATTTGTGTAGGGCTTGGAGTGCCTACTGGTGGCCTAGGGACTCTGGCTTGCGGCGTAATAGTCGTAGCAGCAGGCTCATATGCTGGCGGTGCCGTAGGAGGTGCCACTGGTGAACTGGCAGGTGAAATGATTTACGAGGTTACGAAATGAATACTGCAGAACTCATTGTCGGCGGTATGTGTGTTGTGGTCATTGCTCTGCTGATCGTTTGGATCGGTGTTGCCCTGTATATCGGTAACACCAAAATGGATTTGATCCTTGAGAACCTCAAGAACAGCTCTGCTGGAGTCAAGTTGGCTACACTGAAACACGGCGGAGCTTGGGGAAGGCTGCTTTTGGTCGGAGGTGCATCCGGGCTCGTCACATTTGCAAATTTCTACACTCGCCGTGGCACTCTGAGCGTAGAGGACGTAAGCAACTTTCCGGCGCCACTCAGGCAGAAACTTGTATTGATGCAATGGAGCGCAATTGTGCTGCTTTCTGCGATGACGGTGCTTGCTGCTGTGGGGAAATCGGGAATTCTAAAATAACCTGGGTTCACCTTCGTTTTAACGCTCGGAGGGGCTACGGACGAAGGCACTACAAGAATGAAAAAGCTTTTAATCGCGGCGATCCTCGCCCTAGTGTCCATGCTTTACGTCGGCTACTACGAAGCCCTTGAGGACGGGGACATCGAGACCATTGTCTTCATCAAGAAGCACCCGACGTTTCAGATGAAGTTCTACAACATTCACGCCAACGATGGAGAGATCAGGAAGGTAGAACGCCTGACGGCAGAGGAGCGGGGATGGATTATTGATTACTGCGGATACCGCTTGGGGATAGACACAGGCCTGAAGACTCAGGATGACGTCGAGAGGTGCCGCAAAAGGTAGAAATGCTCATTTGGCCGAGGTCGTCACTCACACCTGACAACCTCGGCCATTTTCTTTCTGTCTAATAAGCTACTGCGACCAGCCAATCACGTCACCTCAGCATGCGTGGCAAAATGGAATCGCCTCACCGCATTAGCCTACACTGCGTTCCTTTTAGATCGACATATCGAAGGAGCGAGATCTTGATTGAAAAAATGCTAGAGCTGGTATTAGGAAAGCTGTGGCCCACCGTAGCGGCTACCGCAAAGGATGCACAGATACTCTTTCAGTCCAACACGTCTTTTTTGGAATTGATGAAAACCAGGTCAGAGATCTGCGCGCGGGCATGTCTGTTCGGCGTCGTCGTGGCTATCGGACTGGGCGTTTTAGGGTTACCAGCCCTGAGGTCTGCAGGGGTGAAACCAAGTCTCGAACTTGCCGGTATGATGACACTGATGAACTGGTTCCTGATTGCGATCTATGGGGTATGTTTCGGTGTTGCCGCTCGTGTGCTTGGAACACCTCGCCAAATGACGGTGAGTGTTAACACCTTTTTCTATCTCTCAGCTTGGCTTGTTGTGCTAAAGCTCCTCGAGATGCCAGCTCTTGGTGCGCGCTTCAGCGCTATCGCCCAAAGCTGCACGCTAGATGGCTATGAGACGGCCGTGCACGCGGCCATCCGGGGTAATCAGATGGCCTATAACTCAGACTGGTTTGTGGTCATCGGCTACCTAGGTTTTGCATTCTTGATAACTCGTATGCAGAAGACTTTGCACGATTTTGGATGGACGCGAGCTGTGAGCGCAATGCTGCTAGGCATGGTGTTTTTAGCCCTGGTGGCTGGATATGTTCAAGGCCCAATCATTTCGCAGTTGATTTGCAGCTATGGCCGCGACTTGTAGCAGGTAAGACGCCCATAAATTCTGCAACAGAGAATGGGGGAGGCTGAACATCAAAAAGCCCCCTGTTATTGGAAAATTGGAGCCTCTTAGCGTGAAGCTACATACCCCGCAGACATATCATCTTGAGCTCTTTGACGATGGCCCCTACCGACTTTTTTCGGATGGAGCGGTATGCAAATTTTCGAAACCCGCGAGTACCAAAAAACACCCAAAGCTGTACACGTTGTCAGCAGCCGGCAAGCTCCTTTACGTGGGAGTCGCCTCACAACCGATGTCTTCGCGCCTTTCGTTTGGTTTTCGGGCTAAAGGTAAAGGCGGCTACCATGGGTACAAATGGAAAAAGTTAAGACACAGATTGAATCTCAGTATTTGGACTGCCGAACTCGAAGGTAATATCACGACGCTACGGGATCTGGAGACAGTAGAGGCAGAAGTCGCATTTTTATGCAGACAACAGTCTGGTCAATGGCCGGAGTTTCAACACGAAATTCACTTCTATCCTTCGCTTGACCTCCATAGGGACGCAGCCCGAGAAATTTATTTCCACGCTATTCAACAAGTCGCCTGATAGCAAAGGATCAGTCCCGTTTGAGCTAGAGGTCGTCAGTTACCCCTGACAACCTCGGCCATTTTCTTTCCGGCAGTTGGACTACAGCGATCAGCCGATCACATCCTCACCTCAACATGATCCAGCGCCTGATTCACCGCCAGTTCCCCCAGCATCACCACCTGCGCAATCCCCAGTGCGGTTTTGCGGTGGGCGGGTTCCAGGATGGCGGCTACAACGAGCCAGTCACTAGCCGGAGTCGCCGCTATTTGGGGCTAGAGGCGAATCAGGACATTTATCGGCCCATCGCGTAACCGTCATGTTTTTGAGCTGCTCACCCATGGTATCGACGCGCAAGCAGGCGCCTTTCTTTGAATAGAACAGGATGCAGCGCGAGCTATCAAACGAGCAGGTATCGAGTTCCAGGAAATTGCGTGCGGCCAGTTCGAGCTCGACACCACTGTATTCATAGCCATCGCTGGTGTGCATCCGGGTTGGCTTCCAGCCGTGTTTGATCAACTTGAACCTGGCCGACACCAAGGGCTCATCGACGGCGATGCCTGCTGGGCCGTGCTTGTCGTTTGTCGCTTGCGAGCCGCCGGCGAACGCCAAGCTTGTGCCCGTGCAATAAATTGCGAGGAGCAGGAGGATCGTGGTCTTCATTTGATAGTTTCACATAAAGGAACAGTGGGCCTGACCCCCTTTGTTTACTCTGACCGGCAGCCGTATCAAGACCTGCCTAGTCGCCCAAATCACCGGCATTGCCGTTAGCCCGGACATAATAATTATCGAATTCACCGCTTTCGACGAACACGAAACCATGGCGAGTGTAAAAACGATTTGAAGCGCTTTCCTTGAGAGCACCGACCTTGATGGGACGCCCGATCTCATCAGCTTCTCTGAAAATCTGATTAAGAACTTTAGAGCCGATTCCTCCTCCTTGAGCACTGGGTATTACATACAAGTGGTCAAGCAAAAGCTCGCTCTGGTGGTCTTTGATTACGACAAAACCGACCAGATCACCTGATACTTCTATGCGGCGAGTGCTGTTAACGTCGAACCCAGCAACAAATCGTTCGCGCGCACGATCTGGGTTAAATCGTCCAAGCCGTTCAAGGCTCTCGCGCATGGCCTCAATCCTAATGGCCACCAGATCTTCCAGGTCGTTAATGGAAGCTGCGCATAAAACGACAGCGGAGTTTTGATCAGTGGAGGCTGGCATAACAAGCACCCTAAACATGGCCGGTCAGTCATTATGCAGAGAACAGATTCCGCATAACCACTACTGCTTCGGTTCAATGGAGGCGATGGCTCCCTATCAGCTTCAGGGGGATGTGTTCGCCGGACGCTTACGTTTGTTGGGGCAAGGGGACGGATCTGTCGTGGGGGGCCGAGACGCAATGAGAATTCCGATAAACACCAACGTTTAAAAAAACATCTTCAGACACTCTCTCAGGCTACATATCCTTGCGCCGTTGCCTACAGCTACGCCAGAATCCGCCGGCTTGTGCGCTTTGGGGACGGGTTCTAATGTGGTGCGGTCGCTGACGAATCAGTGATCGGATTTGACCGTCCGCCCAACATCAAGGCGCACCAGCGTTCTGCACGTGTTCAGGCATTGTCTGAAATCATGTCGCGGTGGCTGTGCGTGGGACACCTTCGGGTGTGCCGGATTCCTTGATGTCCGGTCGGTCAACCCGCGTACAGCTGCCACCCTGTTTGTTTGACCGCGAACGGTGGCGGCTCCAGTCATCAAGGAGCTTCACCATGATCAAACCAACACCCAACCCGCCCGAAACCGACTCGGTTTCCCCCTACGAATCCATCGATTCCAGAAAACTCCACGAAGCCGCCGACCGCGCGCTCGACCATTACCTCTGTCCGCCCGGCTCCACGCCGCCCCCACGCAGAACCCGCGGGATGTATGCCGTGACTGCGGACAACAAAAACGAAGAACTGCTGATTGATGCCAGTGAAACACTCGCTTCGGCCCAAACCATTGCCCAGAACATCGCCAGTCTGGTGCCGGCTTCGCAGCGTCGGGCGTTGGTGGGGATTGCGCAGTTGATCATGCTCGGGGAGTTGGCGGTGAATCGGGCGTTGGATAATTTGCAGTTACCGGGGTGATGCTCGGATCTGGAGCACCTGGTTATTAATTGGGTGTTCGTTCTGGCGCCTTCGCGGGCAAGCCCGCTCCCACAGGGTTTGGGGTGAATGCACAATTTGCGGGCGCCCCAAACCTGCAGGAGCTGCCGTGGACTGGCTCCCAAAAGGTTATGGGTTGGTCACGGATATCGTGTTCGGTCAAGGAGGGAGGTGGTCGACCATCACCCTCACGGGTGATGGTTTGAAGCACTACAAGTGTTAGATGTTCGGGGTGTAGGAGAAGCCTTGCGAAGCTTCGGTATCGGTGAACGGTGTTACGCGAGTTTTCTTGTTGAACAGGCCATTGACGATTGAGGCTGGGAACATTTCGATGGCGTTGTTGAACAGTTCGACGTTGCGGTTGTAGATGGTGATGGCCGCGCCGACGTTTTCTTGTTGTTCGGCAATTTCACGCATCATGTTGTTGGCTGCTTCGGATGCTTTCAGGTCGGGGTATGCCTCGAAAGCGATGCGCAAACCACCCATCACCTCCCTCGACGCGGTTTCAACGTTGCTGAGTGCGTTGCC
Organism: Pseudomonas sp. lyk4-R2A-10; assembly: GCF_030209075.1. NCBI lineage: Bacteria > Pseudomonadati > Pseudomonadota > Gammaproteobacteria > Pseudomonadales > Pseudomonadaceae > Pseudomonas > Pseudomonas sp. lyk4-R2A-10. Next base: position 167,849 of record NZ_JARVSR010000004.1, on the reverse strand, counting down.
GTTCGCGCCAGCAGGAAGGGCGTGAATGGCGCTGCGCAGGCCGGTGATTTTTTCGAGGAGGCTGGACTCAAAAATCATGAAGTCTGCGAACACTTTTTGCAGTTGATCGAGAACTTTTGTCTTCTGGCGTTCGTAAACCAGGACGTCCGACCAGGCACGTTGTACCCCGTTATGTCGGGCAATGATGTCGTTGTAGATGCCCAACCCCACCAAGATGATGATTACAGCGATAACAGCGGAGAGTATGAGTGCAATGTCCATGGCTTACTTCTCTTTGCATTTATTTGGGGGAGAGGCGGTAAAGGTAAAGTTGTCATCGTGCAGCTCAGTGAGTGCATGGCTCCATTGGAGCACTGACATCAGGCGCGGCAGTTCGATACCCGCAGAAATTTCTGCGTAAAACTCGTTGGGTGAAGCCAGCGAATACTTCGTGCCGAACGCGAGCAGGTCGCTGCTCGCGAAGCTGAGGCAGAGCAAGCCATCGTCGGAGAACTCCAGGTTCGGACGATCGAGGATTTCAAATAGCTTCAACAAATGCAGCACTGTCGAAGGTTTGATGAATTTCGCGCAGAGTATCTCGCTCTGCCCTGTCAAGCAGAACGATTTATTAAAGTCGGGAGAAGCTGTGTCCATCGACCATGAATAGTCGTTCTCTGATTGGTCATCGGATCTGACCGATATTCCGGTGACCCAGGGAAAGTCGAAAACCAAGCTGTACCGGTCGTAGTGGTCATACACCACTCGAGTCTCTGTTCTGGTTTTACCATCTTTGTCGGTCACTGTGACTTGCACATGCCGTTTGTTGACGTAGTGCAACTGGCGGTAGTGGTAAGGGAGTTCGCGCAGCGTGCCGGCAAACACTCCTTCTATTGATTCGACCAGCTCGCGGCTGTAGTTGCCCCGGCTGTAGTCACCAAATTGCGCATCCAGTTCGTTGAGGGTCCGGTTCGAGTTTTCTTCCATGAACAGCAACCCGTTGTGGAAGTAGGAGGACAATTCAGCAATTGTGCGGCTAAGCGCTGGCAAGCGCTCAGCTTTGGATGACATCCAATTCATGCTCCCAATGGCGAACCCTAGGCCCAGCACACCAGCGACTGCGCCGACCAAGCCAGGCTCAATGTGCAGACGTTGAAAAAAAGAAACCACGGGATAGCGGTTCATATAACCCAAAAGAGCTACAGCGCCCGCTATCAATAGCAGGCCAGTACCAAAAAACCACCATGCGCGTGTGCAATTGAATTTGAGCGGGCCATCGTACGAGGCGAACGCGTGGATCACCTTCAACAGGTCGGCTGTGGATTCGGCGCTGTCAATACTGGCTTCGCTCACAGCCAGCAACTCGTTAAATCTCGCGTTCTGCGACGTGTTGGGCATGTCAGGTATCCATTGATTCAGCGATGCCCGGTGCGGGAGCAACGGCCCGGATTGAGGATTCGACGATATTCATAATCTGTCAGAAATTTGAAAAAGGAGGGGACGATACCATTTTCGCGGCAATGATGGCTTCTGGCCTCTGCTTGAGAGAGATCGTGTGCGACGTTGAAACCTGGGGGGATTTGGGCGGGTAGCGATGGCTTTGCTACCTGACACTTAGCTATTGCTCGTAAGGGAAGAGGGGACTGATTCATTTCAATCGGTCCCCTTTTGTTGCTTAACCCGCGTTGCCGCTACGTGTCTCTTACGGCGCATCAGGGCATTCATCGGTCCATCGCGTAACCGTCATGTCTTTGAGCTGTTCACCTATGGTGTCAACGCGCAAGCAGGCGCCTTTCTTTGAATAGAACAGGATGCAGCGCGAGCTATCAAACGAGCAGGTATCGAGTTCCAGGAAATTGTGAGCGGCCAGCTCGCGCTCGATACCACTGTATTCGTAGCCATCGCTGGTGTGCATTCGGGTTGGCTTCCATCCTTGTTTGATCAACTTGGACCTGGCCGCCATCAGGCGCTCACCGATGGCGATACCCGCTGGCCCATGCATGTCGTTTTTCGCTTGCGAGCCACCGGCAAACGCTGCGCTTGTACCCGTGCAATATATTGCGAGGAGTAGGAGAACCGGGGCCTTCATTTGACAGCACCTTCAACTGGTTTGTGGTTCGCCATAAACGTTGGATATTTGGTTTGCGGTTGGGGTATAGGGACAGATCTACTTTTTAAAAAATACATCTGTCCCTGCTTTTTTGGGAGGAGTACTTGTGAGTTTATAGCTATTGAGTAGGCTCTATTCTTGGTGGCGGAAGTTCATAGAATGTTTTAGCCATTTTTGCTCTTGCAGCGTATCGAACGGATATAAGTAAGGCAAGCAAACATATGAAGCCCATGTAGGCGCTAAGTATTTTTTGCTCCAGAATAAACTTCTTCAGCTGCGGTATCGCTTCAGGTTCGAGAGTTTTACAGATTAGGTATGAATCCTTATCATCCAATCCTGGAATTTTCTTATTTATGCACGCCGCTGAATCGACCGAGAATTGGGGTGTCCCCTTAGCAAGTTCAAAATTTCGTGCGGTAACGCCATCTGTCCAAAAAGTTTTTTCAGAGCCCTTTATTGTTAGAATGGCAGACTGTTCAGAAAAAATGTAAGTCATTCCCATGATTAAAGGAACTGTCATCAGGAAAATACAAAATACGAAAACGTTGATTTGCTTTAGCCAAGGCTCATTAAAGTCCCATGGCTTTCCCGATATCCATGCTTTTGCAAAGGATAAGTCATTCATGCTTTTATCATTGTATTCAAGCCATTTGACGGTTTTGCTCCAGGTGTTTCTACTATTAAATTTTATTCCTGTTCGAAATCGAAAGCTTTCCAAGTCTCGAATTTGGAGCCAGTCCTTTTTTAGGTCTTGATCATTAATAGCTCCCCCGCCAATTAAGCGCCATATTTTATCTAGTAGAAAGTGTGCCGATTTTGCGCGTAGTATGGCCCAGATTATAAAGAACGCTGTAGAGGCAGTGGCTACTAATGGGCTTATGTCTCTCAGTAAGCTAACAACTTCAACTACAGCTGCTTTGCTTTCGGGTCCTACCATATTAAGCCTCGTATATCCTGGTGGTTTTAATGTCTATGGTCACTGAGGCGGTCAGTGAATTAAGCTTGTGTACTACTTAAAAATCGGCTGATTGTTACAATGCTTTAGAAAAAATAGTCCGAGTATTAAGCCTTTTCTCACTAGGCCATCGGAAAGCCTCGTGCAGTTGAGGTAAGTCCGTTGGCTGCCCATCATTGAGATTTTTGGTGCCCAAGAGGGTATGTTTTGGGGATAAGAGGAACGGGATAGGAAGGACGTATTTATTTATAAGTGAGGTGACACATTTGATAGTTCGATAAACGTCAACGTTTAAAAAGAGATTTTCAGGCACTCTCTCAGGCTACATATCATTATTCCCTTGCCTACAGTCGCGCCATCGCCTCGGGCGGGCTAGGGACTTTCCGGGCGGTTGAACAACGTCTCCAACCTCGCCAACGGCGGCGCTTCCTGGCTGCGATCAAAAACCTGCACCCCCACCTTCAACAACCGCCCATTCTCCGCCCTCCCAATCACCTGCTCACACCGCAACAACAACCTCCCTTGATCACACTCCACCGCCTTAACCCCCATCGGCAATTTCCCTTCCAACCGAAGTTCAGCCATCCGACTCTGCGCCGCAATCATCGCAACCGAGCGATCCCGCAAAACCCCGCTGCTCTGCGTCATCAACCCCGCTACACGAACAGCGGCGGACATGGCGACGGCGATGATCGCCAGCGCGACGAGCACTTCAATCAGGGTGAATCCGGCTTGCGGGGAGGGGGTGCGCATCGGGGGCTCGGGCAGTCGTGCAGCCCTTGACGCTAACGCCCGTGCTTGACGGCTTGACGACGAAAACACCCGAGGATTTTCAACATCCCTGACATATCTTCTTGCAACACTGCGCGTCGAATCGAATCAAGCCAGGGAATGACGAGATGGATATCGCGCAGTTCAAACAGCCCAATCGACCGAGCCGGATGCCCCGTGGGCAGCAGGGTTTCACGCTGATCGAGATCATGGTGGTGGTGGTGATTCTCGGGATTCTGGCGGCGATGGTGGTGCCCAAGGTGCTCGACCGGCCGGATCAGGCGCGGGCCACGGCGGCGAAGCAGGACATTGGTGGGTTGATGCAGGCGCTGAAGTTGTATCGCCTCGATCACGGCACTTACCCGAGCCAGAGCCAGGGCCTGAAGGTGCTGGTGGAGCGGCCGGCCGATGCGAAGAACAGCAACTGGCGCTCGTACCTGGAGCGCCTGCCGAATGACCCGTGGGGTCGTCCTTATCAGTACCTCAATCCCGGTGCCAACGGCGAGATCGACATCTTTTCCCTCGGCGCCGACGGCCAGCCTGACGGCGACGGCGTGAATGCCGACATCGGTTCCTGGCAGTTGTAAGGCCGGTCATGAACAGCCAATCGAACCAGCAGGGGATGGCGATTATCAGTGCGCTGCTGATCGCGGCGGTGGTCGCGGTGATCGCCGCCGGCATGCTGACCCGCCAGAGCGTTTCGACCCGGGCGCTGGAAGCCGAACAACTGCGCGTGCAGGGCCGTTGGGTGCTGCACGGCGGGTTGGAGATCAGCCGGCAATTGTTGTGGGATGCGCGGCAACGCGATCCGCTGACTCGACTCGATCAGCCCTGGGCGCAGCGGTTGAACACCCAGGGTTTCGAAGGGCGGCTGGAGGACGAGCAGGGCAAGTTCAACCTGCGCAATCTGGTGGCCAACGAGCGGATCGATGATGCGCAGGTGCAGGCGTTCGAGCGCTTGTGCGAGTTGATCGGTGTCAGCAGCGGTTTGAGCCGGCGCATCAGTCAGCGGGTGATCGGCTCTTATCCGCACCTGTTGAATGCCCAAGTGGTGGACAAGCCTGTGGCGAAAAACACGTTCGACAGCGGGCGCGCCACGTCGCCGTCCGCGTCGCGCAAACCGCAATCGCCGACCTCGCCGATGCTGCGCACGCTTGACGATTTGCGCAGTGTCGACGGGGTCAACGATGCGCTGTTGGCGAAACTGGCGCCGTACCTGACGGTGATTCCGGCGACCACTTGGCTCAACGGCAACACGGCCACCGCGCCCGTGCTGGCGGCGTATGTGCCGGGGCTGTCGCTGGAGCGGGCGCAGGCGTTGATCAATGAGCGTGACGCCGGGCGCTGGTTTATCAATCGCGGGGATTTCGTCAATCGCCTGCGACTGCCCCAGTTGGAGATCACCAGCGTCAAGGTCGGCATCACCAGCGACTGGTTCCGGCTGCGCGGGCAGACGCGGCGCAATCAGCGGCGGGTCAGCCTCGATGCGTTGTTGCATCGCAGTGAAGACCGTTTGCCACAAGTGATCTGGTCGCGGGTGGGCGTATGAGCCCGTTGCGCGTGAGTCTGCCGCCGCTGGCGGAGCTGGGTCTCGACAGTGAAGTGGATTGTGCGTGGCTGGATCGTCAGGGGCAGGTCGTTCGCCAGGAACGCGTGCGGCTTGGCGCGCTGCCGAAGCAACCGCTGGTGTGTTTTCTGCACCCGTCGGACAGCCTGCTGGCGAGCATCGATCTGCCGCCGCTGCCCGCGAACAAAACCGCTGCCGCTGTGCAATGTGCGGCGCAAGCCTTGATGCTCGGTGACAGCGCCGAGATGCACATCGCCCACAGCGCTCGCAATGAAAGCGGCCAGGTGCAGATTGCCTGGGTGGCGCGCAAGGATTTGCAGCACCTCGGGCAGTTCGGTTTGAACCTAAAAGGCCTGTACCCGGCGGCCTACAGTTTGCCGGTGATGGCGGGCGGCGTCGGTTGCCTGCACGACGATCATCTGTTGCTGCGCCACGGCCCGAATGCGGCGCAGGTGCAACCGATGATTGACGAAGCATGGCTGCTGGAAACCGGTCTGCCGGCGTACTGGATCGGTGACTGCGCGCCAGAAACGGTGCAATCGACATTGGCCGACACACAGCGAATCGCCGGCCCGTTGCCGAACTGGGGCCTGCACGGCGGCATTCAACAACCGGGCACCGAACATCGCGGTTGGGGCAGGGCGCTCGGTTGTTGTGCGTTGGCGTTGGCGGTGTGGGTGATCGGTTTGAATCTGTACGCCGCCCGCGAGGCCGGGCAGGGCCAGCAGCTCAAGGCGCAGATGGCGCAACGGGTGAAGCAGGCGTTTCCCGAGTTGCCGGTGATCCTCAATCCGCTGCAACAGGCCCGTCAGCAAATCGCGGCTCGCCAGCAAGGCGCGGTGGATGCGCCGGGGCAGGATTTCACGCGATTGGTGTCGCAGGCCGGCAGCGGCATGCCGTCCATGGCCGGTACGGTGCAGCGGCTGGAGTTTGTCGACGGCGCGTTGCAACTGAGTCTGCTGCCCGAGGCCCGGCGTTCGGGCAACGACAAGGGCTGGCAAGACACGCTGGCCCAGGCCGGCATCAGCATCAGCCCGAACGACGACGGTTGGGTCCTGCGCCCGGCCGGCGAGGCGACCGCCGCCACCGACAACGACGACAGCAGCGGAGCCGAAGATGAATAGCCCCTCGCTTGCGAAATACCGCGCCGGTTGGCAGCGCTTCAATGCTCAGTTGCAGGCCCGTTGGCAGCCGCTGGCCTTGCGGGAAAAACGCATGGTCGGTGGGATGGCGGCGCTGTTGCTGGGGCTGTTTGTGTGGGTGGCGTTGGTTCAGCCGCCGCTGAAGAAGATCGCCGCCTCGCAAGTCGAAACCCCGAAATTGCGCGCCCAGGCAGAAGCGCTGGAAGTGCTGTTGCGCGACGTCAGCGTGCGCCCCGACGGGCAGAACCTGGAGCAGTCGCTGCAGCAAACGTTGCAGGCCAGCGGACTGGGCGGCCATTACCAATTGGCGGCCGCGTCCGCCGGCTGGCAGTTGACCTTCGATGCGGCACCGGCCGACGCCGTTCTCGACTGGCTGCTGAGCCAGCCGCGGAATTTTTCACTGCAAGTGGTCGAGGCTCGTCTGCAACGCGCAGACGACGCCGCGACCGATGACACCGCCGGCACTCTGTCGGGCACCGTACGCATGGATCAGGCGCTGGGCGCTAAGGAAGCTTCATGAAGGGGTCAGGGTCCAAACGCATGGCGTTGCCGATGCTGTTGATGGCATTGAGCGCGTGCAGCAACACCACACCACCGAATCAACCGCCGCTGCTGGTGGACAGCGAACTCGGCCGGCCGCTGGCCAACACCCAGCGCAGTGGCGACGCGGTGCTCGACCGCGAGCGTGCGCAGGCTCAGGCAAGACCTGCGCCGAAGCAATTGCACAACATCACCGAACGCGCCCGCAGTGGCGGTTCGGCGCGGGGCACGACGTTGCCGGCCAATCCGTTGGGCGATCAACCGGTGACGCTGAATTTTGTCGACGCCGATATCCAAGCGGTGGTGCGGGCGTTGTCGCGCTCGACCGGTCAGCAGTTTCTGGTCGATCCACGGGTCAAGGGCAACCTGACGCTGGTCTCCGAAGGTCAGGTGCCGGCGCATCAGGCCTACGACATGTTGCTGGCGGCGCTGCGCATGCAGGGTTTCAGCGTGGTCGATGTCGGCGGCGTGGCGCAGGTGGTGCCGGAGGCCGACGCCAAATTGCTCGGCGGGCCGATCTACAGCGCCGACAAACCGGCCGGCAACGGCATGCTCACCCGCACGTTCCGCCTGCAATACGAGAACGCCGTGAACCTGATCCCGGTGCTGCGCCCGATCGTGTCGCCGAACAATCCGATCAACGCTTATCCCGGCAACAACACCATCGTCGTCACCGACTATGCCGAGAACCTGACGCGGGTCGCACAACTGATTCAGGGCATCGACACGCCGAGCGCCATCGACACTGACGTGGTGCAGATCCAGAACGGCATCGCCGCCGACATCGCGCCAATGGTCGCCGACCTGCTCGACGCACCGGGCAATGACCCGACGCAGAAAATCGCAGTGATCGGCGACCCTCGCTCCAACACCATCATCATCCGCGCCGGCAGCCCCGAGCGCACGGAACTGGCGCGCAACCTGATCTACAAACTCGACAACGCCCAGAGCAACCCCAGCAATCTGCACGTGGTGTACCTGCGCAACGCCCAGGCCGGCAAACTGGCCCAGGCGCTGCGAGGTTTGTTGACCGGCGAAAGCGACAGCGGCACCAGCGACAATGCACGCTCGGTGCTCAGCAACATGGGCAGCTCCACCAACTCGGGCGGCGGGCAGAACGGCCAGAGCGGTACGCAAACCAACGGCAGCACGTCGACCACCAACAGCGGCAGCACCGGCGGCAGTTACGCTCAGGGCAGCAGCACCACCAGCGGCAGCAGCAATGCGCAAAGCAGCGACCAGAACGTGGCCTTCAGCGCCGGTGGCGTGACCATTCAGGCGGATGCGACCACCAACACCTTGCTGATTTCCGCGCCGGAGCCGCTGTATCGCAACCTGCGCGAAGTCATCGATCTGCTCGACCAGCGCCGCGCACAAGTGGTGATCGAAAGCCTGATCGTCGAAGTCGGCGAAGACGACGCCAGCGAATTCGGCGTGCAATGGCAGACCGGCAACCTCGGCGGCAAAGGCGTGATCGGCGGCGCCAACCTCGGCGGTTCGGGGATCAATCTCAACGGCAAGACCAGCCTCGATGTGCTGCCCCAAGGCCTGAACCTCGGCTACGTCAACGGCACGGTCGATATCCCTGGCATCGGCAAGATTCTCGATTTGAAAGTGCTGGCCCGGGCCCTGAAGAGCAAGGGTGGCACCAACGTCCTGTCGACGCCGAACCTGCTGACCCTGGACAACGAAGCAGCAAGCATTTTTGTCGGCCAGACCATCCCGTTTGTCAGCGGCAGTTACGTCACCGGCGGCGGGGGTACCAGCAACAACCCGTTCCAGACTGTGACCCGCGAAGAGGTCGGTTTGAAGCTCAACGTACGGCCGCAGATTTCCGAGGGCGGCACGGTGAAGCTCGACATTTATCAGGAAGTCAGCAGCATCGACGAACGCGCCTCGGCAGCGGCCAACTCGGCGGGGATCGTCACCAGCAAACGCGCGCTCGACACCAGCATCCTGCTCGACGACGGCCAGATCATGGTGCTAGGCGGCCTGCTGCAGGACGGCTACAGCCAGAGCAATGACGCGGTGCCGTGGTTGTCGAGCATTCCAGGGATTGGCGCACTGTTTCGCAACGAACGCCGCTCGATCACCAAGACCAACCTGATGGTGTTCCTGCGCCCGTACATCATCCGCGACAGCGCGGCGGGCCGGAGTATTACGCTGAACCGCTACGACTTCATGCGCCGCGCTCAGGGCGGTCTGCAACCGGAGCGCAGTTGGGCGATGCCGGACATGCAGGCGCCGCAATTGCCGGCCACTGCCCAAGGCGTGCCGGCACCGGTGTCCGGCCCGCGTGCGACCATCAAAGCGGTGCCGCTGCAATGAGCGCATTGCCTTACGCCTGGGCCAAGGCGCAGCGGATTCTGCTGCGCGACGGCGTGCTGACGGTGTGCCCGTCGACGCCGGGCTGGTCTATCAGCGAGGTGCGCCGGCAGTTCGGCGCGGCCAGGCTTGAGCGGGTGCGCGATGACGAACTCGACGGCTTGCTCGCCACGGCTTACGCCGACACTGGCAGCGCGGCGGCGGTGGTCGGTGCGGCGGAAAACGAAGTCGACCTCGATCGCCTGATGCAGGACATGCCGGAAATCACCGACCTGCTCGACACCCAGGACGGCGCGCCGGTGATCCGCATGATCAACGCCTTGCTCACCCAAGCGGCGCGGGACGAGGCCAGCGACATTCACATCGAACCGTTCGAAACCCATTCGGTGGTGCGCTACCGGGTCGATGGCACCCTGCGCGACGTGGTCTCGCCGCGCAAGGCGTTGCACGGTGCGCTGGTGTCGCGGATCAAGATCATGGCCCAGCTCGATATCGCCGAAAAACGCCTGCCGCAGGACGGGCGCATTGCGCTGCGCGTAGCGGGGCGGCCGATCGACATTCGCGTCTCGACCGTGCCCACCGGCCATGGCGAGCGGGTGGTGATGCGTCTGCTGGACAAACAGGCCGGGCGCCTGCATCTCGAAACGTTGGGCATGGACGCGCAGGTGCTGGCCAAACTCGATCACCTGATCCGCCAGCCCCACGGCATTGTGCTGGTCACCGGCCCGACCGGCAGCGGCAAGACCACGAGTTTGTATGCGGCACTGGCGCGGCTCGATGCGAGCACCAGCAACATCCTCACCGTGGAAGACCCGGTGGAGTACGACCTGCCGGGCATCAGCCAGATTCAGGTCAACGCCAAGATCGACATGACTTTTGCCCTCGCGCTGCGTGCCATTTTGCGCCAGGACCCGGACATCATCATGATCGGCGAGATCCGCGACCTCGAAACCGCGCAGATCGCGGTGCAGGCGTCGCTGACCGGTCACCTGGTGCTCGCGACCCTGCACACCAACGACGCGGTCTCGGCGGTCAACCGCTTGATCGACATGGGCGTCGAGCCGTTTCTGCTGGCCTCTTCAATGTTGGGAGTTTTGGCTCAGCGGCTGGTACGCCGCCTGTGCAATCAGTGCAAACAGGAAGACCCGGCGACCCCCGGCACCTGGCGCCCGGTCGGTTGTGCGGCGTGCAATCACACCGGTTATAGCGGCCGAACCGGCATTCATGAATTGTTCTGCATCGATGACGACATCCGCACCCTGATTCACCAAGGCGCAGGGGAGCAGGCGTTGCGTGCGGCGGCGAGCAAGGCCGGGATGTTCAGCCTGCGCGAGGACGGCGAGCGCTGGATTCGCAGCGGTGCCACCGCCCCTGAAGAAATCCTTCGCGTGACACGGGACGCCTGATGAATCGCTATCGTTTTGAAGCCGCCGATGCCAGCGGCAAGATCGAATCCGGGCATCTGGAGGCGGAGAGTCAGGGCGCCGCGTTTGGCGTGTTGCGCGGTCGCGGCTTGACGGCGTTGGCGGTGGAGAAGGAAAGCAATGTCTCCCAGCACGGCGGCGGTGGATTGTTCAGCGCCAGGCTGTCGGATAACGATCTGGCGTGGGCCACCCGGCAGCTGTCGAGCCTGCTCGGCGCCAGCCTCCCGTTGGAGGCCGCGCTGAGTGCCACGGTCGAACAGGCCGAGAAAAAGCACATCGCCCACACCCTCAGCGCCGTGCGCGCCGATGTGCGCAGCGGTATGCGCCTGGCCGAAGCGCTGGCGGCGCGGCCACGGGATTTTCCGGAGATTTACCGGGCGTTGATCGCGGCGGGCGAGGAGTCAGGCGATCTGGCGCAGGTGATGGAGCGGCTGGCGGATTACATCGAAGAGCGCAACAACCTGCGCGGCAAGATTCTTACCGCGTTCATCTATCCGGGCGTGGTCGGGCTGGTGTCGATCGGCATTGTGATTTTCCTGCTGAGTTATGTGGTGCCGCAGGTGGTCAATGCGTTTTCCCAGGCGCGGCAGGATCTGCCGGGGCTGACGCTGGCGATGCTCAATGCCAGTGATTTCATCCGGGCGTGGGGCTGGTTGTGCGCAGGCGTCATGGCCGGGGCGTTCTGGAGTTGGCGCCTGTATCTGCGCAATCCGGCGGCGCGCTTGAGCTGGCATCATCGGGTGTTGAAGTTGCCGCTGATCGGGCGCTTTGTGCTGGGGCTTAACACTGCACGGTTCGCCTCGACGCTGGCGATTCTCGGTGGCGCCGGGGTGCCGTTGTTGCGCGCGTTGGAGGCGGCGCGGCAGACCTTGTCGAATGATCGTCTGAGCCTGAGCGTCAATGAGGCCACCGCCAAGGTACGCGAGGGCGTCAATCTGGCGGCCGCGCTGAAAGTGGAGAACGTGTTCCCGCCGGTGCTGATTCACCTGATCGCCAGCGGCGAGAAAACCGGCGCGCTGCCGCCGATGCTCGAACGCGCCGCACAAACCCTGTCCCGCGATATCGAGCGCCGGGCGATGGGCATGACCGCATTGCTCGAACCGCTGATGATCGTGGTGATGGGCGGGGTGGTGCTGGTGATCGTGATGGCGGTGCTGTTGCCGATCATCGAGATCAACCAGTTGGTGCAGTAGTTTTTTCAACTTTTTTGCCGGCGCCCGGATCTCACCCGAGCGCCAAAAACAGCATCCTCGGGTTCTCCTTTCTGTCATCTGCAACGGCCCTTCAAGGGCTGTGGCCGGTTCCCTCGAAAAGCTTGCCGTAGACACTCCGCACAACCCCCGGAACACCCGAGAAAATCCCTCGAAAATCACCTCGCACCTCCCGAGGTTTTTTCCTTTATCTGTCACCGGAAACTGCGAATTTCTCAGTGCGACTTAACCACGGACCCCGCTTGCGAAGGTCGGCGGTGAGTCTTCCCAGTGTCATGCAAGACCCCTGCAAACCTGTGTTCACACCCAACGTTGAAAAGGAGATTCTTCATGTTCAAGCGCACTCTGATCGCAGCTTCCCTGACCGTCGCTGCCCTGGCTTCCGCCCAGGCCATGGCCGCCAACGTAACCGGTGGTGGCGCGACTCTGCCTGCCGCTCTGTACAAAGGTTCTGCCAACAGCATCTTGCCAGCCAACTTCAGCTACCTGGGTACCGGTAGCGGCACCGGCAAGACCGCTTTCCTGACCAACAACTCGGCACTGTTCAACACCACCGGTTCGGTTCACTTCGCCGGTAGCGACTCGATCCTCAGCGCTTCGGAAATCAGCACCTACAACACCAACTTCGGCGCTTCGTACGGCCCGCTGATTCAACTGCCTTCGGTGGCTACTTCGGTTGCCATTCCGTACAAAAAATCCGGTCAGACCGCTCTGAACCTGACCAGCGCTCAGCTGTGCGACGCCTTCTCCGGCGCCAAAACCACCTGGGGCGCTCTGCTGGGCACTTCCGACACCACGCCGATCCGCGTTGTTTATCGCAACGTTTCCAGCGGCACCACGGAAATCCTGACCCGTCACCTGAACTCGATCTGCCCGACCAAGTTCGCCACCAACTCCACCTTCGCCAGCGCTCGTCTGCCAGCCGGTTCGACCCTGCCTACGACCTGGGTAGGCGTTGCCGGTACTGCTGACGTGGCCACTCAAGTCAACGCCGTTGACGGCTCCATCGGTTACGTTGGTCCGGACGGTGTGAACGCCGCCAGCAACGCCGTGGTTGCTCGCGTCAACGGCGTACAGCCAACCACCGCCAACGTTTCGCTGGCACTGGGTTCGGCGACTCTGCCAACCGCGCCTTCGAACCCTGCCCAGTGGGTACCGGTCGTTCCTAACCCAGCCAGCGGTTACCCGATCGTGGCTTACACCAACTTCATCTTCGGCCAGTGCTACAAGGACGCAACCGTGGCCGCTGACGTCAAATCCTTCCTGACCACTCACTACAGCAACCCGGGCAACAACGCTGCCACCATCGCTCACAGCTTCACTCCGGTTCCAACCAACTGGAAAGCGGCCGTGACTGCCAACTTCATCACCAACACCTCGGGCAACAACCTGGACATCAACAACGCCAGCGTCTGCAACGCTGTTGGCCGTCCTTTGTAAGCCTCGCTTCACGGCAATGAAATGGCAGCAGCCTTCGGGCTGCTGCCATTTTTTTTGGACGATCTACTCCTCATTCATGAAGTTTGTGTGACATCCGTTCGGTCGTGGCCCGCGCCAACCGCCTATGTCGTAACAGCAGGGGCAAGCCGACCTGCGGCCTCATGTGGCAAACAAAAAGGATCTCGTAGTGATGCTCGCTCGCCCATCCCGTCGCAGTACCCGTGTTCAGCCTCAGCAGCGCATGGCCGTCGATCCGGCGCTGTGGTTGCTCAAGCCCCTGGCGCAGGCGATTGCCTTGTGTCTGGTGGCAGGCAGTGCCGAGGCGGCGACTGCGTTCAGTTCGGGATGGTTTGCCGCCAAGGGCGCGGCGCAACAGGCCGCCGCAGCGCGCCCGAGCGTGGGCGGATTGCCGGGGATGACGCCACCGCTGGCGCAGCAGCAAAAGGCCAATCAGCAGCTGCAACGCTCGATTCAGACCCTGAACAACACCGTGGCTGCGATTGCGGCGCAACAAGCGGCGCAGGCGGCCGGTCGTGCGGCGGCGCTGGGCACGGTGCAGTTTGTGCCTGATGGTCTGGGCGAGGGCGGTCTGAAGGTCGATAACAGCCTCACGCAAGGTTGGCAAAACGCCAAAGGCCCGCAGCAGACTCAGGTTGATGGCAAGACCACGGTGAAGATCGAGCAGACCGCCGACAAGGCGATCCTCAATTGGGAGACCTTCAACGTCGGGCGCAACACCACGGTCGACTTCGCCCAACAGTCGAACTGGGCGGTGCTCAACCGGGTCAACGATCCGAATGCGCGGGCCAGCCAGATTCAGGGCCAGATCAAGGGTAACGGTACGGTGATGTTGATCAACCGTAACGGCATCGTGTTCAGCGGCACGAGCCAGGTCAACGTGCGTAACCTGGTGGCGGCGGCGGCCAACATGACCGATATTCAGTTCCGCGATCGCGGCCTGTATTTCGACAGCAGCGGCAGCCAGCCGACGTTCACCGAGGCGGCCGGCAAAGTACTGGTGGAGCGCGGTGCGTCCATCGAAACGGCGCGGCCGGCCAAATCGACCGATGCTGGCGGCTATGCCTTGCTGCTCGGCAGCGAAGTGCAGAACGACGGCAGCATCAACACCGCCAAGGGCCAGACCGTGCTCGGCGCGGGGGATCGCTTTTACATTCGCAAAGGCTCGGGCACTGAAGGCAATGCCTTCTCCACGACGTTCGGCAACGAAGTCACGCCGGGTTTCAAGGCCGGCAGCACTGCCGGCAAGGTCAGCAACAACGGTCTGATTCAGGCCGCCACTGGCGATATCACCCTGACCGGCCATGAGATCGTGCAAAACGGCGTGTTGCTGGCCAGCACCTCGGTAGCCACTCGCGGCACGATCCACTTGCTCAACCCGGCGACCGACACCCAAGGCAGCGTGACGCTGGGGCAGGGCAGCGCGACGGCGATCCTGCTCGACAGCAGCGATCTGACCGCCCTCGACAGTCAGCATCAGGCGGCGCTGACGGGCGTTACACCGAACAACCGGATTCGCAGCGATCAGTCGCGCATTGATATCCAGAGCGGCGGCAGCGTCGAGTTCCAGAACGGTTCGATCACCCTCGCCACGGGCGGCCAGGTTGCAGTGGCGGCGCAGCGTCGCAGTCTGGTGCGTGACGGCGCATTGATCGATGTCTCCGGTGCCATCGGCGTGAAAGTCGCGATGGAATCCAACAGCATCAAGATCAACGTCCAGGGCAACGAGCAGCGCGATGCTTCGGTCAATCGCGATAAAGGTGCGCTCAACAGCAATGACATCTGGGTCGATGTGCGCGAACTGGTCTACGTCCCGGCCGGCACCAACGGCTACGCCACGGATCGCTGGTACACCGCTGGTGGTCTGCTGGAGGTCGGCGGTTACCTCGGCACCCAGGGCCACAGCATCGGCGAGTGGATGGCTCAGGGCGGCACGGTGAGTTTCGCCGGCAATGACGTGGTGACCGAGAAGGGCTCGCTGATCAACCTGTCCGGCGGCACGCTGGACGTACAAAGCGGCGAGATTCGCCAGAGCTGGCTGCGCGGGGCCGACGGGCGCCTTTATGAGGTCTCAAAGGCGCCGGGGGATCTGCTCTACACCGGGCTGTACAAGGGCTATGAAGACAGCAGTGAGCGCTGGGGCCAGACGAGTTATTACTACAACCCGTTGATTGCACCGTCCAGGCGTCAGGAGTCGGGTTACACCGTGGGTCGTGACGCCGGGCAACTGGTGATCGGTACCCGCAACGCCGTGCTTGAAGGTCAGATGCTCGGCGAGGTTTATCAAGGCGAGCGCCAGACCCAGGCCCCGCGTGCGGTGCTCGATGGCTATGCGCAGAGTCAGACGGCGCTGGCGCGGCGCGGGCAGTTGATTGTCGGCAGTTATGACCCGGCGTACGTGGCGGCTTCCGGTGGTTTGCTCTATGGGCTTAACCCTTTGCTCGAACAGGTGCAGATCGGCGGTGAGCGCCCGGTCGCCGGCAATGATCGGGATCTGACCGGCGCCGTATCCGATGCGCGCAACGGCAAGCTGTTCCTCGATGCCGGGCAACTCAGTGACTGGCAACTGGGCGCGCTGAAAGTGGCGGCCAAGGAACGGATCAACGTCCAAGGTGCCGTCACCGTCGACAATGGCGGCGACATCACCCTGTACGGGCCGGACGTGCAGGTCAACGCGAACCTGACCGCGCGCGGCGGCAGCCTGCACCTGGGCAACGTGCTCAATCAGCTCAACACTGATCGCCTCACCGACACCCGACTCGTCGCGCCGACCGGCAAGGCCACCCGCGTGAGTGTGGCCGAAGGGGCGCAGCTGGACACTCGCGGTCTATGGAGCAACCTGCGCACCAACCCGGATGATGCCGCCAGCCTGGCGTATCTGGACGGTGGCATGGTGTCGATCCGCAGCAGCGGCGATATCGAAATCGGTGCCGGCAGTCTGCTGGACGTGTCTTCCGGCGGCGCGATTCTGGCCAACGGCAAGACGCGCGGTGGCAAGGGCGGTGACGTGACGCTGGAGGCCGGCGCCTTGACCGCGTCGGGTGACAGTCATCTGACTCTGGACGGCCAGCTGCGGGGTTACGGTGTGTCTGGCGGCGGCCGTTTGTTTCTGCAGACCGGCGATGTGCTGATCGGCCAGACCGATAAGCGTCAGGCCGACTCTGTGTTGCAGCTGACGCCGACGCTGTTTGAAAAAGGCTTCTCGACCTACAACCTGATTGGCCTGAACCGGATGGAAGTGACGGATAACACCGTCATTGATGTGTCGATGCCGGTCTATCGCTTCAGCGAGGCGGCTGCCAATCAGGTCAGCGGTGCCGCGCCGCAGCAGGCACTGGAGCTGTGGACGCCGCCGCTCTATCAGGAAAATCCGACCAAGGCCCAACTGACGCGGCGTGCCGGTGCCAGCCTGACGCTGCAGGCCGGTACCCGCGAAGTCAGGTTGCTCGATCCTGCGCACACGACCCTGAGCCTCGGCCAGGGCTCGCGCATCAGCGTCGACCCCGGGCAGAGCATCAACTTGCGCGGCGCGGGACAGATCACCCTCAATGGCGAACTGAATGCCTGGGGTGGCACCCTCGACATTCGCCAGCAACAGTTCGGTTTGAACGACGTCGCCGACAACTCACAACTGGCTGACAACGCAGCGCACAACCGCTCGATCTGGATCGGCGAACACGCGGTGCTGGATGTGGCTGGCCGCGCGGCCACGGCGGTGGATGCGCTGGGTCGTACTTACGGGCTGGTGGGCAAGGGCGGCACGATCATCGTCGGCGGTGAAATCGATGCGAAAAAAACCACGGCAACGTCGGCCGACGCCTATGTGATCGTGCGTGAGGGCGCACGACTGGACGCGTCCGGTGCTCAAGCCACGCTGGATATCGCCGGGCAGGGCCCAACGCCGATAGCCACCGATGGTGGACGAATCAGCCTCAGCTCCTATAACGGACTGTTCATCGATGGCAGCCTGCGTGCAGTCGCCGGTGGTGCGGGCGCAGCCGGCGGGCGTCTGGACATTGCACTGGAAACGCCGCTCTACGACCTCAACCTCGCCGCCAATAAAGTGCGTGCCGCCAGGGAAATCATCCTTGGACAGGACGCAGGCAAGTCCCTGCTGCCGCAGGATCTGCAACCCGGTGCCGCTGCTTCAGCCTTGCAATACGGTCGTGCCCGCCTGGGCGCCAATCAGTTGATGGCCGGCGGTTTCGACAACCTGAGCCTGCTGAGCAATGGTTTGCTGTCGTTCGACGGCGATGTCGATCTGCACAGCCGCGAGAGCCTGAGCCTGTATGCCGGCGCGTTGGCGTTGGCCGACGGCGCCAGAGAGACTGCGCGGATCAATCTGTCAGCGCCGTATCTGCGGTTGTCGGGGACCGGCAAATACTTCGACGCGCCGGGTTATCTGCGCCCGCGAGTCATGAACACTCCGACGACCCATGTGGCACCCGCCACGTTCAACGCCACGGCGGACCTGCTGGATCTGGGCAACAGCCTGTCGTTCGGCACGGCGGGGAAGATTGCGTTACTCAACGGTGCGGCAATCGAGGTCAGTCGGCGCGGCTTTGATCAGGTGACCTTGCACAGCCGGGGGGATCTGCGCTTTCTGGCTCCGACCGGGTACACCACTAAAACGGAGTTGTGGACGCCTGGGGACCTGAACCTGCAGGCCGCGCAAATCTATCCGGCCAGTGATGTCACTGCCGAGGTGCGGGTCGGTTATCAGAGCGTGCACCCTGGCGCCGACCCGGCGCGCACCTTGCGCATCACCCGCGCCGGGAGCGCCCCGGCCGTCGTGCCTTACTCGGTGTTTGGGGACTTGACGCTGGCTGCCGGGCACATTGAGCAGGGCGGCGTTATTCGTGCGCCGCTGGGCATGATCCGCCTGGGCGACGAGACCGTGGTCAACACCCATGACCTGCATTTGTTGCCGGGCAGTGTGACGTCGGTCAGCGCGGACGGACTGGTCATGCCCTATGGCGGCACCACCGACGGCATCGACTATCGATACGCAGGCAAATCGGTTGTGCTCAAGGGGATTACCGCAGAAACCGCCGGTGTAACGCTGACCTCGCGGTACGTCGATGTGCAGCAGGGAGCATTGATCGATTTGTCTGGCGGCGGCGACCTGCGAGGGACCGGGTTTGTGTCCGGGCGGGGCGGCTCTACCGATGCACGCTTCAATCCGCTGGTGCGCAATGCCACCGACGGTACGTTCAGCTTGCCAGGCCTGGCCAGCAATCCGGTGTACGCCATTGTGCCCGGCAATCAGAGCACCTACGCGCCGATGCTCGCCGAAGCAGGAGCGGTTGATCCGCGCATCGGCCAGCAAATCACCCTCGGCTCCGGCGTGCCGGGGCTGGCGGCAGGCACCTATACGCTGCTGCCCTCGACGTTCGCCTTGTTACCGGGGGCGTTCCGGGTCGAGGTCAACGGCCAGGCCGCAGCGGGTGTCACGTCTGGCGCGTTGCCTTTGCGCAATGGTTCATGGACCAGCTCGGGGTTGATGTCGATCGCCAACACCGGGCTGCGTGACAACCTGGCCAGCCAGGTCATCCTGACCTCGGCCGATGTCGTGCGCCGTTATTCGCAGTACAACGAAACCGGTTTTACTCAATTCATCCGCAGTGACGCTGCACGGCGTGGCGTGCCACGGGCGTTGGCGCCGATGGATGGCAAGTCGCTGAATCTGTACTTGATGTCGGGCGCCGAGCAGGGCATTGCGCTGGATTTCGCCGGACAGGTGTTGTTCAAACCGGCCACTGGCGGCGTGGTCGGGACGGCAGTGGTGAGGGGCGCGCGGGAGGTGGAACTGCTCGGCGACGGGCATCGGCGTACCGAGGGTTTCAGCGGCGTGTCGCTGTATGCCGACAGCCTCAACAGATTGGGTGCAGGCCGTCTGACCATCGGCGCGCAACCGGCGATCGATTACAACACGGCGGGCAATATCGTTTCGTTCATCGGTGATACATCGAATATCACCCTGCGTGAGGGCGCCATGCTGTCTGCGCCTGAAGTGCTGCTGCGTACCACCAGTACCCGTGGCAGCATCACGCTCGAAGCCGGTTCGGGGATCAACACTCTGGGGCGCGGCGACGCACCGTACGATTCATCCGCAGGCTTTATCTATGCTCCGGGCACGGCAGGTCTGCTGGTGGTCTCGAACGGTTGGACCAACGTGCTCGCGCCGTCGTTGTCGACCCCTACTTCCGGCGCGGGGGATATTCGCATCGGCAACTGCCCGACGAACGCCTGCACCAACCCGACGCTGCTTTACTCCAATGGCAGCATCACGGCCGCCACAGACAAACAGTTCGAGCTCGACGAAACGGTACGCTTCGGTACTCGCCATCTGACGCTGGCGGTGGGGACGATCAATGCCGGCAGTGCCGAGGCCTTGAGTGCCGCCGGCAGTCGTGTGCCGACCGGCCTGACCCTGAACCAGAACGTGCTCGACCGGCTGTTGCGCGGTGATACGCAGTTTGGCGCTCCGGCCCTGGAGACCTTGAGCCTGACCAGTCGCGATGCCTTCAATTTCTATGGCAGTGTCAGCCTCGACACGCTGGATCGGCAGACCGGCGTCAGCAAACTGCAGAATCTGATACTGAGCACACCGGCCATTTATGGCTTGGGCCAAGCCGCAGACGTTGCGAGCATCCGCACTGCGAATCTGGTCTGGAACGGCGCCACGCAAGCGCCCGCTGCTGTCATCTCTGGCGGCGCCGGCACCGGTCAGGGCACACTCGACATTCAGGCCCAGCGTATCGAATTCGGCTACGGCCCCAACCCGCAGGCCAGTGGACTGGAGCAGAACGATCGCCTGGTGCTGGGCTTTGCCAACGTCAATCTGACCGCCAGCGACCACATCACCGCCAACCACAAAGGCAGCCTTGCGGTGTATCAGGCGCAAGGCGCTTTCGACCCGGTCGGGGGCTATGCCTACAGCGGCGGCAACCTCAACCTGCGCACCCCGTTGCTGACGGGGGAGGCGGCCTCGGTGAACCTGCTCAAGGCCGGTAACAACCTGACTCTCACGGGCGCCGGTACCCCAGCGGCGGCCAATGTCCTGAGCGCGGAACTGACGCTCGATGCGCGTAATGTCACGCTCGACAGTCGCATTGCTCTGGCCAGCGGCAAACTGGTGATCAAATCGGTAGAAGACCTGACCCTGAACAGTGGCGCTTACCTGGATATGGCCGGGCGTACCCTGGCGTTCAACGATGTGAACAAGTACAGCTGGGGCGGTGATGTGGCGCTGTACAGCAGCCACGGCAATATCCGTCAGCTCGCGGGCTCAAGCATCGACCTGTCGGCGCAGAACAATCAGGCCGGCAATCTCAGCGCCATCGCCTTGGCCAGCGATGCCGGGATGGTCGATCTGCAGGGCCAGATCCTCGGCGCCAGCAGCGGCAGTTATGACGCGGGTGGCACATGGGTGCCGTACAAGGCCGGTGGCGTGGACATCCGCGCGCAACACTTGAATGGCGATCCGAGCCAGCAATTCGCGGCCCTTAACCAGCGCTTGAACGCAGGGCAGGTTTTTGGCAGCCGCAGCCTGCAACTCAAGCAGGGCGATCTGTTGATCGGCGACGGGCTCAAGGCCGGTGAGGTCAATGTCTCGGTGGACAACGGTAGCCTGACCGTCGCGGGTCTTGTCGACGCGAGTGGTTCAAGGGTCGGTTCGATTCGTCTGTCGGCGAAGAACGGCCTGACGGTGACTGGCAGCGCCGTGCTCGACGCCCATGGCCGTGTGCTGCGGGTCGACAGCTACGGAAAAATCATCGATGCACCGAACCGGGCGATGGTCGAGCTCAACTCCGGCGCCGGAACGCTGACGCTGGGCTCCGGCGCACGGATCGATCTGCGCCACGGCACCGACGCTGCACTGGGGCCATTGCCCGGGCAGTCCGATGGATTGCCGCGCGGTACGCTGGAGTTGAACGCACCACGTCTGGCCGGCGGCGACATCGCCATCGATGCCAGCGGCGCACTGAACATTCAGGGAGCCCGTTCGATCGGGCTCAATGCCACGCGCCGTTACAGCGATGCCAGCGAAGGTGCAGACCCGGCGGCCAGCGGACGTCCGTATCAGGTGATCGATCAGGCCTACCTTGACCGCATCCATGGCGACAACACGGCGTTCATCGATGCCGCGTTGCTCAACAGCAACCTGCTGCAGAACAAACTGGCCGGCCTGAACAATGCGTCCTATGCCGATGCCTTCCATCTGCGACCGGGTGTCGAGATCGTCAGCAAAACCGCCGACGGCGATCTGGTGGTGCAGGGCGATGTGGATCTGTCCGGTTACCGCTATGCCAGTCTCAATCCGCATACGCAGAAAACCGCAGCCTATGGCTCTGGCGAGTCTGGCAGCCTGGTGATTCGCGCCGGCGGCAATCTCGATATCCACGGCAGCCTCAACGACGGTTTTGCACCGCCACCCGAGACGGTCGACGATGCGGGCTGGAAACTGTTGCCGGGGATTCAGCCGTTCGGCGGTGATCTGGTGGTGCCGGGTGCAGGCGTCACACTGGCGGAGGGCACGCTGTTCCCGGCGGGCGTCACGCTGAACTACGACGTGCCGCTGCAAGCGACGACCCTGGCCGCTGGCACGTTGTTGCCAACCGAAGCGACCTTGGCCGCGCCATACACGCTGGGCGCCGGTACGGTACTGGCAGGCGCGGTTCACGATGCCTCGGGCCAGTTGATTTTTGCCGCTGGAACGCTGCTGACCGACAACGTCACATTGCCGGCCGGCAGCCGCCTTGGCGCGGGCATTCGCTTGAATGACGTCACGTCTGTCAAAGCGATTCGCTGGCCTAAAGGCGTGCCGTTGCCGGGGAGCGTCGAAGCCGGTACCAACGCGATCAAAGGCGTGCGCTTGAGTGGATCGCTGGCATTGCTGCGCGGTTCTTTGATTCCGTCGATGACCGACGTGGTTCTGGCCGATGGGACGGCCTTTATCGAGTTGCGGCCATTGAACGGCAACCAGCAGGGGCGCAACTGGGCCGTTGCCAGCCTGTTACCGGCCGGCAGCGCGTCCTGGTCGATGCGGGTGGTGGCGGGGGCCGATTTGGGTGCCGCTGATACGCGTGCGATCAAACCGGTTTCCAGCGACGGCAATCTGCGTCTGGCCGACACTCATTACGGGCTCAAAGTCACTGAAAAGGCACCAACCCTGGTTTGGGGTGAAGGCAATCTGGGTGGCTTCACCCCGGGCGAACCCGTGCCTGACGAGCTCAAGGAATGGTGCGACTGGGCACCGAACTCCTGCGTTTCTGCACCGCGATGGACGTGGGCACCGGACAACTGGATGGGCATGCCCCCGGGGTCACCGATAAGCGATGAAGACGTGCTTGCCTGGTGTGGGTCTTTCCCTGAGCTGTGCGTGGAAAACAAACCGGGCATCACCGTCAGGACCCGCACACAGATGTTCAGCGTACTGCGTACCGGTACCGGGGATCTGGACGTGCTCGCCGCCGGTGATCTGAGCATGGACTCACCGTTCGGCGTCTATACCGCCGGCACCCAATCCGAGGAGATCGATCCGCGCTTCAACCAGCCGCGCGGACGTCTGTCGGACAACGGTTCGGTGCTGGGCAGTGCCGGCAGCGATTACGAGCGGTGGGTCACAGGCAACGACAGTCTGTATCAGGCCTGGTACCCGCAAATGGGCGGCAACCTGACCATCAACGCCGGTGGTTCGATTTCGGGGGATGTGCTGGGTCGGCGTGGCCCTTCGGCAACCCTGGAAACACCTGAGCAAGTGCCCAGTGTGGCGGTGGGCAACTGGCTCTGGCGTCAGGGGACCGGCAACAGCGATGTGCCGACGGCGTGGTGGATCAACTTCGGCAGTTATGCGACTCAGCCGTTGCCGGATCAAGGCGTCGATACCGGGCCGTTCCTGGTTGGCTTCACCGGTTTCGGCACGTTGGGTGGCGGCAACATCAGCCTGCGCGCAGGTGCCGATGGGGGCATGGTCAAGGCGTTGGGCGAAAACGCCAACACCAATCTTTACCCCCGTGGCCAAGGCTTGATCGTGGCGGTCGGGAGTACCGGGCGCGTCGGCGACGATGGACGGCTGCAATTGACCGGTGGCGGTGATATGGACATCCGCATCGGCGGTTCGCTCAATCCGTCGTTGCAGGCACGGGCCGGCAACAGTGGCGTGGGAGTCCCCCGACACGACTTGCAAGGCGCTCTGATCAACCTGCGCGGCGCGGCCCGACTGACTGGCGGGGCGCTGGGTGGAATCAATCTGCAGTACGGCGCAGCCTCCTATGTGCAGGACCCACGGGAAGTCCGACCGTTTGACCCGTTCACATCCACCGCTGGCAGTGCCTCCGGCGGCCTGGTCTTGATCCCTGGCGACTCGGGCATGAGCCTCAATACCCGCGGCGACCTGGTGCTGGGTGGTGCGGCGGACCCGGGCCGGGTTCGGTTGCAGAACTCGACGCCGTTCACCACCGCTGACGGTGTCGTGCATGACGGGGGCGGATTGAGTGGTTTCTCGCTATGGACCGATCACACGGCTATCGATCTGTTTTCGGCTGGAGGCAACCTGACGCCAAGTACACAGCTGGGCGAGGTTGACGGGCAGGGCCCCATGATCGGGCGAAACACATCTCCCACCGATGGGCGCTTCGTATATCCGTCGATCCTGCGTGCGGTGGCGGCCCAGGGCTCGATTTATGCCGGGCCGTCGGCGACCTACATGCAAGGCAGCGGATTTTTGCCGGCCACAGCGTACTCCTTGTTGCTGGCGCCCTCGAAGGCCGGGCAACTGGAGCTCCTGGCGCAGGATTCGATCTATGCCGGTGGCTACGCAATCAATCAGTCGGGCGCCAGTCCGTCGGCCATCGCTACGCCATTCACACCGGCCTTCAATGGCTACGGTAACAACACATCGAAAACGCCGATCATGACCAACCGTGGCAGTGATGGGGTTTCACCCGATAAAAACTTGCGATATCCGCTGTTTGCTTTTGGTGCCAACAGTTACTCGGGTTTGAGTGAGGTGCAGGCGCCCGCACGGTTCTATGCTTTGACCGGTGATCTGGTGGGGGTGCGCAGTGGGGAAACACTGACGTTCAGCCTCTCCAAACGTACCTGGTACGAGGCGGCCAGCCCTGTCTGGATGCTGGCAGGGCGAGACATCGTGGCTTCCGGTACCTTTCTCGGGCAACCGACCACGGCGCCCAACGGCGAGATGGGGTTACCGAATACAGAGGGTGTCGCCTCGACCGGCAATCTGTTCGTGCACAACAATTCACGGGATATTTCCCGGGTCTCGGCAGGGCGCGACATCCTCTACAGCAGCTTCGACATCGCCGGCCCGGGTGTGCTGGACATCAAGGCAGGGCGCAACATCCTGATGGAGGACCGTGCCAGCATTACCAGCATCGGACCGATTCTGGCGGGGGACAACCGTCCCGGCGCCAGCCTGGTGATGCAGGCCGGTACGGACGCACAGGGAGCGGACTATTCGCGGTTCATCGCCCGTTACCTGAACCCGCAGAACCTTGCCGACCCGAGCGTTTCCCTCAACGGGCAACCGGGCAAAGTGGTCAAGACTTACCTCGACGAATTGCAGAGCTGGCTGACCCTCGGCTACGGTTTCAGCGGCAACGCAGAACAGGCGCAAGCCTTCTTCGCTGCGCTGCCAGGCGCCGAGCAGGCGATCTTCGCCCGTCAGGTGTACTTCGCCGAATTGCGTGCCGGTGGTCTTGAGTACAACGACGTCGACGGCCCGCGCAAAGGCAGTTACCTGCGCGGTCGCAACGCCATTGCTTCGCTGTTCCCGACCGTCGATGTGGTCGGCAACCTGATCCGTTATGACGGCGACATCACCCTCTACGGCGGTGCCGGGGTCAAGACGCTGTTCGGTGGCGATATCCAGATGCTCACGCCGGGTGGCGGTCAGGTGTTCGGCATTGAAGGCGCCGCGCCGCCATCGACGGCGGGGATCATCACCCAGGGTTCGGGCGACATTCAGCTCTACTCCCAGGGCAGCATTCTGCTCGGGCAGAGCCGTATCATGACCACGTTCGGCGGCTCGATCCTGGGCTGGTCCGCCGAGGGCGACATCAACGCCGGTCGCGGTTCGAAAACCACCGTGGTCTACACCCCGCCGAAACGCGTGTACGACACCTGGGGCAACGTGACCCTGTCGCCATCGGTGCCGAGCACCGGCGCCGGTATCGCCACGCTCAACCCGATTGCCGAGGTGGCACCGGGGGACATCGACCTGATCGCGCCGCTGGGCACCATCGATGCGGGCGAGGCGGGGATTCGCGTCTCGGGCAACGTCAACATCGCCGCGCTGACGGTGGTCAACGCCGCCAACATCTCGGTGCAGGGCAAGGCGACCGGCGTGCCGGTGGTCTCGGCGGTCAACACCGGCGCGATCACTTCGGCCAGCTCTGCTGCGTCGTCGGCCACCCAGGCGGCGGAAGACGTCGCCCGTCAACAACAAGCCGCCTCGCGCCAGAACCAGGCCTCGGTGTTCACCGTGCAGGTGCTCAGCTTCGGCAACGAACAACTGGCCCCGACCCGCGACGGCGCCAGCCGCGCACCGACACCGGGTTACAACCCCGACAGCCCCGTGCAGGTGCTGGGCGCCGGGGCGCTGGATGAACAGGCGAAACAGCAGCTGACCGAAGAGGAGCGGGGACAGCTGACGTTGTAAAAGGACTCTCGTGTAGTACGCTTCGGGCGGCCGTTTGGCCGCCCTTTTTTTATGTAGATGAGGTTCGTGGGTATTGTCGTCGGGTGTGGACTAACGTCAGTATTTTGATGCGCCCGTTCACTCGATAGACCAGCAGATAGTTCGGATTGACCACCATTTCCCGAGTGCCTGGCGCTCGACCGGATCGGTAACCATAAGGGATTGATGAAAGCCTTTGCGTTGCTGCACCAACCTTGTGCTGCAGAGCCGCTGAAGCGTTGGAGTTGTATTGTTCAACGTAATCGATAATGTCAGCCAGATCGTCCAGAGCTTGATCGCTCCATTCAAGCGGCAGCGCGTCGATTCTTGCGTCTCTCTTCTAATAGTTGGTCGAGCCGCACCATGGCTTCTTCATGGGGAATGCCCGGGCGAGGATCATCCAGTACAGCCTGCACCTTGGCACGAAACCAGCGATCGTAGCTCTCTGCCTCTTCTTCGGATTCGAAGTCAGAGTAAAACGGGGAATGCAATATGCTCATAGTGATCTCCGTGATCAATTTCAGCAGTCTAAGGGGGAAAGGGCCCATTGTCGTCACTGGCAGACGATGCACCCCATGAGCCCTGTAGGAACCATGGGGTAGCGGCGCCCAGTATCTGCAAGTCCCCCCTTTGAAATCTGCCGGACGTTTCCCACCGTTGTCCGGCAATCTCGACCGCCGCTGTAGGCCTATTCCCACCCTCTGTTTTTCAGGTTTCCAGCCTACAAATCCGCGCGCGCCTTCCTACAAATGCACTCAGAACGCATACGGAATACTCACCTTCGCCCACAGCATTTCCCCTTCTGGCCGGTTCTCCACGTCGAATTCCTTGGCCCAGCGGATCTCGGCGCTGGCGTACTTGAGGAAGGTGAAGTGCAGCGCCGGGCCGATAGCGAACACCTTGCCGCGTACGCCGTCGTTCACGTCTTCGCCGGCGAATTGCACGGTGTGGCCGAACTGTTTGTCGTCGGTGGTCTGCTTGAGGTAGTAACCGTTGATGCCGAGCATCAGGTCGTCGGTGATCTTGTAGCTGGCCGAGTAATCGAAGTGGAAGATCTGCCCGGACTTGTAGTCGGTGTCCTTGTTCTTCTCGTTGAAGCTGTAGGTGGTTTTCATCGACACCTCGGTGCGCTCGGTCGGCAGCCAGGTGAAGGAGAACAGCGGTTTGTAGGTGTAGAAATTGTTGCTGGTGTTGGCCAGTCGATCGACGCTGTATTCGCCGGTGGGCACGGTGATTTCCACGGCGGCGCCGAGGGTCAGGTCCTTGCCCATGTCCCACAGGATGATCGGCGCGATGGTGGTATCGCCCATGCCTTCACGGGTGTCGCTCAGGCCGAACACCGAGACTTCCTGCTTTAGCCACGGCTGGGCGATGTAACCGGCCAGACGCCCGCCGAAAATCCGCACCGGGCTCAGGTAATCGATGCGCGGGATGACGGCGGTGGATTCGATCTCGACATTCGGCACCTTGCCGCCGAGCGAACTGATGTTGAGCTTTCGTGACTTGTAATGGTTGTAGTAGAGGTTGAAGGCGACCATGTTCTCCGGAAGGCTGTCGACCTCCAGCGGCAGCATGAAGAAGCCGTCGGTGCCGGGGCCGATGTTGTCGACGCCGGCTTCAGTGGCCAGCACCGGCAGGGTCGCGGCGCAGCCGAGCAGACTCAGCGCCAGTCGCACAGGGAATGTCGCGCGGTTCGGGGTCATGTCCGTCCTCATTATTATTGTGTTTTGGGCGCAACGCCGGCATTCGGGGTGCCCGGCCACGATAGAAATAAGCCCTTGGCGCACAACAGGGCAGGGTATTGGCGGACACGGAAGGGGGCTTCTGCGGACAGTCCGCCAACCCTGTGCTAACTTCCTTCGACATAACCGGTTACAAAAATAACAATTCAGCGTGATCCGGGATGTCAGCCTCCATGAACGTAAAAGTCCAAGACCCCACCTTCGAACTGGCGCTGGTGTCGCCATTTCTCCTGCAAACCCTGGCCGAAGTCGCCGCCAACAAGGGCGTCGAGCCGCAGAGTCTGTGCCGTGGCCTGGGTTTTGATTTCGACGACCTGCAGGATCCGGCGCAGCGGATTTCCTATCGCCAGGCCGTGGCCATGATCCAGCGTGCGCTCAAGGCTTTGCCCAATCAGGGGCTGGGGCTGTGGGTCGGCGCGCAGAACGTGCTCGGTACGCTGGGTCTGCTCGGGCATGTGCTGTCGCTGTGCAAGACCTTGCGCGACGCGTTCGAAATCGGGGTTCGGCATCAGCACACTTCCGGCGGGATCGTGGTTTCCAGCGTCGATGTGGTAGGCGATCAGGTCTACGTCGACGTTGAGTGCCGGCTGCCGTTTGCCGAGGTGCAGGTGTTTGCCGTTGAAGAGTTTTTCGCCAGCCTGCTGGTCTATGGCCGGGCGCTGGTGGGCGAGACGTTCAAGCCGATAGCCGTGGAGTTCATGCACGCCGCGCCGGATTACGTCGATGAATACCGGCGGCTGCTGGGGCCGGAGGTGCGCTTCGGGTGCCTGCACAACCGCATGCTGATCGACGTGCAATGGCTGGATGTGAACCTGCCCAACCACCATTCGCTGGCGCTGCGTCAGGCGGTCAAGTTGCTGGAGCTGGAGGCGGCGCAGGTTCACCAGAAACTCGATCTGATCCAGGCGGTGGAGCGGGCGATTGCCCGTGACTTGAGCCGGGGCAGCCATATTGAAAAGATTGCCGGCGACTTGAACATGAGCAGCCGAACCTTGCGCCGGCGGCTGACTGAACACTCACTGACGTTTGAAGCATTGCTGGAGCAAGTGCGTCAGGCGCGCACCATGAGTCTGTTGGCCAATCCTGAGATGCCGATCGAACGGATTACCGAGGAGGTCGGCTATAGCGATGTGCGCAGTTTTCGCCGGGCGTTCAAGCGCTGGACGGGGAAAAGCCCGAGTGCGTGGCGCAGCGAGTGCGTCATCTGATCCCACACAAACCCTCCGGCTACAGTTAAACTCCGCGCTCTTTCCAAGGAGTCGACATGAGTTACTACCAGCCGGGCATCCTCGCCACCCCCGTTCCGCCACAAGCACGTCACCTGTTTTTCGCCCTTGATTCGGTTGAAGCGCTGCCGCAGGCGATCGACAACCTGCTGAACCTGGTGGACGGCAAGTCGGCGGTGGTCGGTTTCGGTGAGTCCCTGGCCAAGGCCCTGAAGGTGAACATCGACGGCCTGCGCAGCTTCCCGGTGCTGACCGGTGTCGGCGTGGAAAACCCGTCGACCCAGCACGCCCTGTGGGTCTGGCTGCACGGCGTCGACCGTGGCGACCTGCTCAACCGCAGCACCGCGCTTGAGGCCGCACTGGCCCCGGCGCTGCGTCTGGTGCAGATGCAGGAAGCCTTTCGCCACAAGGACGGCCATGACCTCACCGGTTATGAAGACGGCACCGAAAACCCGCACGACGAAGCCGCCATCGCCGCCGCACTGCAAAGTGACGGCGCGGACGGTCTGGTCGGTGGCAGCTTCGCCGCAATCCAGCAATGGCAGCACGACCTCAAGGGTTTCCATGCGTTGTCCGCCGAGGACAAGGACAACATCATGGGCCGTCGCCTGAGCGACAACGAAGAGATCGACGACGCCCCGGTGTCCGCCCACGTCAAACGCACCGCCCAGGAAAGCTTCGCCCCGGAAGCCTTCGTCGTGCGTCGTTCGATGCCGTGGATCGAAGGCGACCGCGCCGGCCTGATGTTCCTGGCGTTCGGCTTCTCCCTCGATGCCTTTGAAGCGCAACTGCGCCGTATGAGCGGTCTGGAAGACGGCATCACCGACGGTCTCTATCGCATCAGCCGGCCGATCACCGGCGGCTATTACTGGTGCCCGCCGCTGCAAAACGGCCACCTCGATCTGCGCGCACTGCGCATCGGCTGAGGCACAAGCATGAACGTGGTGCGTTGGGGCATGATCGGTTGCGGCAGCGTCGCCGAACGCAAGAGCGGGCCGGCCTTCTACAAGGCGCCCGGCTCGGCGTTGGTGGCGGTGATGGGGCGCCGCCTCGAAGCCGTGACCGATTACGCCGCGCGCCACGGCATCGCCCGGACGTACACCGACGTCGATGCCCTGATCAACGACCCCGAGGTGGACGCGGTGTACATCGCCACACCACCCGATAGCCACCACACCTACAGCCTGAAAGTCGCCGCCGCCGGCAAGCACTGCTGCGTGGAGAAACCCATGGCGCTCAATGCCGGGCAAAGCCGCGAGATGCAGCAGGCGTTCGCCGAGGTTGGTCTGCACCTGTTCGTCTCCTATTACCGCCGTTCGTTACCGCGTTTCCAGGAGGTTCGGCAGTGGCTGGAGCAGGGCCGCATCGGCCAGGTGCGGCATCTGAGCTGGACGCTGACCAAGGCACCATCGCCCAAGGATCTGGACGGCAGCGACAACTGGCGCACCGATCCGGCGGTGGCCGGGGGCGGGTATTTCGCGGATCTGGCCAGCCATGGTTTTGACCTGTTCCAGTACCTGCTTGGCGACATCGTCGAAGTCGCCGGTTTCACCGCGCGTCAGGCCGGGTTGTACGCGGCGGAGGATGCGGTCAGCGCCAGTTGGCGATTCGCCTCGGGCGCACTGGGCATGGGTTGCTGGAACTTTGTTGCGGATCGCCGTGAGGATCGGGTCGAGATCATTGGCAGCCAAGGGCGGATCGGCTTTTCGGTGTTCGACGAGCATCCGGTCGAGCTGCATGCCGACGAACACATCAGCCTGGAAATCCCCCATCACGAACACATCCAGTGGCATCACGTACTCGGTATGAACGCGCAGATTCGCGGTGAGTCCCGGCACCCGGCAATCGCCGCCGAGGCCCTGAAGACTGATTGGGTCATGGATCAGATCCTCAAGCGCCACTGAAGGCGCATCTAAGGTTATGCCCAAACAATATTTCTCAAACTTGTCATAACGTCTCTAAGATCACGTCATAACTCGTTATGACAAGTGATCCCGTGATGACCGATAACGTTCTCTCCCTGGGCAGCGTCCCGCTGCACACCCAACTGCGCGACGTACTGCGCGCCCGCATCCTCGACGGCGAATACCCGCAAGACAGCCAGATGCCGTCCGAAAGCGAGCTTGGAACGCTGTTCAAGGTCAGCCGCATCACCGTGCGCCAGGCCCTGGGCGATCTGCAGAAAGAAGGGCTGATCTTCAAGATCCACGGCAAAGGCACCTTCGTCGCCAAACCCAAGACCTTTCAAAACGTCAGCACCCTGCAAGGTCTCGCCGAGTCCATGACCGGCCGTGGCTACGAGGTGATCAACCGCCTGCGCAGCTTCAAATTCATCGCCGCCGATAAACTGGTTGCCGAGCGTTTGCAGGTCGCCGAAGGCGAAATCGTCGCGCAGATAAAGCGTGTACGGCTGATCAACCGCGAGCCGATTTCGCTGGAAATCACCTACCTGCCCAAAGCCGTCGGCGAGCGGCTGGAGAAGGCCGATCTGGTCACCCGCGACATCTTCCTGATCCTCGAAAACGACTGCGGCATCGCCCTCGGCCACGCCGATCTGGCCATCGACGCGGTGCTGGCCGACAGCGACCTGACCCAGGCACTGAACGTCGAGGCCGGCTCGCCGATCATGCGCATCGAGCGTCTGACCCACGACGCTCACGGCCAGCCGCTGGACTTCGAACACCTTTACTACCGTGGCGATGCGTTCCAATACCGCCTGCGGATCGACCGGCAAAAAGGGGCCTGAACATGACCCGCAATACTCTCGAACAGGAATACGACATCGTCGTGATCGGCGGCGGCACTGCCGGCCCGATGGCCGCGATCAAGGCCAAGGAAAAGAACAAGGAACTGCGCGTGCTGCTGGTCGACAAGGCCAACGTCAAGCGCAGCGGCGCGATCAGCATGGGCATGGACGGCCTGAACAACGCAATCATTCCCGGCCACTCGACGCCCGAGCAGTACACCAAGGAAATCACCATCGCCAACGACGGCATCGTCAATCAGGCAGCGGTCTATGCCTACGCCACCCACAGTTTCGAAACCATCGAGCAGCTCGACCGCTGGGGCGTGAAGTTCGAGAAGGACGAGACCGGCGATTACGCGGTGAAGAAAGTCCACCACATGGGCGCCTACGTGCTGCCGATGCCGGAAGGGCACGACATCAAAAAAGTCCTGTATCGCCAGTTGAAGCGCGCGCGGGTGAGCATCACCAACCGCCTGGTCTGCACCCGTTTGCTGACTGACGAGGAGGGCGCCGTCAACGGTGTGATGGGGTTCGACTGCCGCACTGCCGACTTCCATGTGATCAAGGCCAAGGCAGTGATCCTCGCGTGTGGCGCTGCCGGGCGCCTCGGTCTGCCGTCCTCGGGTTATCTGATGGGCACCTACGAAAACCCGACCAACGCCGGCGACGGTTACGCCATGGCGTATCACGCCGGGGCCGAACTGGCGAACCTCGAGTGCTTCCAGATCAACCCGCTGATCAAGGACTACAACGGCCCGGCCTGCGCCTATGTTACCGGCCCGCTCGGTGGCTACACCGCCAATAACAAGGGCGAACGCTTCATCGAGTGCGACTACTGGAGCGGGCAGATGATGTGGGAGTTCCATCAGGAACTGGAAAGCGGCAACGGCCCGGTGTTCCTCAAGCTCGATCACCTGGCCGAGGAAACCATCCAGAACATCGAGGAAATCCTCCACAGCAACGAACGTCCGAGTCGTGGCCAGTTCCACGCCAATCGCGGCACCGACTACCGCACGCAGATGGTCGAGATGCACATCTCGGAAATCGGTTTTTGCAGCGGCCACTCGGCGTCCGGCGTGTGGGTCAACGAGCGCGCCGAAACCTCGGTGAAAGGTTTGTACTCGGCCGGTGACATGGCCGCCGTGCCGCACAACTACATGCTTGGCGCGTTCACCTACGGCTGGTTCGCGGGCAACAACGCGGCGGAGTTTGTTGCCGGGCGCGAGTTCTCCGTGCTGGATGCCGAGCAGATCGAAAAGGAAAAGGCCCGGGTCTATGCACCGCTGGATCGCGAACACGGTCTGCCGCCTGCCCAGGTGGAGTACAAGCTGCGGCGCTTCGTCAACGACTACCTGCAACCGCCGAAAGTGACCAAGAAGATGGAAATCGGCCTGCAACGCTTCAGCGACATCGAGCGCGATCTCGACGAAATGAAGGCCAACAACGCCCACGAACTGATGCGCGCCATGGAAACCAGCGTGATTCGCGACTGCGCCGAAATGGCCGCCCGCGCTTCGCTGTTCCGCGCCGAAAGTCGCTGGGGCCTGTACCACTACCGCGTCGATCATCCGCAACGGGACGACCGCGAATGGTTCTGCCACTGCCACCTGAAGAAGGGCGAAGACGGGCGCATGACCAGTTTCAAGAAAGCCGTCGAGCCTTACATCATCCCCCTCGATGCCGAGGAAATGCAGGCCTACGACCGCCTCCGGGTCGGCGCATTCGCCGCTTGAGGCATCACTAGAGAGAGTCCGAACCATGGCCTACCAAGCCCAGGAAATCTTCTTCCGCTCCAACGCCCCCGTCACCGTGGACGAGGACAAATGCATCGCCGAAAAGGGCTGCACCGTGTGCGTCGATGTCTGCCCGATGGACCTGCTGGCGATCAACCCGGCCACGCAAAAGGCCTACATGGCCTTCGATGAATGCTGGTACTGCATGCCTTGCGAAAAGGACTGCCCGACCGGTGCGGTGAAAGTCGAAATCCCGTACCTGCTTCGCTGAAACGCTATCCGGCAACACCGGACGCCTGATTCAACACACCCCTCGTTTCCCACCGCGCCCTGATCGCGGCGGAGACGAACATCCTATAAATGATTCGAGGGGATTCAACCATGTTGCGTGCAGCAATCGCCGGTCTGGTACTGGCTTCGTTCACCCTGTCGGCCTCGGCCGAAACCATCCGCATTGCCATCGGCACTCAGGACACCACCATCAATTGCGCCGCCGGCGGCCTGTTGATTCGCGAACTGGGCCTGCTCGACAAATACCTGCCTCACGACGGCGCCTACAAGGACGCCAGGTACGATGTGCAATGGAAGAACTTCACCAGCGGCGCACCGCTGACCAACGAGATGGTCGCCGGCAAACTCGACTTCGGCGCCATGGCCGATTTCCCCGGTGCGTTCAACGGCGTGGCGTTTGAAACCGCCGGCAAACACAGTCTGTTCATCAGCGTGCTGTCGGGCAGCATCAAGGGCAGCGGCAACGGCATCGTGGTGCCGAGCGCATCTGGCGTGCAGTCGTTGAGCGAACTCAAGGGCAAGACCATCTCCGTGCCGTTCGCCTCCACCGCCCACGGCATGTTGCTGCGCGCCGTGGCGGAGCAGGGCTGGGATCCGCTCAAGGACGTGAACATCATCGCCCAGCCGCCAGAGGTCGCAGGCTCCGCGTTGCAGGCCGGCAAGATCGACGCCCACGCCGACTTCGTGCCGTTTGCCGAACTGTTCCCGAGTCGTGGTTTCGCCCGCAAGATCTACGACGGCGCCCAGGCCAATGCGCCGACCTTCCACGGTGCGCTGGTCGATCAGGCCTACGCGAAGAAATACCCGGAAATCGTCGTCGCCTACCTGCGCGCGAGCATCGAGGCCAATCAACTGCTGGCTGCCGAACCGGAGAAATACAGCGAACTGATCGCCAAGGTCACCGGCGTCGATGCCGAGGTCAACTACCTGTTCCACGGCCCGCTCGGCGTGCAGACCCGCGACCTGAGCTGGAAACCGGAATATCGCCAGGCCGTGGGCACGGCCATCGATACGCTGAAGTTGCTGAAAAAGGCTGATCGCGGGCTCGACCTGAACACCTTTATCGACGATCAGTACATCCGCGCGGCGTTCAAGGCTTCGAATCTGGATTACACGGCGCAACTGGCCAACTACGCGCAGACGCCGTTGAAGTCGGTCGATGCGCTGACCGGGAAAGCCATTTCGGATTTCAGTCATGTTGCGGAAATCTGGGTGCGCGGTGAGGACAAGGTCCGGCGGTATGCCTCGGCTGAAGAGGCGTTCACCGCGCTGGCCGGCCTGAAATCGGAAGGCAAGAACATCCGGGCGGTGTATGCGCAGGCGAGTGACAGCGGGATCAAGTTGTTGGCGGAGCAGGCGTGGTTTGCCAGTGATGCGAAGGGGCGACTCAGCGCGTTTTTGCTCAAGGGGCAGGCGCAGCAATTTGCCTCGGCGCAGGGCGGGAAAGTCCTCGACTTCACGGATGCCACCACCCAAGCGGTTGCCACCCGTTAACTCAAACGTAGATCGTTCCCACGCTCCGCGTGGGAATGCCGCCATGGACGCTCTGCGTCCGCTTTGGATGTGACGCGGAGCGTCACGGGATGCATTCCCACGCAGAGCGTGGGAACGATCAGAGGTGATATATGTTTTCACGCTGGATCCCCAGAGCCGCCTCATTGCTCCTCTGCCTGCTCTTCTGGCAACTAGCCGCCAGTCACCACTGGAACCTCGGCCTCGTCACCTTCGCCAACGTCCCGACCCCGCTGGCCGTGATCGAAGCCGCGCTCGGCCTCGGCGACTCCGGCAAGCTCATCCAGCACCTGAGCGCCAGCCTTGGCCGGGTCTTCGCCGGCTACCTCGCGGCGCTGGTGATCGGCATCGCCCTGGGCCTGGCCATCGGCCGTTCGAAATGGGCCGAAGACCTGCTGCTGCCACCGCTGGAAGTACTGCGCCCAATCCCCGCCGTGGCCTGGATTCCACTGGCCATCCTGATGTTCCCGTCGTCGGAACTGTCGATGGTCTTCATCACCTTCACCGGCGCACTGTTCCCGATCCTGCTCAACACCGTGCACGGCGTCGAAGGCGTCGACCCGCGGCTGATCGCCTCGGCCAAAAGCCTCGGGGCCGGGCGTCGGGCGATTCTGCTGGAAGTGATCCTGCCGGGTGCCGCACCGAGCATCATCACCGGGCTCGCCATCGGCATGGGCACCTCGTGGTTCTGTCTGGTGACCGCCGAAATGATCTCCGGTCAGTTCGGCATCGGTTACTACACCTGGGAGTCCTACACCATCCAGAACTACGCCGACATCGTGGTCGGCATGTTGCTGATCGGCGTGTTGGGCATGGGCAGCAGCCTGCTGATCAAACGCCTGGGCGGGCTGTTCACGCCCTGGCATCGACCACGAGGAAAAGCCTGATGAGCGTGATGCAAACTCCGGAAGGGCGGATCGACATCCGCCAGTTATCCATCGTCCTCGGCGAAGGCCGGCAAGCGTTTGAAGCGGTGCAGGGGCTGGACTGCCAAATCGAACCGGGCCAGTTCGTGTGCATTCTCGGCCCCTCCGGTTGCGGCAAGTCGACCTTGCTCGGTGCGCTGGCCGGGCATCTGCAACCCCATGGCGGGCAGTTGAAAGTCGATGGCGCCGAAGTGTCCGGCCCGTCGCCACAGCGCGGCATGGTGTTTCAGCATCACACGCTGTTCCCGTGGCGCACGGTGCGCGACAACGTTGCCTTCGGCCTGAAGATGCGCGGCATCGGCAAAGCCGAGCGCCATCGCGCCGCCGACGACATCCTCAAACTGGTCGGCCTCGAAGGCTTCGCCGAACGCTGGCCGGATCAACTTTCCGGCGGCATGCAGCAACGGGTGGAAATCGCCCGGGTGCTGGTCAATCGCCCCCGGCTGTTGCTGATGGACGAGCCCTTCGGCGCACTGGACGCGCTGACCCGACTGAACATGCAGGAACTGCTGCTGGACATCTGGACGCGGATTCGCACCACCGTGGTGTTCGTCACCCATGACATCGACGAAGCGCTGTTCCTCGCCGATCGCTTGCTGGTGATGAGCGCGCGGCCGGGGCGGATCATCGAAGACTTGCGCCTGGATTTCCCCCGGCCACGCACCACCGAACTGGTGACCAGTCACGAATTCTCGCGCCTCAAGCGCCACTGCCTCGACCTGCTGCGCCACGACAACGACCGACCGCTGCCGCGCCTCAATCCGCTCGGTTTGCCTCCTGAAAACTCCTTGCCGAGATTTGCCCTGTGACCTCATTTTTTGCTGTGACCGATAACGACGCCATTCTCGCCCTGCAACCGCGCCTGACCGCTGATGACGCCGGTGTACGGCGGATTGCCCTGATCGATCTGGCCGACCTCGAAGAGCCGGACGGTCTGCTCTGGCTGGTCGAGCGTCTGGCCGAAGACCCCGCCGAAGAAGTGCGTGCCGAAGCGGCGCGCCTGCTGGAGGCCTGGGAAGACGAGCCGGTGGTTGAAGCGCTGTGCCAGGCGCTGACGGATCCGTCGCCGGCGGTGCAAGCCGCTGCGGCGCAGAGCCTGAGCCTGCTCAAGACCGAAGCGGCGGGCAGGGTGATTCTGCCGTGGACCGCCCATGCCGAAACCGGCGTGCGGATTGCCGCGTTCCGGGCCTTGCGCGAGTTGCGTTTCCCCGGCGCTGCGCCGACCGCGATTCAGGCGCTGAACGATGCCGATGCCAGTGTGCGCCGCGAAGCCGTCGGCGTGCTCGGCTGGCTCAAGCAACTCGACGCGTTGCCGGCACTGGCCCGCCTGGCGAGTGATGACCCGGACACCGAAGTACGCCGCGCCGCCACCGGCGCCCTGGGTTTGGCAAGTGACGCCGAAGTGCTGCCCGCGTTGCGTCAAGCCTTGCAGGACCAGGCCTGGCAAGTACGCGAAGAAGCCGCGACCACCCTTGGCAAGGTCGGCCATACCGACGCCGGGCCGGCGCTGATCGAAGCCTTGGCCGACGACTACTGGCAGGTACGCCTGCGCGCCACCCGCAGCCTCGGGCGCCTCAAGTACGTCGCGGCCCTCGACGCGTTGATCGACACCCTCGGCCATCGCATCAGCAACCTGCGCAAGGAAGCCGCGCTGGCCCTCGGCGAACTGAACGATCGCGGGGCCGTGGCCGCGTTGCAGGCCGCGCAGGACGACGGCGACCCGGAAGTGCGCAAAGCCGTGCGGATTGCCTTGAGTCAGCTGCAATGAATCCGCTGTCGGTCGGTAATTCCCAAAGCGAACACCGGTTACGGCTGAACTGGCCGGATGGCCGCGAGCAACTGCTCGACCATGCCGAACTGCGCCGCCAGTGCCCGTGCTCGCAATGCCGGGCGTTTCGCCTGCGGGGCTCGCCGCCAATGGTTGACCCGCGTGTGCGGGTCATCGAATTGAACGCTCAGGGCTACGGCCTGCAACTGGTGTTCAGCGATGGCCATCAGCGCGGGATTTACCCGTGGGCCTATCTGGCGCAGCTGGAGGGGATCACTGTCCCGCCGTCATCGCCGGCCGACAGCCATGGAAAATATCCAGCCCCGGCTGATACAGCGACGTCCTGACCTCGAACAACCCCAGCACCGAATGGAACAGGTTGTCATGGCTCAGATCCGGCTGGCTGCTTTTACCTTGCAGGCAGCCTCGGTCGATGCCCAGTTGCGCCAGGGTGTTGTTGCCGAACCACATCACCATCGGCACATGGGTCTGGGCTTCCGGCGCCAGCGCATAAGGCGCGGCGTGCAGGTACAGGCCGTTCTCGCCCAGCGATTCGCCATGGTCGGACACGTACAGCATCGACGTATCGAGATGGTCCTGATTGCGCTTGAGCAGCTCGATCACCTTGGCCAGGAAATGGTCGGTGTAGAGGATCGTGTTGTCGTAGACGTTGACCAGTTCGTCACGGCTGCAACTGCCCAGCTGGTTGGTGTGGCAGATCGGTTTGAAACGCTCCATGTCCTTGGGATAGCGCTCGTAATATTCCGGGCCGTGGCTGCCGTCGGCGTGCAGGACGATGATCGCGTTGCCCTTGAGGCTGTCGATGTAGCTTTGCAGGTCGGCCAGCAGCGCTTCGTCGAGGCAGTTGTTGCCGTCGCAGAACGGCCCCGGCTGGTTTTTCGCGATGTCGCGGTTCGGCACGCGCAGGCAGGTACCCTTGCAGTCGCTGTTGTTGTCCAGCCACAACACCTGCACGCCGGCCCGTTGCAGGATGTCCAGCAGGCCTTCGTAGGTTTTGCCTTTCTTGTCGCTGTAGTCCTCGCGCGGGAACATCGAGAACATGCACGGCACCGACACCGCCGTCGAAGTGCCGCAGGAATGCACCTGGGTGAAATTGAGGATGTCGAGTTTGCTCAGCTCGGGGTTGGTCTCACGCTCATAGCCGTTGAGCGAGAAATGGTCGGCCCGTGCGGTTTCGCCGACCACGAGCACCATCAGCGATTTCTTCTCGCGGGAGGCCGCCTTGGCGCTCATCACCGCGTCTTCGCCGATGGCCTGCACCACAAAATGCTTTTTGATCCCCAGCCGCTGCTTGGTGTATTTGCTGATCGCGTAGATGTAGTTGGTCGGGTTGATGAAGTGGGTGAGCTTGTCTTCCTCGCGAAAGATCGGCGCGTAGGTCGAATAGAACGCGCCCACCGATGCGCCGATCACCAGCACGCAGGACACAATCACCAGCACCTTGTTCAGCAAGCCCCGAAAGAACGGCCGATAAACCACCGGCCAGCGCCAGATCAGCACGGCCGGCAACATACCGAGCAACAGCACGTAAGCCAGCAGTTTGCCGCTGAACAGCGCCGCGGCTTCCCCGGGATTGGTTTCGAACACGTTCTGGATCATCACCGTGTCGATGGTGATCCCGTACTCGTTCATGAAGTACGCCGCGCAGGCCGAGAGCAGGGCCACCAGGGTCAACGCCGGTTTCAGCGTCCAGCGAAACGACACCAGGGTCAGTAACAGGGTGATCGCCGCCCACAGAAACAGCCCGAAGGACGCGAAAAACGCCAGTTTCTGTGCGCCTTGCAGAGTGATCAATGTTCCCAGCGCCTTCCAGGTCGCCAGGTTGTACAGCGCCACCAGTGCCAGCGAAAACAGCAGCACCAGGCGGGTCGGAGTGATGGACGGTAAACGCAGTCCTTTGCCCAAAGCCATTTCGATACTTTCCTCTACGTCAGTCGAAAACCCATACGGTTACGCGCGTAACTGTAGAAGAGCATTGGTAAAAATTCCGTAAACATCCGGTAACAAAATCACGGTAAGTGCAAAAAAACGTGGGCGCCAGCAGGCCGGCTCCCACGGAGAACTGCGGAGGTTCAGAAGGATTTGCTGATGCTGGCGACGACCGTCGCCGTGCACACGTCCTTGAAGCCCCAGTTGCTCAGGCATTGGCTCTGCGACAGGTCGGTGTCGATGTAGCTCAGGCCCAGCACCACGCCGGCCAGGTTATGGGTCAGTTTGACTTCCCACTCCCGGTAGGACTCTTCGCTGTGGCCGGAGCCCGAGTACATGTGCGGATCCTTGAAGTCCATGTTGCCGTAGCGCAGCTTCAGCCCGGAATCCAACGGCAATTCGGTTTCGTAACCGATGTAGCTGTAGAGCGAGCTCTGTTTGCTGTCGATGCCCGGCGCGTCACTGGAGTAATAGGCCGCGAGTTTCATGCCGTAGGCGCTGAGAATCGAGTACACCTCGCTCTGGTTGAACTGGCTCTCCTTGGGATACGCGTATTTGATGTAGCCCAGATCCAGGCTCACGGCCTCGGTGGCCTGCCACAGCCAGCCGGCGTAGTAATCGACCTCCTGACGGGTTTTCAGGCCGCCACCGAAATCGACGTTCGAACTCCATGCGCCGAGGTACAGGCCGCTGCTGTGGGCCAGGGTCAGCCCGGCCTGCACCGCCGGGTCGTTCTGGGTCTGGGAGATGCCGCGGGTGCGGTAATCGCTGGCCAGGGTCAGATCGACCAGCACCGCGAAATCATCGTTCAGGGCAATTGCGTGGCTGCTCAAAGGCAGCAGGCTCAAGGAAGTGAGGGCGAGCAGGGGCAAGGCTTTCATGTGAAGTCCCGTTGTTGTGGTTGTTATGGGCAGGAAGCGGGCAAGGCTGCGCCGGACCCCGGCGGCTGGCGCGGGGTCGGGCAGCGGATACGGCGATTGTTATTGGAGGGTAGGGGCGTAGACCTGACGGCCGGCGAACCAGGTTTGCAGGACCTGGGTGTCATGCAGGGCCTTGTCGTCGACGCTGAACACGTCGCGATCGAGCACGATGAAATCGGCCTGTTTGCCGGGGCTCAGCGAGCCGATCTGTTGTTCCAGGCCGATGGTCCGCGCCGCGTTGGCGGTGTAGGCGTAGAACATGGTTTCACGGTCCAGGCGTTCGTCGGCGTTGAGCACGCCCAGCGGCCCGGTGCGGGTGATGGCCTGGGCCATGGCGTTCCACGGGTTCGGCGAGGACACCGGCCAGTCGCTGGCGCCGGCAATCGTCGCGCCCTGTTTGAGCAGCGAATGCGCCGGGTATTGATAGCGAAAGGCGAGGGCGCTGACGTAAGGCTTGATCATGTCGGTGGTGTAGTCGTCGGCGCTGGCCCACAGCAGTTGCATCGAGGCAATCACGTTCAGCGGCTTGAAGCGGGCGAACTCCTTCGGGTTGACCATTTGCAGGTGGGTGATCGAGTGCGTTACGCCGCTTTGCCGGTCCTTGCGCGCCTGGGCGATGCCGTTCAGCGATTCGCGCACCGCGCGGTCGCCGATGGCGTGGATGTGCACCAGCCAGCCGCGCTGGTCGATGGCACTGACCAGTTCGCCGAAATGCTGCGGATCGATCAGCAATTCGCCCTGTTTGTGCGAGTTGCTGTAGGGATCGATCATCGCCGCGCTCTGGGCCGGGTACTCGATCACGCCGTCGGCGAAGATCTTGATCCCCGGCAGCGTCAGGTTGGGAATGCCCTGAAACTGCCGGCGCACCTTGTCGAGGGTGTCGAGATCGGCCGGGACGCTTTTCGGATTGGCCACCAGCAGTGCGGCGACGTGGGCAGTCATGCCGCCGCTTTCCGACAGGGCCTTGTAGGCCGGCAGCACGCCGACGGTTTTCTCGGTGGGCTTGAGGGCGAACACCGGCTCGCCCGGTGCGGCGTTGGCGGCGGGGTCCATCCACGCGGTGATGCCGAGGCTGTTATTGAAGTGCACCGCCGATTGCGCAGCCTTGAGCATGTCGGCCGGGCTCGGCACCGGCATTTTCGAGGCGACCCGATCCCAACCGGCATCGACCACAAAGCCGTTCGGCTCACCGTTGGCCAGTTTGCCGAGGGTGTCTTTTTCCGCGTCCGGCAGGGTTTTCAGCAGTCCGGCGTCGATGCCCGCACGTTTGAGCATCACATTGTTGGCCCAAGCGGTGTGGTGATCGCTGCCGGTGAACACCACTGGCACGTCGGCCCATTCGCCGTTATTGAAGATTTTGCCCAGCGCTTCAGCCTTGGCCCAATACGCCGAACTCATGCCGGCCACGCTTAATACGTCGCCATGGCGGGCCTTGCCGTCGTCACGCCAGCCGCGCAGGCGTTTTTCCAGTTCATCCAGACTGACCACGTCGTCTTCCATGTTGGCCGAGACCATTTCCAGTCCGCCGAAAATCGCGTGGGAATGGCTGTCGATCAGGCCGGGCATCACCGCCTGACCTTTCAGGTCGATGACCTGGGTGCCGGGCTCGATCAAGGCCTTGATCTGCGCGTCGCTGCCGACTTTCAGCACCTTGCCGTTCTCCACGGCCAGCGCCTGAACCTTCGGTTGAGCGCGGTCGGCGGTGAAAATCTTGCCATTGAGCAGCACCAGATCGGTGGCGGCCATGGCTTCCATCGAGGCAAAACTCATAGCGGCGATCAGCAGATTTTTTGTGAAATGCGGGATGAATCTTTTCATTGAACATTTCCTTGTTATTGCGTCTGATGGCCAGATTAGTGGCTGCCAACGCCCGACAGAACGCCTCCCTCACGAAAAACGTTTTTGCCTGAATGGAAAAAGCATGGACAAGCTGGGTGCACTGAAAATGTTCGTGGTCACCGCGCAGCTCGGCAGTTTCAGCCGCGCTGCCGAGCAACTGGGCAAGACCCCGTCGGCCCTGACCAAAGCGGTCAATCATCTGGAATCCGAACTTGGGGCGCGGCTGTTCGAGCGCAGCACGCGGCGGATTCTGCTGACCGAAATCGGCCGGCTGTATCTGGAAACCGCACGCCAGGTGCTGCAACGGCTGGACGAGGCCAGCGAAGAAATCGAGCAGTTGCAGCATGGCCTGCGCGGCAGCCTGAAAATCACCGCACCGCTGGCCTACGGGCGGGCGTTTCTTGATCAGGTGTGTGACGGCTTTTTGCAGCAATACCCGCAGATCAGCCTGCAAGTGGATTTGTGCGACGAATTCGTCAATCTGCTGGAAAGCGGTTACGACCTGGCGTTGCGTGAAGGGCACGATGATTTGCCGGGGTTGATCGCCCGGGTGGTCGGCAGCAATCGCCTGGCGCTGTGCGGCAGCCCCGAATACCTGGCGCGCAAGGGCTTGCCGGTGACGCCGCAAACCCTCGATCAGCATGAATGGCTGCTGTACCGGCATCCGTTGCTCAGCCGCGAATTCTGGTGGGCCGAGCGCGACGGCCAGCGCCTGAGCCTGGCGCAACCGACGGCGCCGCTGTTGCGCAGTGACAATTACGACCTGCTGCTGGCCAGCGCCCTGGCCGGGCGTGGCCTGCTGCACACGCCGCTGTGGAGTGCCGCGCCGTACATCGCCGACGGGCGACTGGTGCGGGTCATGGCCGATTACGAGATCGACCCGGACAGCTTCGGGCCACATATTCTGGCGGTGTACCCGAGCCATCGACGGGCGACGGCCAAGGTTGTGGCGTTCATTGATTACATCGCGGGGTTTCTCGCGGAGCGCGGTTTGAGCTGACTGGCGGTGCTTGTCAGGAAAATCCCACAAGAGTACAAATGTACTCCATGACGACTCTGACTCCCCGCCGTACCGCCATCCTGACCTTTATCCGCGAACGCATCGCCGAACACGGTCAGCCCCCAAGCCTCGCTGAAATCAGCGAGGCTTTTGGTTTTG
The DNA here is from genome assembly GCF_030209075.1 of Pseudomonas sp. lyk4-R2A-10. Classification (NCBI taxonomy): domain Bacteria; kingdom Pseudomonadati; phylum Pseudomonadota; class Gammaproteobacteria; order Pseudomonadales; family Pseudomonadaceae; genus Pseudomonas; species Pseudomonas sp. lyk4-R2A-10. The sequence goes on along the minus strand of NZ_JARVSR010000004.1, from coordinate 123,855 downwards.
CCTCCCGCAGCGTGGCGCGCAAGCATGTGCTGGCGCTCACCGAAGCCGGGTTTATCGAGGTCAACCCGCATCAGGCCCGGGGCATTCGCCTGCTCGGGCAGCCGGCGCGGCCGGAACTGCTCGAAGTCCCGGTGCTCGGCCGGGTGGCCGCTGGTGCGCCCATCGGTGCCGATGCCGACCTGCACAATCGGCTGATGCTCGATCCCGCGCTGTTCTCCCGCACGCCCGACTACATGCTGCGGGTGCAGGGCGATTCGATGATCGAGGACGGCATTTTCGACGGCGACCTGGTCGGCGTGCGACGCAACCCCGAAGCGCTCAATGGCCAGATCGTGGTGGCGCGACTCGACGGTGAGGTCACGATCAAACGCTTCGAGCGGGTCGGCGATGAGGTTCGCCTGTTGCCGCGCAACCCGGCGTACCAGCCGATTGTGGTGCGGGCCGATCAGGACCTGGCTATCGAAGGGGTGTTCTGCGGTCTGGTGAGGCAAGGCTGATGGGTGCCGTCGTTGCGCTGGATACGCTGTTCAATGGCGGCCAGGTCTGGAAGGGCCGGCCTGCGCCACCCGCCGCCAGCCCGCAACCCACCGGGCACGCGGCGCTGGACGCAGCGTTGCCCAGTGGCGGCTGGCCAGAAGCGGCGCTGAGCGAAATCCTGCTGGCCGGGCCCGGTGTCGGCGAATTGCAATTGGTGTGGCCGACGCTGGCGCGGCTGTCGGCGGCGGGCGAGCGCATTGTGCTGGTGGCGCCGCCGTTCGTGCCGTACCCGCAGGCGTGGGCCAATGCCGGGGTCGATCTGCGGCAGTTGTCGGTGATCCAGGCCAGCGAACGCGATGCGTTGTGGGCGGCAGAACAATGCCTGCGCTCGGGCAGTTGCGGCGCGGTGCTGTGCTGGCCGCACAAGGCCGATGACCGCGCCTTGCGCCGTTTGCAGGTGGCGGCGGAAACCGGCCAGACCCTGGCGTTCGCGTGGCGCCCCTTGAGCGAAGCGGTCAACCCGTCGCCGGCCGCGCTGCGCATCGCCATCGATGCCCGCCCGGCGCAATTGCGCGTGCTCAAGTGCCGGGGCGGACTGGCGCGCAGCGCACCGATTGCCTTCACCGTGGGGCATTGAGGTCGCCATGCGCTGGGTTTGCATTCTGTTCCCGCAATTGGCCCTCGACGCCGTGCTGCGTCAGCGCCCCGATCCCGAGCAACCGTTGGCGCTGCTCAGCGGCCCGGCCCAGCGCCGGGTGCTGCAAGCGATCAACCCGGCGGCGCGGGCACTGGGCTTGCGTCCCGGGCAATCGATGACCGCCGCGCAGGCCATGAGCAAAGGGTTCACCACCGTCGATTACGACGTGGCCGAGGTCGAGCACTGGCAGCAGTTTCTCGCCGCCTGGGCCTATCGTTTCAGCGCCCAGGTCAGCGTGCATTATCCGCGCACCGTGGTGTTCGAGATCGAATCGAGCCTCGGGCTGTTCGGTTCCTGGGTGCAGTTCGAGGCGCGGTTGCGCACGGAGTTGACCGAGCTGGGCTTTCGTCACCGCATCGTCGCCGCGCCCAACCCGGTGGCGGCGCGGGTGTTGGCCAACGCCTATGACGGACTGGTGGTGCCCGACGGTGAGGCCCTGCGCCATCACCTCGGACAATTGCCGGTCGACCGCATCGGGCTTGAACCGAGCGTGGCCACGGCGCTGTCGCGCATGGGCCTGCGCAACCTCCATCAGGTGCAGAACCTGCCGCGTCAGGCCCTGGCCCGGCGTTTCGAGGCACCGATGCTCAAACACCTGGACACGCTGTTCGGCGCACGGCCGCTGGCGCTGGCGTTCTACCTGCCGCCGGATCGTTTCGACGTGCGCATCGAACTCAATTTCGACGTGCAGTCCCATCAGGCGCTGCTGTTCCCCTTGCGCCGCCTGACGTCCGATCTGGCGGCGTTTTTGTGCGGCCGCGACAGCGGCGTGCAGCGCTTCGATCTGCATCTGGAACACGCCGGGTTGCCGGACACATTGATCAAGGTCGGCCTGCTCAGCGCCGAACGCGATCCGGCGATGCTCTTTGAACTGGCCCGTGGTCGACTGGAGCAGGTGCAGGTCGAAGCCCCGGTGCGCGGCTTTCGTCTGCGCGCCGAGGATCTGCCGAGTTTCGTGCCGCAGTTTCAGGAACTGTTCGACGACCGCCCGCAGCAGACCTTGCCCTGGGAGCAACTGCGCGAACGCCTGCGCGCACGGCTGGGGGATGAGGCGGTGCAGGGCCTGCGCTTTCAGGCCGATCATCGCCCGGAGTGCGCGTGGCAGAACGCCGACGACAAGCAGCGTTGCCCTGCATTGCCGTGCGTGCAGCGTCCGGGTTGGTTATTGGGCGAGCCGCAGTCGGTGCCCGAAGGTTCGGCGCGCATCCTCATGGGTCCGGAGCGCATCGAGTCCGGCTGGTGGGACGGTGACGACGTGCGCCGCGACTATTACCTGATCCAGAACCGCGCAGGCCAGCAAGGCTGGGCGTACCGGGCAGTGGGTGAGGTCGGTCCGTTGTGGCTGCAGGGCTGGTTCGCATGAACCAGGGTTATGCCGAGCTGCACTGCCTGTCGAATTTCAGTTTCCAGCGCGGCGCGTCCAGTGCGCTGGAACTGTTTCAGCGCGCGAAAAAGCACGGCTATCAGGCGCTGGCGATTACCGATGAATGCACCCTCGCCGGGATCGTCCGTGCCTGGCAGGCAGCCAAGTCAGTGGAGTTGCCGCTGATCATCGGCAGCGAAATCCGTATCGAGAACGGCCCGAAACTGGTGTTGCTGGTGGAGAACATCGAGGGTTATCAGGCCCTGTGCGGCTTGATCACCCAGGCTCGACGGCGTACCCAAAAAGGCCAGTATCAAATACTGCGCGAGGACTTCAGCGAGCCGTTGCCGGGATTGCTGGTGCTGTGGGTGCCGGAGGCGGTCGATGAGGTGGAAGAGGGGCGCTGGCTGAAACAGACGTTCGGCGAGCGGCTGTGGCTGGCGGTGCAGTTGCATCGTGGGCAGAACGATCAGCAACGGCTTGCCGCACTGTTGAGTCTGGCGGATGAGCTGCAAATTCCAGCCGTGGCCAGCGGCGATGTGCACATGCATGCCCGTGGCCGGCGAGCCTTGCAGGACACCATGACCGCGATCCGCCATCACGTCCCGGTGGCCGAGGCCGGATTGCGCCTGCACCCCAACGGCGAGCGGCATTTGCGCAGCCTCGATGTATTGCGCGAGCTGTATCCACAGACCTTGCTGGACGAATCGCTAAAGCTGGCCCGCCGCTGCACCTTCGATCTGGGCGAGTTGCGCTATCAATACCCCAAAGAGCTGGTGCCCGAGGAACACAGCGCCAGTTCCTGGCTGCGCCACCTGACCGAACAAGGCATCGCCTGGCGCTGGCCGAAAGGCGCACAGCCCAAGGTGCTCAAGCAGATCGACGATGAGCTGGAGCTGATTGCCGAACTCGGCTACGAAAGCTACTTCCTCACCGTGCACGACGTGGTGCGCTTCGCCCGTGAGCAGAAAATTCTCTGTCAGGGCCGGGGTTCGGCGGCCAACTCGGCGGTGTGTTTTGCCCTGGGCATCACCGAGATCGACCCGGACCGCACCACGCTGCTGTTCGAGCGTTTCATGTCGAGGGAGCGCAACGAGCCGCCGGACATCGACGTCGATTTCGAGCACGAACGCCGGGAAGAAGTCCTGCAATACGTGTTCCGTCGTTATGGCCGCCGTCGTGCGGCGCTGACCGCGGTGGTCAGCACGTATCACGCTTCCGGTGCGATCCGCGATGTGGCCAAGGCGCTGGGCTTGCCGCCGGACCAGATCAATGCGCTGGCCGACTGTTGCGGTCACTGGAGCGATGAAACCCCACCCGTGGAGCGCCTGCGCGAGGGCGGTTTCGACCCCGAAAGTCCGCTGCTGCACCGGGTGCTGAGCCTGACCGGGCAACTGATCGGCTTCCCCCGGCACCTGTCGCAGCACCCCGGCGGTTTCGTGATATCCGAGCAACCGCTGGACACTCTGGTGCCGGTGGAAAACGCCGCCATGGCCGACCGCACCATCATCCAGTGGGACAAGGATGACCTCGATGCGGTCGGGCTGCTCAAGGTGGATATCCTCGCCCTCGGCATGCTCAGCGCGATCCGCCGCTGTTTCGACCTGCTGCGCCGCCATCGCCATCAGGACCTGAGCCTGGCCACCATCCCGCCTGAGGATCGCCCGACCTACGACATGATCAGCCGCGCCGATACCATCGGCGTGTTCCAGATCGAGTCCCGGGCGCAGATGTCGATGCTGCCGCGTCTGCGCCCGCAAACCTTCTATGACCTGGTGATCGAGGTGGCCATCGTCCGGCCGGGGCCGATACAGGGCGGGATGGTTCATCCGTACCTGCGCCGTCGGAATCAGGAGGAAGAGGAAACCTATCCGTCACCGGAGCTGGAAGTGGTGCTCAAGCGCACCCTCGGGGTGCCGCTGTTTCAGGAGCAGGTGATGCAGATCGCCATCGTTGCCGCCGACTACAGCCCCGGCGAGGCTGACCAGTTGCGCCGCTCCATGGCGGCGTGGAAACGCCACGGCGGGCTGGAACCGCACAAGGAACGGCTGGCCGCCGGCATGAAGAAAAACGGCTACAGCCCGGAATTCGCCGCGCAGATCTTCGAGCAGATCAAGGGCTTCGGCAGTTACGGTTTCCCCGAGTCCCACGCCGCCAGTTTTGCCTTGCTGACCTATGCCAGTTGCTGGCTCAAGTGCCATGAACCGGCGGCGTTCGCCTGTGCGCTGATCAACAGCTGGCCGATGGGTTTCTACAGCCCGGATCAGATTCTTCAGGATGCGCGCCGGCATCATTTGCAGATCCGCCCGGTGGATGTACGCGCCAGTGACTGGGATTGCAGCCTTGAGCCGATTGCCGGCGAGCAACCGGCCATCCGCATGGGCCTGCGGATGATCAAGGGCTTTCGCGAGGAGGATGCCCGGAGCATTGAAAAGGCTCGGGCGAGGGGGGCGTTTGCCGATGTCGCCGACCTGGGCGAACGGGCCGGGCTCGACAGTCGGGCCCAGGCGCTGCTGGCGGATGCCGGGGCGTTGCGCGGCCTGGCCGGTCACCGCCATCGGGCACGCTGGGAAGTGGCCGGGGTGCAGAAACAGCTCGGGCTGTTTGCCGGGTTGCCGAGTCAGGAGGAACCGGATGTGTTGCTGCCGACGCCGAGTGTCAGCGAAGACCTGTTCACCGACTACGCCACCCTTGGCACCACGCTGGGGCCGCACCCGCTGACGCTGTTGCGCAACGAGTTGCGGGCGCGGCGCTGCCGCAGTTCCCGGGAGTTGCTGGAGGTCGAACACGGCCGGCCGGTCAGCGTGGCGGGGCTGGTGACCGGGCGTCAGCGGCCGGGCACTGCCAGTGGCGTGACCTTCGTGACCCTGGAAGACGAGTTCGGCAACGTCAACGTAGTGGTCTGGCGCGATCTGGCCGAGCGCCAGCGCCAGGTGCTGGTGGGCTCGCAACTGCTCAAGGTCGATGGCCGCTGGGAGCGGGAAGGCGAGGTGCGGCACCTGATTGCCGGACGCCTGAGCGATCTGACTCCGCTGCTTAACGGCATCCGCGTACAGAGCCGCGACTTCCACTGATCAGCGCTGTGGCCAGAACCGCTCGCCACCCCCCGGCGCCTCCGTCCACGCTTGCAACGAGCGGGTCGGCAGGTCGAAGTAGTCTCGGGTCCGTGCATAACCATGCCCGCCCATGCGCCCGATCGCATCCAGCCCCAATTGATCGATGTACAGGGTTTTCGGGTCGATCAACTCGTCGCGCACATGCGCCATCAACACCTCGCCAAAAATGATCTCCCGCGACTGACCGATGTTCAGCGCCATCATCCGCCGACATTCCAGCGCCACGGGTGCTTCGCCGATTCGCGGGCATTTGACCGAGGTGCCGGGGATCGCTGTCAGGCCCGCTGCGGTCAACTCATCGAAGCCCGGCGCGAACGGCACGGCGCAGACGTTCATGGCCTCCACCAAGGCGTCACTGACGATGTTGACGGTGAACTCCTGATTCATCTGGATATTGCGCGTGGTGTCCTTCGGGCTCTGGTCGTCGTAGTTCTCCACGCCGAGCGCGAGAATGGGCGGATCCGCCGACAGCGCATTGAAGAAACTGAACGGCGCGGCATTGACCCGGCCTTCGCCGTCGATGGTGGTGACCAGTGCAATCGGGCGCGGCACCACGCTGCCGATCAGAATCTTGTACTTTTCCCGTGGGCTCAGTTGGCTGAAATCGAAGCTGTGCATGGCAGTGTTCTCTAAAGAAGTGGATCGATGGCGCTCAACGGCGCTTCGGCGCTGTAGGCGTCGGCGAACGCAATGGCCGGCTGGAACAGCTTTTTCCAGTCCGGTCGGCCAAAGGCCCGGTCGCTGTGGCTGCGCATCAGTTTTTCGTATTGGCGCTGGGCCTGGCGTTGCAGAGTGGGGTAGTCGACGCCGTTGACCTGACCGTCGTGCATCACGCAGCGACCGTCGATGTAACTGGCTAGGCAGTCGTCGCCGCGCCCGGCCAGCAGCAGGTTTTTCAGTGGATCGAACAGCGGGCCCAGGTGCAGGCCGCGCAGGTTGAACACGGTGATATCCGCTTTGGCGCCGGGGGCCAGGCGACCGAGGTCGTCACGGCCCAACGCCTTGGCGCCGCCGAGGGTCGCGGCGTTGTACAGGTCGAGGCTGCTGGTCAGCGCCGATCCACCCTCCATCAACCGGGCGATGTTCAGACCGTGGCGCATATTGGCCAGCAAATCCGCCGGCCAGGTGTCGGTGCCGAGGGCGAAGTTGATGCCTTTGGCGCGATAGCGGCCGAACGAATTCAGCGCCTCGCCGTCACGGGCGAACACCAGCGGGCAGTGCACCAGACTGGCGCCGCCGTCGATGACCCGTTGCAAGTCGTCATCTCCCGAGGTGTAAATGCCGTGGGGCAACAGGCTGCGCGGGTTGAGCAAATCCAACCGCTGCAACCAGCCCAGCGGCGTGGTGCCGCGCAACTGTTCGACCATCGCTACTTCGCCGGGCGCCTGACAGCAATGCAGACGCATCGGTGCGTTCAGTTCACGACTCAAGGCGGACGTGCGTTGGAGCAGCGCCGGGGTGCAGGTCTGGATGCGATCCGGCAGCAGCGCACCGCGAATCAACCCGGCGTGGGCGCCATCGAAATCCTTGAAAAACCGTTCGGCCGCATCCAGTCCCGCCAGGCCCCGAGCCTCATCCCAGTGATGGGCGAGGGTGCCGTCGGCGCGCCAGTAACTCATGCCGCTCATGTAGCAGGGGCCGAGATAGGTACGCAGGCCCAATTCGCCCGCGACGTCGGCGACAGCGGCAAACTCGTCGTAGGTCTCCGCCCATTCGCGGTAGTACATCGAAGTGATCGGCATGGCCGTGGTAATGCCGTTGCGGATCAACTGGGTGAAGGCGTAGCGGTACTTGAAGACCTCTTCTTCGGGGCTGAACGACTCACGCGGGCCGGCCGCCAGATACTCCGCCGACCACATCCGGCCCATCGCGCGTTCGTCGCCGTTGTCCAGAGTCAGCACGGTGGAGTCGAGATCGCCGAGGGCATCCAGGTCGATGAAACCGGGTCCGATCAGCGCATTGCCGTAGTCGATCCACTGATCCACCGGCCCTTGGTATCCGCGCCCGACAAACTCGATCCGTGAACCGGCGAACACCACTTCGCCGTCGCGCCACAGTACATGTTGCGTGCCGTCGAAACCGACCACGCAACCAGCCTTCAGACCGATCCGTTTCACAGACGGCTGCCCAGCAAACGACCGCCGCTCGCGATCAATTCGCCACCGCGATAGACCTGACGCACAGGGCGCGAAACTACTGCTTCACCGAGGGTTTCGACCGGCATCAGCAAAAAATCCGCCGGCCGACCGATGGCTAAGCCGTAATCCTCGATCCCCAATGCGCGCGCACCGTTGACCGTCGCCGCGTCGAACGCCGCCGCCAGTTCATCGTCCTTGCCCAGATCAAAACGAAACGCCAGCAACATTGCCCGTTCCAGCATGTCGCCATTACCCATCGGCGACCACGCGTCTCGAATGCCGTCGGAACCGAGGCACACGTTGACGCCGGAGTCACGCAGCGCCAGAAACGGCGGCACCGCGCAGTCGGCCGGCGCCGAACTCATCAGCGAAATCCCCAGCGCAGCGAGGCGTTCGGCGACCGGTTTGACCTGGCTCCAAGGCAACATGCCGAGGCAATAGGCGTGGCTGATCATCACCCGGTTGTGCAGGTTGAAACGCTCGGTGTAATCGGCAATCCGGGCGATCTGCCACAGGCCCAGTTCACCTTTGTCATGCAGGTGAATGTCGACGCCACGCTGGAACTCGCTGGCCAGTTTGAACACGAAATCCAGTTGCGCGATCGGGTCGTTGTCGATGCCGCACGGGTCGAGGCCGCCGACGTTCTCCACGCCCAGGGCCATTGCTTTGCGCATCAGCTCGGCGGTGCCGGGGCGGCTGATCAGGCCGGTTTGCGGGAACACCACCAGTTGCAGGTCGATCAGGTCGCTGTAGGTTTCGCGCAGGTGTTGCATGGCCTCGACGTGGCGCAGGCCGAATTCCGGGTCGATGTCGACGTGGCAACGCATCGTCAGCGAACCCCGGGCGATGCAGTTTTCCAGCAGCGCGCCGGCGCGTTCGGCGATCGGCGCCTTGACTTCACGCAGCACACGGCGCTCGTTGCTGATGTAGTCCTTGAGCGTCGGGCCGGCGCTGTTCGGGCGCCAGGGCTGGCCGTACAGGGTCTTGTCGAGGTGGACGTGGCTTTCCACCAGCGGAGCGGTCAGGAGCTGGTTCTGGCCGTCGATGTCGGTGGCGGTCAGTGGAGCATTGGAGGCCGGGCGGCGTTGGCTGAACTTGCCGTTTTCGATCAGCAGGTCTTCGGCGGGGGCGCCGTAGGGGCGGATGTTTCTGAGCCAGCGGGGGTGGGACATGGGAACCTCGGTGTTCTTTGAAATTTTTTCCCTCACCCTAGCCCTCTCCCGGAGGGAGAGGGGACCGAATGGGGGATATTGAAGAGCTACGCCGACCTGAACGATTGGCTGTGAATCCGTAATCAACTCGATTTCTCAGGTCGGCGTATCTCTCGAGACAATGCGGTCAGTCCCCTCTCCCTCTGGGAGAGGGCTAGGGTGAGGGGCTTCTCCAGGTCGAACTGGGTGGTCGGCGTTCAGATCAACCAGCGATCCCGAATCAACCCTTGAGCTTCGACCAGATCCGATCCTGCAGCTCCCGCGCCTTGTTGCTGCATTCCTTCTCCGGCCGCAGGCGCGAGGCGTATTCCTCGGGCATGTTGATCGCGTCCATGACCTTCCATTTCGCATCCAGCAACTGATCGCTCTGAATCCCGTTGGCATAGGCAATCGCGTTGGACACGGCCGCCGCGTTCTCGGGCTTCATCATCCAGTCGATGAAGATCTTCGCGTTGCCCGGATGCGGCGCGCTTTTCGGTACGGCGAAGTTGTCCTGGAACATTGCCAGGCCTTCTTTCGGGTACACGTATTTGATCGTGCTCTTCTGCAACGTGGCGCGGGCCGTCGAGCCGTTCCAGTTCTGCATCATGATCACTTCGCCCGAGGCCATGCGGTCGACGGTGTTGTCGGAGCTGTACATCTTCAAAAACGGCTTTTGCTTTTGCAGCAGTTCGAGGATGCGTTTGGCCTCCTGCGGGTTTTCCGTGCATTCGTCGACGTTCAGGTAATGACTGGCGGCGTTGATCACGCTGCTGGAAGTGTCGAGGGCGGCGAGCTGGCCTTGCAGTTCCTTGCGCGGTTCGAAGAATTCTTTCCACGAATCGTCGAGCTTGCCGCCCGGCACCCGTGCGCTGTCATAGGAAAACCCGGTGGTGCCCCACAGGTACGGCGCCGAAAACTTGCGGCCCGGGTCGAAGCTCGGGTCGCGGAACGGCCCTTTGACGTACTGGAAGTTGTTCAGGGTCGGAGCGTCGATTTCCAGCAGCAGGTCCTGCTTGATCAGCGTCTGCATGATCGACTGCGACGGCACGATCACGTCATACGCCGCGCCGCCGGCCTGCAATTTGGCGAGCAGGGTTTCGTTGCTGTCGTAGCCGTCCATGGTGACCTTGATCCCGGTCTCCTTTTCGAACTTGGCCAGCAGGTCCACCGGGTAGTAATCGGTCCAGTTGTAGAAGAACAATTGCTTGGGCTCGGCGGCGTGGGCGCTGAACGCGGTGAAACAACTCAGGGCCAGACCGGAAATTGCCAAACGCATGCTTTTGGTTTTCATGAACAGAGCGCTCCAGGTTTATTGTTGTTTGCCGCGTTGGCCAAGCCAGAAGGCCAGCACCACCAGCACGATGGAAATCACCAGCATCAGGGTCGAAATCGCGTTGATCTCGGGCGTTACGCCGGCCTTGATCGCCGAGAAGATGTACACCGGCAACGTGGTCGAACCGGGCCCGGCGACGAAGAAGGTCATGATGAAATCGTCGAGGCTGACCACGAACGCCAGCACCGAACCGGACAGCACCGCCGGCCACAACAGCGGCAAGGTCACGCGGCGGAACACTTGCCACGGGTTGGCGTACAGATCGTTGGCGGCCTCCAGCAGGCTCTTGTCCAGATCGTTGAGCCGTGCGCGGATCGGCAGGTAGGCGAACGGAATGCAGAAGCCAATGTGCGCGACGATCACCGTCATCAGCCCAAGCTTGATGCCCAGGGCCATGAACAGCAGCAGGGTGGCCACGGCGGTGACGATCTCCGGCAGGATCAGCGGCAGGTTGATCCCGCCCTCGACCATTTTCTGTCCGTAGAACGGCCGGTAAGTCGCCAGCGCCGCGAGCAGTGCAATCGCCGTGGCGCACACCGTGGCGATGGTCGCGACGATGATCGAGTTCAGCGCCGCCGTCTGGATCGAAGGGTTGGCCAGGATCCGTCCGTACCAGGCGAACGAAAACTCGGTCCACACCGTCGCCGAGCGGTTGGCGTTGAAGCTGTAGGCGATCAACACCAGGATCGGCACGTACAGATAAGCGAGGATCAGCAGGCTGATTTCCCGGGTCGCCGGGAGTTTTTTCAGGTGCAAAGAGATCATGCTTTCGCTCCCCGGTTCAGGTTTTTCATCGCGCTGCGGCTGTAGAGGGCGTAGAGCACCAGGGACAACAGCAGAATCCCCAGCAACAGGAACGACAGCGAACTGCCCAGCGGCCAGTTGCGCGCGGTGCCGAATTGCTGCTGGATCAGGTTGCCGATCATCAGGGTCTTGCCGCCGCCGAGGATCGCCGGGGTGATGAAGGCGCCAAGGCTCGGCACGAACACCAGCAACGCGCCGGCAATCACGCCGGGCATCGACAGCGGCAGGATGATCCGGCGCAGGGCGTGCCAGCGGTTGGCGCCCAGGTCATAGGCGGCTTCCACCAGACGCCAGTCGAGTTTTTCCAGGGTCGAGTAGATCGGCAAAATCATGAACGGCAGGAAGCTGTAGACCAGACCCACGCTCACGGCGAAGTCGTTGTAGAGCAGGGTGATGCCGCCGGCACTCGGGAAGAGCGCGTTGAGGCTCTGGGCGACCCAGCCCTGTTCGCGCAGGATGATCAGCCACGCGTAGTTACGGATCAGCAGGTTGGTCCAGAACGGGATGGTGATGAGCAACACCATCAAATTGCGCCGGCGCGGGGTCAGGCTCGACATCCACAGCGCCACCGGAAAGCCGAACAGGAAGCACAACACCGTGGTGCCACTGGCCTGGAACACCGAGCGCAACAGCGCCTGGGCGTAGACCCAGTTCAGCTCCAGTTCGCCGTCGAAGCCTTCCTGGAAGAACAGCTGCACATAACTCTGCAGTTGCCATTGAGCCTGCCAGTCGACGCCGCCGTAGGTGTTGCGCGGCAACAGGCTGATGTAACCCATGATCCCCAGCGGAATGGCGATCAGGGCGAGCAGGGTCAACACCACCGGGCTGAGCAACAGCGCGCGATTGAGGGAGGGAGAAGTGCTGCTGACGCTCATCTCAGGCCTCCATCAACAGGCAGGCCTGGGGCGGCAGGTGCACCGCCACGGGCTCACCGACTGCGCGACCACGGTTCAGGCCTTCGTTGTTTTCCCGCAGCATGACTTTGATGTCGTTGTTCAAGCGGCACTGGTACAGCGTCGCGGTGCCGACATACAGCACCGCTTCGATCACACCGCGCAGATGATGCGGCTGATTCGCTGCAACCAGTTGCGAGCGCTCGGGCCGGAATGCCAGCTGCACGCTGCTGCCATTGACGCCTTGCGGCGGGCAGGGGATTTCCACCGGCATGCCGTTCGGTACGAAGATGTTTTCGTTGTGTTCCCCGCGTTTGAGTTGGCCGGGAAGGAAATTGATGTCGCCGATAAACTGGGCGACGAAGCGGTGCTGCGGACGTTCATAGATGTCGATCGGGGTGCCGATCTGCAGGATCTTGCCGGCGGACATCACCGCGATCCGGTCGGACAGGGTCAGCGCTTCTTCCTGATCGTGGGTGACGAAGATGAAGGTGATGCCGGCTTCCTGCTGCACGCGCTTGAGTTCGACCTGCATTTCCTTGCGCAGCTTCAGGTCCAGCGCCGACAGCGGCTCGTCGAGCAACAGCACCTTCGGCTTCGGCGCCAGGGCCCGGGCCAGAGCCACGCGCTGCTGCTGGCCGCCGGATAATTGCGCCGGTTTGCGCCCGGCCAGGTGCTCCATCTGCACCAGCGCGAGCATTTCGTCGACCCGTCCGGGAATCGTCTTGCGATCAAGACCCTGCATCTCGAGGCCGAAGGCGATATTCTGCGCGACACTCATGTGCGGAAACAGCGCGTAACTCTGGAACACCGTGTTGACCCGACGCTTGAACGGCGGCAGGTGATTGACCGTTTCGCCCGCCAGACGGATCTCGCCGTCGCTGACGTGTTCGAAACCGGCGATGGCGCGCAGCAGGGTGGTCTTGCCGCAGCCCGAGGGGCCGAGGAGGGTGAAAAACTCGTTGTCGGCGATGTTCACCGAGACGTTGTCGAGGGCAGGCGCGAGGCCAGGGTCATCAGAATACCGCTTGGATACATTACGCACTTCAATGGCTATTGGTTGACCCATAATGGTGCAATCCTCTAATTATTGTATGCAATATCTGAATGCAATTTAGAAATACCCGGATTAATCTGCTGGCGCAACCCCCCATTTCCCTGACTGAGTCGCTCGTCAGGCAGCGCTGCCAGCATTGAAGGAGTTTTCAGATGACCGAGAAAAAACCGGAAACCACGGTCGACCGCGTCTACCAAGGGGTTTACGAGGCGATCAGCAAACGTTCGCTGCGTCCTGGGATGAAGCTGGGCGAGGCGTCGCTGGCAGAATTGTTCAATGTCAGCCGCACGTCGGTTCGTGCCGCGCTCAAGCAACTGGAGGCCGATGGACTGGTCACCACCGAGCCCAATAAAGGTGCATCGGTATCGCTGCCCAGTGATGAAGAGATCCGTTCGCTGTTCGAAACCCGACGTCTGGTCGAGATCGGCATCGTCACCGAACTGTGCCGACGCAAAGACTCTGCGGCGATGCAGGACCTGCGCGATCACTTGCTGCTGGAAGACGAAGCCCACCAAGCCGGCGATCACGAGCGGCTGATTCACCTGCTCGGCGAGTTCCACATCAAGCTCGCCCGCAGCCTGAATAACCCGGTGCTGCTCGACTGGTTCCAGAAGTTGATTTCCCGCGCCTCGCTGTACGCCGCGGCGCTGGATGACGACAGCCACGAAGCCTGTCGCGACGACGAACACCTGCGGCTGATCGAGTACATCGAGGCTGGCAATCAGAGCGCCGCCATCGAGCTGACCTGCATACACCTGGACGGCATCCAGAAGGCGATTCTCGACGTCGCTGCGAAGCTCAAGACCGGCTACCATCCGCTCAAACATCTGATCGAAGTCTGAGCGTCGGCTGCCACTGAAATCGGCTATACCTCTAATGAAACCATCGTTGCCCGATGCGCTCGAAACAGACGGGCGCGACGTTTGACCGCGCAGCGATAGATCCGGATCAACCACAAGGCGTTGAAGCAGCTGATGCAGTTTTTATCCGATAGCCATGGGTGTGACGGCTGGCAAGGCGAGATGGCCGGGCGAATCCGTGCGTTCGACTGGAGCAGGACCGATCTGGGCCCGCTCGAAACCTGGCCGGCCAGCCTGTGCAGCACAGTGCAACTGATGCTGGCATCGCCGCTGCCGATGGTCATGCTCTGGGGCCATGCCGGTTACATGATCTACAACGACGCTTACTCACGATTCGCCGGCGGACGACATCCCTACCTGCTCGGATCGCCGGTGGAACTGGGCTGGCCGGAGGTGGCCGATTTCAACCGGCATGTGGTCGACACCTGTCTGGCCGGCGGCACCCTGGAATATCGCAACAAGGTCCTGGTGTTGCTGCGCGACGGCGTACCCGAGGATGTCTGGCTCGATTTGTATTACAGCCCGGTGGCCAACGATGCCGGTGTGCCTTCGGGCGTCATGGCGATGGTGGTGGAAACCACTGAACTGGTGTTGTCCGAACGCTTGCGTCAGGCCGCCGAAGACGCTTATCGCGCCGATAACGAGCGGGTGCGACTGGCACTGAATGCCGGGGCACTGCTTGGCTCGTTTGTCTGGGACGTCAGAAACAATGTGCTGTCGGCCGACGAGCGTTTTGCCCGGACATTTTCCTACCCGCCTGATCAAGACCTGAGCAACCTGCCTCAGCATATCGCCGAGACGCACATTCATCCGGACGACCGTAATTGGGTACAGGAGTGCGTGGAGAATTCGGTGCGTACCGGCGAGCCCTACAACGCCGAGTACCGGGTGGTGCGTGCCGATGGCAGTTGTCTGTGGGTGCTCGCCAGCGGCGCTTGCGAATTCGACGAGCAGGGCCGGCCGTTCCGTTTCCCCGGTGTGCTGATCGATATTCACGAGCGCAAGATCGCCGAAGAATCGCTGCTCAAGTTCACCCGCAACCTCGAACAGCGGGTAGCGGATGAAGTCGAGGCGCGCCTCGCCGCGGAAGAGCAATTGCGTCAGTCGCAGAAGCTCGAGGCCATCGGCGGCCTTACGGGCGGCGTGGCCCATGACTTCAACAACCTGCTGCAAGTGATCGCCGGCAACCTGCATCTGCTGGCGCGGCATGAACCGGACAATGCCAACGTCCAGCGTCGGGTCAGCGCCTCGCTGGCGGCGGTGGAGCGGGGCGCCAAGCTGTCCTCGCAACTGCTGGCGTTTGCCCGTCGCCAGCCGCTGTCGCCGGCGGTGTGCAATCCCCGGCAGATCTTCGAAGGCGTCGGTGAGTTGCTGCAACGGGCGCTGGGCGAAACCATTCAGATCGACGTGCAACTGCCGGACGAACCGTGGCACATCAACGTTGATCGCAATCAACTGGAAAACGCCATTCTCAATCTGGCGATCAATGCCCGGGACGCCATGAAAGGCGAGGGCACGATTGTGCTCGGCGCCTCCAACCTTTCACTGGATCGGGCGTTCTGTTCGGGCAAGGGGATCGTGCCGGGGGATTTCGTCCGGGTTTCGGTCAGTGACAGCGGCGTCGGCATCGCCCCGCACATGCTCGAGCAGGTGTTCGAACCGTTCTTCACCACCAAGGCCGACGGCCAGGGCACGGGCCTCGGCTTGAGCATGGTGTTCGGCTTCGTCAAACAGAGCGGCGGGCATGTCGAGATCGACAGCCAGGTGGGCCAGGGCACGCGCGTGCAGTTGTACTTTCCGCGCAGCCTGCGAGCGGTGGGTCAAGCGGCGCCAAGCGTGGAGACCCCCCTCACGGGCGGCCACGAGACAATCCTGGTGGTCGAGGACAACGAAGCGGTGCGCACCTCGGCAGTTGAACTACTGCGCGAGGAAGGTTATCGCGTGCTGACCGCCGGTAATGGTGACGCAGCCATGCAGATGTTGATGGAAGGCGCTCGGGTCGACCTGATCTTCACCGACGTGGTCATGCCCGGTCTGATCAAGAGCTCCGATCTGGCGGCGTGGGCCAAGGTGCAAATGCCGCCGGTGGCCGTGCTGTTCACCTCGGGCCACACCCGCGACATCATCTCGCGCAACCACCAGCTCAGTCCCGACACCCATTTGCTCGGCAAGCCCTATGGACCCGAAGCATTGCTGCAGATGATCCGTTCCGTGCTCAGCACCTGAGCTCCAATCCCCTGACCAAGGCTGGCCGATGACTTCCAGACGCAATTCCAGTTCTGCCGCCGGCATGGTTCGCGTGCGCGGTGCCCGTGAGCACAATCTGAAGAACGTGGACGTCGACATTCCTCGCGATGCACTGGTGGTGTTCACCGGGGTGTCGGGGTCAGGCAAGTCGTCGCTGGCGTTTTCGACGCTGTATGCCGAAGCCCAGCGACGCTATTTCGAATCGGTGGCGCCCTATGCGCGAAGGCTGATCGATCAGGTTGGCGTGCCGGACGTCGACTCCATCGAAGGCCTGCCGCCGGCCGTGGCCCTGCAGCAACAGCGCGGCACGCCGAGCACGCGTTCGTCGGTGGGCAGCGTCACCACGTTGTCGAGCCTGATCCGCATGCTGTACTCGCGCGCCGGCAGCTACCCACCGGGTCAGCCGATGCTGTATGCCGAAGATTTTTCACCGAACACGCCGCAAGGCGCGTGCCCGCAATGCCATGGACTGGGCCGGGTCTACGAGGTCACCGAGGCGTTGATGGTGCCGGATCCGAATCTGACCATCCGCCAGCGCGCCGTAGCGTCATGGCCGCTGGCCTGGCAGGGGCAGAACCTGCGCGACATCCTGGTGACCATGGGCATCGATGTCGATATCCCGTGGCGCAAGCTGCCGAAAAAACAGCGTGACTGGATCCTCTTCACCGAGGAAACACCAACCGTTCCGGTGTACGCCGGGCTGACGCCGGAAGAAACCCGCGTCGCCCTCAAGCGCAACATGGAGCCCAGTTATCAAGGCACCTTCACTGGCGCCCGGCGCTACATCCTGCACACCTTCACCCATTCGCAAAGTGCGCTGATGAAGAAGCGCGTGTCGCAGTTCATGCTCGGCAGCCTGTGTCCGTTGTGCGATGGCAAGCGCCTCAAGCGCGAGGCGCTGTCGGTAACGTTTGCCGGGCATGACATCGGCGAGTTGTCGCGGATGTCTCTGTTGCAAGTCGCCGAGGTTTTGCGGCCGGTCGCGGACGCGAGCTGGCTGGAACACGCCGATGAAACCGGTGAAACCCTGACCCACAGCCAGACCCGCGAAGCCCGGCAGCAGCGCGTGGCCCATGGCGCCAGCGGCCACGCCAACGCGCCGGACGTGCGCCATACGCCGAACCTGTCGCTGGAAAAACGCCTGGCCGCGCAGCGCATTGCCGAGGATCTGCTGGAACGGGTGAGCACCCTGACCGATCTCGGCCTCGGTTATCTGGCCCTGGAACGGAGCACGCCGACCCTGTCGTCCGGCGAATTGCAACGCCTGCGACTGGCCACCCAACTGGGTTCGCAATTGTTTGGCGTGATCTACGTGCTCGACGAACCTTCCGCCGGCCTGCACCCGGCTGACGGCGAAGCGCTGTTCGCGGCGTTGCAGCGTCTGAAGGCCGACGGCAACAGCGTGTTTGTGGTCGAGCACGATCTGGACACCATGCGCCGGGCCGACTGGCTGATCGACGTCGGCCCGGCGGCGGGCGAAAAGGGCGGGCAGATTCTCTACAGCGGCCCGCCGCCGGGGCTGGCCGCGATCGAGGACTCACAGACCCGCGCCTATCTGTTCGCCGAACAGCAACGCTCCACACGCACTGCGCGCAAACCGTCGGGCTGGCTGAAGCTCGACGGCGTTACCCGCAACAATCTCGACAATCTCAGCGCCGAATTTCCATTGGGCTGTTTCACCTCGGTCACCGGTGTTTCCGGGTCCGGCAAATCGAGCCTGGTCAGCCAGGTGCTACTGGAACTGGTCGGCGCGCAGCTCGGGCGCAGCGTCAGTGACGCCGAACCGGAAGAACTCAATCTGGAAGACGATACCCCGTCTGCCAGCACCGGCCAGGTCAGCGCAGGGCTGGAGTCGATCAAGCGTCTGGTTCAGGTCGATCAGAAACCCATCGGCCGCACCCCTCGTTCGAATCTGGCGACCTACACCGGGCTGTTCGACAACGTGCGCAAGCTGTTTGCCGCGACCGATGAGGCGAAAGTGGCGGGCTACGACGCCGGGCAGTTTTCCTTCAACGTCGCCAAGGGTCGCTGCCCGACCTGCGAAGGCGAGGGGTTTGTCAGTGTCGAGTTGCTGTTCATGCCCAGCGTTTATGCGCCGTGCCCGACCTGTCACGGCGCGCGTTACAACCCCGAGACCCTGGCCATCCTCTGGCAGGGCTTGAGCATTGCGCAGGTGCTGCAATTGACCGTGGATGAAGCGGTGGCGGTATTTGCCGAGCAACCGGCGATCCGTCGTTCACTGGAAGTGCTGCGCGACATCGGCCTCGGTTACCTGCGCCTCGGGCAACCGGCGACCGAGTTGTCCGGCGGCGAAGCCCAGCGGATCAAACTGGCCACCGAGCTGCAACGCAATCAGCGCGGCGCGACGTTGTATGTGCTCGATGAGCCTACCACCGGTTTGCATCCGCGAGACGTCGACCGCTTGTTGGAACAACTGGACAATCTGGTGAGCGCAGGACACACGGTGATCGTGGTCGAGCATGAAATGCGCGTGGTGGCGCAGAGCGATTGGGTAATCGACATCGGCCTGGGTGCGGGGGATCAGGGCGGCAAGATCGTCGTGGCCGGAACGCCGCAGAAAGTGGCGGCGAGCAAGAAGAGCCGGACTGCGCCGTTTCTCGCCCGCGCCCTCAGCCGCTAGGTGTATCAGGCACCGTCGAGCGTGCGACGCACCTTGTCCAGCAATGCGCTGATCTGAAACGGTTTGACCAGCATGTCCATACCCGCCCCGAGGAACACCTGGCGGTTGATCGCGGTTTCCGCATAACCGGTCATGAACAGGATCGGCAACCCCTCACGCCAGCCCCGGGCAACGTCGGCCAGTTCACGGCCGGTCATGCGTGGCAGACCAACGTCAGTCAGCAGCAGGTCGATCGACGCGTCGTTCTGCAAGCGTTCCAGCGCCGTTTCGATATCGCCGGCCTGGGTGCAGCGGTAACCGGCGTCTTCCAGCACTTCGGTGACGAACAGGCGTACCGCCGGCATGTCTTCGACGATCAACACATGTTCGCCCGAGCCTTGCGGATCAATCGTCACCGGGGCCACATCGACAGCGGTCGGATCGCTGGTGGCCGGCAGCATGATCGTCACTTCGGTGCCGCGTCGCGCGACGCTGCGGATGTGCGCATCGCCACCGGACTGACGGGCAAAACCGTAGATCGTCGACAGCCCCAGCCCGGTGCCCTGGCCCAGCGGCTTGGTGGTGAAGAACGGCTCGAACACCTTGTCGATCACGTTGTGCTCGATGCCGGTACCGTCATCGCGCACCGATAGCGCCACGTAGGATCCATCGGCGAGGTTCGGGTCGCCGTGGGAGTACGCCGCGTAAGTGCTGACCCAGATATTGCCGCCCCGTGGCAATGCGTCCCGGGCATTGATCACCAGATTGAGCACCGCACTTTCGAGCTGAATCGGATCGACCAGCGCGATGGCAGGTTTGGTGGTCAATTCGAGCTTGAGGGCGATGCGTTCGCCGATGGTGCGCACCAGCAATTCTTCGAGCGAGCGGACGTGTCTGTTGATGTCGACCGGACGGGTGTCGAGTGGTTGCTGACGGGCAAACGCCAACAGGCGATGGGTGAGCGAGGCCGCGCTCCTCGCCGAGTTCAGAGCCGCTTCGGCGTAGAACTGGACCTTGTCCGTTCGGCCATCGGCAACACGTTTCTGGATCAGTTCGAGGCTGGTGATGATCCCGGTCAGCAGGTTGTTGAAGTCATGGGCGATGCCGCCGGTGAGCTTGCCCAGCGCATCCATTTTCTGTACTTGCAGCAGTTGCGATTCGGCGCGTACCCGGTCGGCGACTTCCTTGGCCAGTTGCGTGGTGGTGTCGTCCAGCTGCGCCAGGTGCGAGCGCTCGCGATGACGGTGTTCGGTGACGTCTTCGACGAACACCAGGCTCAGCTTCGGAGTCCGGTAGGGCGAAATCTGCCATTCGGTCTCGCGAACCTCACCCTGCACGCGCATGTTCAGCGTGCCCTTCCAGCGCTCGCCGTCCACCAGTCGCAGGCGCAGTTCGTCGAGGATCGCGCTCTGATCCTCGGCAAAGCATTCGCTGAGGGTCTGCGGGTCGCGGTTGTCCTGGATCAGCTGGGAAAAGGCGTGATTGCACTCATGGACTTTCAGATCGGCATCGAGCACCGCGATGGGTGCGGAGACGTTGACGAAGATCTCGCGGAAACGCGCCTCGCTTTCGCGCAACGCGTTCTCCGTGTCACGCACCCGCAGCAGGGTGCGCAACGTTGCCAGCAGCACGTCGGGATCGACCGGATGAATCAGGTAGGCATCGGCCCCGGCATCGAGGCCGGTGATGATGTCGCCGGTCTGGATCGACGCGGCGGACACGTGGATCACCGGAAGCAGGGCGGTGCCCGGGTCGGCGCGCAGTTTACGCACGATGTCGAACCCGCTCATGTCCGGCAGGTTGACGTCGAGGATCAGCGCATCGAGCGACTGACTGGCGATCAGGGCCAGCCCCTCGCCGCCGGTGCCGGCCTCGAGCACTTCGTAACCGTGGCGCTCCAGTCGTCGGCGCAAGGCATAGCGAGTGGCGACGTTGTCATCGACGATCAACAGACGGATGTCATGTTTCATCGACGTTCTCCTGGGCAAGTGCCAGCGGAATGATCACGAAAAAGCTTGAGCCCACGCCCGGCGTACTTTCGACACCAACCTCACCACCGAGCAATTCAGCGAAGCGTTTGCACAGCGACAGGCCGAGCCCGGTGCCGCGCAGGCGTTTTTGCAGCGGTGAGTCGACCTGGGAAAAGTCTTCAAACAAGGTGCCGTGCAGCTCCGCAGCGATACCGATGCCGGTGTCGCTGACGGCGAACCGCACCTTGCCCTCACCCTCAAGACGCGCCGAGATCCGGACCTCGCCACGGGTGGTGAACTTCAGCGAGTTGGAAATGAAGTTGCGCAGGATCTGCGCCAGCTTCTTGTCGTCGGTGTAAAGACGCGGGAGGCCTACCGGCTCTTCGAAAATCAGGTCTACGGCCGTGGCATCGACAATCGGCCGGAACATCCCCCGCAGTGCGGCGAACAGGTCGAACATGTCGAACCACGCCGCAGAAATGCTGATGCGTCCGGCCTCGATCTTCGCCAGATCGAGCAGGTCGTCGACCATGTCGCTGAGTTCCCGGGCGGCGGTGCTGACAAACGCCACCTGCTTGTGTTGCTCGGGGCTGAGGGGGCCGTCGAGTTCGTCGGCGAGCAGGCTGTTGATGCTCAGGATCGAGCCCAGCGGCGTGCGGAACTCGTGACTCATGTACGACAGGAAGCGGCTTTTCAGGTCGGATGCCTGGCGCAGTTGTTCGGCCTGAGTGTCGAGTTCGGCGTACAGGGCCAGCACGCCCTGATTGGTTTCGTCGAGCTCTTCGCGCAACGCAGCGGTTTCGCTCTGCAACTGGGCGATCAACGCAGCCTGTTCGGCGTTGTTCAAGGTCGGGGACTCAGTCATGGGCGGACTCCAGGGCAACCACCAGCACGGTGACATCGTCGCGCCCGCGGCAGAAGTCGCGGTGCAGGACGGTGGCAATCACGGCGGGATGGCGATGCACCAGACCGGGGTAATCCTGAAGGTTCCAGCGGGACTGCAAGCCGTCGCTATACATGATCAATAGATGTCCGTTCACGTGAGCATAGTCAAAAGGCTGAGCTTTTCTGTATTGGCCACCGACGATGCCCGGATGCGAGGCCAGTCCGCGCGACTTGTCGGAAGCGATCAGGCTGGCACCGATGTTGCCGACACCGGTGAACGAAAGACTGGCGCGGTCGGCATGAAACTGCGCGAATGCCACCGCGCCGCCCCGACTCCCGATCATCTCGCGATGCATGTCTTCCATCAGCAGCGTCGGCGCCCCGAACGGATTCAGGGCAAAGGCCTTTTCTCCGGCACGGGCCGCACGCTCGGCGTCCTCGCCATGGCCCAGTCCGTCGACTATCAGAGCGCTGACATCGGCGCCATGCGTCGCCAGATGCCAGACATCGCCGCAGGCCGGATCGTCGTGCAGCGAGTGTTGGCTGACACCATACGGCATATCCACCTGCCGGTCGCTGCGCGGGTATAAACGAGCCAGCAGCACTGCGCCGCGATGGTCGGCAAAAACATCAAAGACATCCGCCTGGCGGGCTACGGCGCCCAGGCCGATGCCCTGAGTACCGCCGGTGGAAAAACCATCGGCCATGCACGCATCCAGATCAAAGCCCTGGGCCCGGTCGACTGCAATCATTTCGATGCCGTCGTCACCCTGACGCGGCAACAGACGCAAGTGAAGTTCGCCGTGCCCGGCATGCTTGAGCACATTGCTCGCCAGCTCCGTGGCCACCAGCGCGACGCGGCCGGCATCGCTTTCGCCAAAACCGTGTTGCTCGGCCAGACGCTGGGCCGTACGCCGGGCATGGCCGATCTGGCTGCTGTCCTCGATCACCAACACCTGGGTCAATGTCCCGCTGATGTTCATGTCCATCGGGTGATCGTTATGCGAGTGCCTTTGCCGGGCTCGGTGTCCAGTTCGAATTCATCTACCAGTCGCTTGGCCCCGGTCAGGCCCAGACCCAGACCGCTGCCGGAGGTCCAGCCGTCGGTCATCGCCAGTTTGATGTCGGGAATACCCGGGCCTTCATCGCGAAAGGTCAGGCGCAGGCCGACCTTGTGGTTGTCATCGAGGATCTGCCAGTCCATGTCTCCGCCCCCGCCATACACCATGGTGTTGCGCGCCAGTTCACTGACGGCGGTCACCAGTTTGGTCAGGTCGATCAGGCGCATGCCGCACTCGGTGGCCAGCTTGCGCGCCGTTTGCCGCGCCAGCACCACATCCTGCTCGATGTTGATCGGTTGGGTACCGCTGCTGCGCACGGTCATTGCTGGCGTACTCGTTCCTGCAGCAGTTTCATTCCGCGCTCGACGTTCAGCGCGGTGCTGACGCCCGGCAGGTACAGGCCGAGCTCCACCAGCGTGATCGCTACTGCCGGTTGCATACCGACCAGCATGGTTTCAGCGTCCATGATTTTCGACAGGCCGGAAATGGTGCCGATCATACGGCCGATGAACGAATCGACCATGTCCAGCGCCGAGATGTCGATCAGCACGCCGCGCGCGGAGGTCTTGCTGATGCGCTCGGACAGGTCGTCTTGCAGGGTGAGGGCGAGTTGGTCATGCATGTCGACCTGGATGGTCACCAGCAGGAAGTCACCCATCTGAAGAATCGGGATACGTTCCATTGTTCAGACCGTCTTGGTGAGGGTGATGCCCAGACGGGTCAGGGCCAGCTTCAGTGCGTCGGCCAGATTGGCTTTGGTGACCACACCCTGCAGATCCAGGCCCAGATGGACGATGGTCTGGGCAATCTGCGGACGCACGCCGCTGATGATGCAGTCGGCGCCCATCAGACGGATCGCGGTCACGGTCTTGAGCAGGTGTTGGGCGACCAGTGTGTCGACGGTTGGCACGCCAGTGATGTCGATGATGGCGATTTCCGAGCCGGTGTCGACGATGCGTTGCAGCAGCGATTCCATCACCACTTGGGTGCGTTGTGAATCGAGGGTGCCGATCATCGGCAGGGCGAGCACGCCATCCCACAGTTTGACCACCGGGGTCGACAACTCCAGCAGTTCTTCCTGCTGGCGCTTGATCACCGCTTCACGGGATTTCTGGAACGTGCGAATGGTGTACAGGCCGAATGCATCGAACAGTTCGGAGATTTCCCAAAGCTGTTCGGCGAGCAGGGCAGGCTGGTCCTGATAATGGTTTTGCAGCAGGGCGAACAGCGGGCCCTTGAGCGAGAAAATGAAGCTGGCGGTCTGCTGGGAATCCTGACCGAGCTGGGCGCGGCTGTGGGAGAGTTTTTCGAGGAACTGGCGCATGCCTTCCCAGCCCGGCGCGGTGATGTTGGTGCCGCTGTCGTTTTCCAGGCCGCTGACCACCAGTTGCAGGAATTCGCGGGTCTGTTGTTGTAAATCATGTTCTTTGAGGTTGCGGCTGGCGCCGCTGTCTTGCAGTCCCTTGATCCATTCGCCCAGCAGTTGAACCTGATTGTTTTTAATCGCATCGAGTGTGCTGTTCTGCAGTGCTGCCATGTGCCTGTTGCTCCATTGCGAATTGGGGGCCGGTTCTTCGGAAAATGACCGGCGCGAAGTGAATGACCCTGGCCGTTCGAAATAGTTGTTCGTTCCCGCGAGGATATTTTTGATCTGCCGCAAGCAATGCACCGGTAACTCTAGTCGGCGTGGCCGGAAATGCTGATCTTTTGCCTGCAACAAGGCCCCAACGCAAAGAGGCCGCGTCCAATGGAGGCGGCCTCTTTTCGTACCTGGCGGTTACTTGCTGGGGTGTTTGGCCTGTAGCTCTTTGGCGGCGGCCAGGTGTTTTTCCAGACCGGGCAGCATTTTCTGCGCAAAGGCTTTGAGTTCGGTGGCGCCTTTGACCTTGTCGTCGGTCACGGTGTTGGCTTGTTTCTTGAACAGCTCGATGGTTTCTTCGTGCGCCTTGACCTGATTGTTGGCATAGGCGGCATCGAACGACTCATCGCGCATATCGAGGATTTTTTCCTTGGCCTGTTTGACCAGGGTCGTAGTGTCCGGCACTTCGATGTCGTTGGCCTTGGCAATCGTCGCCAGTTCATCGTTGGCTTTGCCGTGGTCGATGATCATCATGTTGGCGAAGGCCTTGATGTCGGCCGACTGACTCTTCTCCAGCGCCAGGCGACTGGTTTCGATTTCGGCGATGCCGCCGGCAGCGGCGTTGTCGACGAAGTCATTGTCGGTGGCGGCGAAGGCCGAGCCCATGCCGGTGCTCAACGCAACGGCCAGAAAAAGATGACGCAGTTTGAATCCGTCCATTGGTGTTTCTCCACGCAGGTTTTTGTGAGCGTTAACCAATGGAGGGATTTCGCCGACCAAAGGTTTTATCGCATTTGAGAAAGGGCGACGAACGGGCACCGCTGGTCTGACAGGTGGTCGACAGAACCGGTCAACCGAGGCCATTCTGATACTTGGCCAGCGCAATCGGTCGCGTTGGCTGCCGATCAACTGACGGAGGTGTTCCATGCCGGTGACCCATGATTTGTTACAGGACTTGAAACTGACAAAGGAAGAGATCCAGCAACGACGCACCGCGGATCCACATCTGGATGCACTGATCAACAAGTATTCCCAGGCGGACGCCGACGTCGTCAAGGCCGAGACGGCGACTTCGGATGCGCCGAGCGACGACACCCTGAAGAAACTCAAAGAGAAACGCTTGCAGGTCAAAGACAAGATCGTCGAGCAGTTGCAGGCTCGAACCTGACCGTCAGTCGCGCCACCGGCCCTCGCTGGTGAAACGACTGGAACGACAGCCCCGACCGGCACCTCGAATGTTCAGAGTCTTCACATTGCGACTCTCAACGAGGTGCCTTATGAAAGATCCAAAATTCCCCAGTGAAGAGCAGGGTGCATTCGACCCGGTTCCTACCCATCCCGAGCCCAACAGTCCGGCGCACACCGTTCGTAATCCTGAAGAGAAACGCAAGAGCGAGGCAGTGCCGGAGGACGAGGATCCGGACAAGTTTGATCGATCCAGTAACTGACAGTCCGCCATCGCTGGCAAGTCGAATCGTCGCACCGCAGCTCCCACAGGTTTTGCGTCGTCTACAGATTCCGCGACCAACACAGTAACTGTGGGAGCTGGCTTGTCGGCCCGCCGCATCGCAGCGATGGCGTCAGCCGATTCATCACAAATCTCAAAGCCTCACTTCAAGGCTGCCTCCAACGGCATCCGTGCCATGTGCGTGGCCTTCAGCGAACCGAAATACAACCACTGGCCATACTCGCGCGCCGTCGTAATCGGCGAGTAATTGCCGGCGCTGGCATCCTGCAGATTGGCAATCACCTTGCCCTCCAGATCCAGTCCCAGCACGAACCCGCGTTTCTCCACCGGTTTGGGCAGGACAGTCATCGCCCGCACGATCATCTTGCGCACGAACGGATGCCCGGCCGTGCTATCCAGCAGCGGATTGCGCGGGGTATAGAGCGCCACCCAGAACCGGTCCCGGCCATTGAAGGCGAGGTTGTCCGGCAGCCCCGGCAGGTTATCGATGAACAAATCGTGAGTGCCGGCCCTGGGGCCGGTCAGCCAGTAGCGACTGATGCGGTAGGCGCCGGTTTCGTTGACCAGCACATAAGCGTCTTCCGGGCCGAGGGTTACGCCGTTGGCGAACTCCAGCTTGTCCAGCAACAGGCTGGTTTTTCCGGTCTGGAAGTCGTAACGCAGCAGGCGGCCGTCGCCGCCATGTTCGATGATCGCTTCGCCATCGTGACCGTAACCCCAGCGACTCGAGGCGTCGCTGAAGTAGGCGTAGTGTCCGGACTTGTCGATCGCCACGTCATCCGTGAAGCCGAACGGCAGACCATTGGCTTCGGTGGTCAGCGCCACCAGCCGACCCTGCGCGTCGAGGGACAGCAAACCCTTGACCCCGTCGGCGATCACCAGCAAACCGTTGGGATGCCGCGCCAGTCCCAGCGGCCGGCCGCCGGTATCCGCCAGCACCTTGCGCTGCTGGCCGTCGAGGCTGGTGCGCAGCAGGCGTCCGTCGTGCAGGCCGGTGATCAGAAAGTCGTTTTCCAGCAACAGCGCTTCCGGGCCTTCGATGTCGCTCGGGCCGACTTGCGCCGCGCCCTTGAGTCGCTGATTGTCAGCGTATTGGCCTTCGGTCAGCGAGGGCGCCGGTTGCGGCGTCCAGGCCACGGGCTTGACCTTGGTCGGCATCAACAGCAGAAAGGCCAGAACCCCGATAATCAGCAGCAACACCAGATAACGCCATCTCACACGTGGGCTCCCGCGAGTGCCAGGTGCCGGGTCGCCATGTCACGAAGGGCCAGCATCGAAGCCGCCGATTCGCGATCGATGCGCCGCTTGAGCAGCAGGTGGTTGGCAATGCGCAGGCCAATGCCCTCGAACTGGTAATCGAGGGTGCGCACGAAGCGCGTGGCATCGTTTTGCGCCGAGCATTCATAGGTCAGCAGCAACGAAAGACCCTGATCACCCTGGGCCCGCGCGCACCAGCGCCGACCGGGCAGGTATTCGGTGACCTCCCAGCGCAAATGCCCCTCGCGGCCGCCGGCGTGGATGTCCTCGTCGAATCGCGCACCGGCATGCAACGCACCGCTCGGGCCGTCGATCTTCAGCGAAGACGGATGCCACTCCGGCCAGCGACTGACGGTGGCGGCGTAGGCGAGGACGGCGATCGGATCGCCGGCGATATCGACTGTGTGCTGCATGCGGGTCATGGGCGTTCTCGAATCGGTCAAAGGGGCGGTTTCCGGCTCCCGGTAGAGGGTGCCGAACAGGTAGTCCATCAGCGGAAAAACGATATTGAAATTACGCTCCTGCATGTGCTCGCGACGGTGATGCAATTCGTGCAGACGGCGCATCTGGCGGATCCACGGCAGGCGGGTCAGCGGGTTCTGCGGCGGCAGATGCTCGCAGGCATGAAACACTTCATAGGTCAGGTAACCGAACACCATGCAGCCGCCAAACAGCCCGGCGACGTTGCTGTTGACCTGCGCGAACAGCCACCACAGGGGCAGGGTGATCGCCAGCGTGTGCAGCACGATCAGCCAGGCCGGGAACAGGATCACCCGCCAGTCGCGGGGGCCGTCGTAGGTCATGTGGCCGGGGGTGAAAAAGCTGTGATGATCGCCGGCATGCCGGGCGTAGAACATCCGCGCGAAGCGCTTTTTGTGGTGGCCGAGGTGGCGGTGCACCATGTACACGCCGAAATTGAAGAACAGCAGGGTCAGCGGCACGGTCAGCCATTCCAGCGGCCGCACCTGGTGCACGCTGCTCCAGAACGCGCCGATGGCCAGCACGCCGAACAGCAGCACGAACGCGCCGTGCAGCCACGGGTTGTAGCGGGGATGGATCGCCGCCCGGTAGCGGCTGCGAAATGCCTCGGTGGTCTGCCTCACTGCGCTCACCTGCGGATATTGTCGTTATCCCGGCAGCGTAGCCGATCCCGCCGTTTGTGCAGGGGCAACCTTCAGGTCACAAGTGCCATGCTCCGGTGTATAGCGGCCGTCAGCTCAACGGGTTCCAGCGCTGCGACCAGTCGTCATCGGCCTTGATCACTTCGCGCAGCAGATCGAACGCCTGTTGCAGGATCGCCGAGTCGCGGTCGCGGGAGTAGACGAGGTAGGTCGGATAGCCGAATTCCGGGGCTTTGGTCACCGGTTCCAGCGCGCCGCTTTCCAAGTAGGTGCGCACGACCCGGGTCCGGAAATAGCCGCTGCCGCCGTTCTCCAGAATGTATTGCAGGGCCAGCGGGCCGAGGTTGAAGCTCAGGGCAGCCTTGGCTTTTTCCGGCAGGGCGGCGTCGTGCTGGCGACGGAAGTCCGGACCCCAGTCGATGTACACGTAGGGGGCAGGGCGGCCGGGCGTGGTCACCAGAATCAGTTTCTCCTCCAGCACCTGCTCGACCTGCAGTCCCGGCCAATATTCCGGTTGATAGACCAGCGCCGCATCGAGCACCCCCAATTCGAGCTGGCGCAGCAGGTTTTCGCCGTCGCGGATGTCCATGCGCAAAGCGTGGCCGGGGATTTTCTCCCGCAGCTCAGCGGCCCAACTGAGCATCAGCGGGTTGCACAGACTGACCTCGCCGCCGATGTGCAGCACGTTGTGATAGCCCTCGGGCAAGGGCAGGTCGCGGCGCGCCGCTTCCCAGGTCTGCACCAGCTGATTGGCGTAGACCACGAAAGCCTCGCCATTGGCGGTCAGCCGCGCACCGGCACGGTTGCGCACGAACAGCGTGCTGCCCAACTGGCTTTCGAGTTTCTGGACGCGGGCGGTGATTGCCGTTTGCGTGACGAACAGCTTTTCCGCCGCCGCGGCGAGGCTGCCGTGACGGACGATTTCCAGAAAGGTGCGGGCGAGGTCGATGTCCATGGGCGGGCCGGTGGTTGAGGTGCCCGCATTGTACGGGCAGCCCCGGGACCGCGTCATTGTTCAGTCAGCCACTTCGACTTCACGCACCCGAGCCCAATCCTCCACCAACCGCGCCGGCGTGCAGCAAGTCTTGCGCTTGTAAACAAAACTCCGGCACTTCTCGGCAAACTGATTGCGGTTGTACAGCATGTCTTCCTGCATCTCCTGCAACTCCGCCTCGCGGCACTGACGAATCAACACATGATCGACCCGCAACTTGCGCTCCCGCACCGCCGCATAAGTGGGATCGCTCAGCACACTGTTGGCACGTTGCAGCAGCCACAGCGAGAACTCGTCCGGGCAGCGCGGGCCGATTTCCTGGACCATGCCCAGTTGCAGCGCCTGCGCAGCGCTGACCGGCAGACAGGCTTGAGTCAGTTGTTCCGCCATGGCCGGGCCGACGGCGCGGGGCAGGCTGTAAGTCCAGTATTCCGAGCCGTACAGCCCCATGCTCTTGTAGTGCGGATTGAGCACGATATCGGCGCGGGCAAACACGATGTCAGCCGCCAGAGCGAGCATCACGCCACCGGCCCCGGCATTGCCGGTAACGCCGCTGACCACCAGTTGCCGCGCGCTGAGCAATTCTTCGCACACATCATCGATGGCCTGGATATTGGCCCAGGCTTCGGCGCCTGGATCTTCTGCAGCCTGAATCACGTTCAGGTGCACGCCGTTGGAAAAACTGCCGCGCCCGCCCTTGATCAACAGTACGTGCGTGTCGCGGGACTTGGCCCAGCGCAACGCCTCGACCATGCGCCGGCATTGTTCGGTGCTCATGGCGCCGTTGTAGAACTCCAGCGTCAGCTCGCCGACCTGGCCGGACTCGCGATAGCGGATCGGCTGATACGGCTCGTCGCTGAACGGCGCGTTGGCAATCGACCAGTCCAGCACCGGCACGTGCGCCAGTTGCCCGGCCAGTACATGCCGCGCCGGACGCTTGAAGGTTTCCTCGCCCGGTTGCGGTTTGCGTCGCAGCGAGCCGATCCACAGGCTGTGATCACCGGTCGCCACCAGCACCGCGTCGTCGTGTACCGCCAGAATTTCGCCGGGCATGCCGGTGCGCTGATCGAGGTGCGCGTCGTATACGTAGTACTGCCCGCCGGCAAGACTGGCGAGCACACCGGGCTGGCCGTCCGCCGCATCGATGCAGCGCTTGATGAAGCGCGAGCAGTCATGCCAGCTGAAGGTGCGGTCGTCCTGTTTCATGTTCGGCTGCAAACGCCCGCGGACCTTTGGATCGCTGTAGTCCAGCGCCACCGGCACGAAGCCGTCGATGAATTTCTCCACCACTTCACGGATGCAACAGATCGCCGCGTCGCTGACCCGGCCGTTGTACAGCTCGGATTTGCGCAGCCCCGTTGGCAGGTTGAATTCGCAGGTGGCCCAGACCGGGCCGGCATCCATTTCTTCCACCGCTTGCAGGGCGGTCACGCCCCAGGACGGCAGCTCGCACATGATCGCCCAATCCAGTGCGCTGGCACCGCGATCGCCGACGATGCCGGGGTGGATGATGACGACCGGGCGCTGCGGATTGCTCCACAGTGCGTGGGGCACACGGTCCTTGAGGAACGGGCAGATCACCAGGTCGGCACCGCTGTTTTCAATCTGTTCGCACACGGCGGCTTCGTCGGTGAACAGCACCACGCTCGGCGAGTGCCCGGCCTGGCGCAGGTCCAGCCATGCACGCTGAGTCAGGCCGTTGAACGCCGACGACAAAAGAATGATGTTGAGTGATCGCATGATTGTTCTTCCTTGAAAGGTCAGCCGCAGGCTCCCTGTGAGCCGTCCGTGGCTATCGATGGAGGCGCAAGGTTAGTGACTGGCGTGGCTCGCGCCACTGATCGAGATCAACGTTGTGTCAGCCAATATTGCCGTGGCGACGACGTGCCTTATTCTCAAAGGTTTGCTGATCCTGATTTTTTATTACTTCAAATGTCTCAGGCGCTATTGCACAGTCGCATCCCTGATCACCGCCGGAAGATCCCGGCGTATCCATGGATTTTCGCAGCGGGTGGAACCCGTTTTCAGGGAGTAACGCATGGGGAGTCACAACCCGCATTACCAGGTCATCGGGCAGATGTTCCAAAAGGACTACCGATGGCTGTGCGCGGCGGTCAGCCGTACGCTCGGTTGCCCGCACAGCGCACAGGACATTGCTTCGGAAACCTTTCTTCGGGTATTGGCGCTGCCCGATCCGCTGGCAATCCGCGAACCCCGCGCGCTGTTGACCACGATTGCCCGGCGGCTGGTCTATGAAGGCTGGCGCCGGCAGGATCTGGAGCGCGCTTATCTGCAAAGCCTGGCGCTGGCGCCGGAACCGGTGCATCCGTCGCCCGAGGAACGGGAATTGGTGATCGAAACGCTGCTGGCGGTGGATCGCTTGCTCAACGGCCTGTCGGCCAAGGCCAAGGCGGCGTTTCTCTACCACCAACTCGACGGCCTGACCTACAGCGAAATCGGCGAACGCCTCGGCGTGTCCACCAGCCGCGTGCAGCAATACATGGTCGAGGCGTTCAAGCGTTGCTATCAGGCGATGCAGGCATGAGGCCGGACGAAACGCTGATCGACGAAGCGGCGCAATGGATGGCGCTGCTGCAATCGGGGCACGTCAGCCTGCAGGAGCGCGCCGCCTTCGACGCCTGGCGCACGGCGGATTCACGGCATCAGCAGATCATCGAACAAATGGGTGGCGGGCTGAACCTGTTGCGTCATGCGAACCTGCGCGGCTTGCCGCGTGAGAGTGTGTTGCACAGCCTGAATGCGCCGTCCAGTCGCCGTCGATTCCTCAGCGGCAGTTTGAGCGTTCTCGGTATCGCGGTGCTGGCCGGTTTGCTCGGTCGACGTTATGGCTGGTTGCCCGAGGCCGGCGAGTTGTCGACCGGTACCGGCGAGCGTCGGGAATTCACGCTGGCGGATGGCAGCGCTCTGACCCTCAATGCCCGCAGCCGTGTGGTACCACGCTTCAACAACATCGAGCGTTTGCTGGACTTGCGCAGCGGTGAACTGCTGATCGATGTGGCGAAAAATCTTGCCCGGCCGTTTGTGGTCGAAACCGAGCATGGGCGGATGCGTGCGCTCGGGACCAAATTCCTGGTGCAGCGCGGTGAGGATTCGACTCGGCTGGTGATGTTGCATTCGCAAGTCGAAGTGGTCACCGCCAGCGGCGCGCGGCAAGTGGTGGAGGCGGGCGAAAGTCTGCTGTTCAACGCTCAGGAAATCCTCGCGCTGGAACCCGGCAACGGGCAGGAAAGTGCCTGGGTCCAAGGGCGGCTTGAAGTGCGCGATCGCCCCTTGAGCGAAGTCATCGACAGCCTGCGCAGCTACCGTCGAGGCATCCTGCACTTGAGCCCGGAGGTTGCCGGTCTGCGTCTCAGCGGTCTCTATCCACTGGACGATAGCGACCGCACCCTGCAACTGCTGGAGCGTTCGCTGCCGATCCGTGTCACCTGGCACAACCCGTACTGGGTCAGCATTGAAGCGCGGTTATAAATCCATAACTTCCCGGTCTATCCGTCCCCCTATAAAAAGCGCCGGCCCGCTGCTCATTCCCTGCAGACGCCTTCAACAGGGAAGCCCCTCGATGTTCTCATTCAAACAACAATTATCCCGCCTGACACTGGCCATCTTGTTGGCGACGGGCATTGTCCCGGCCTCCGTTCTGGCACAAGACGCCGCCACACAGGTGTTTACCTTCGACATTGCCGCCGGGGCCCTGGACGAGGTGCTGCTGGACATCTCGCGCCAGACTGGCGTGCCGATTTCCTTCAGTCAGAATCTGGTTCAGGGCAAGCGCAGCAGTGCGGTGCGCGGCGCATTGGGTGGCCGCCAGGCGGTGGAGAAGGCCTTGCTCGGCAGTGGTCTGCAAGTCGAGCAGGGCACTCAGGGTCTGAGCATTCGTCAGGCCGATGCGCCGAACGCCGCGCCCGTGAAAGCCGCCGCTGTGGCGCCCGCCAGCAGCGCCGATTACCGCATGGAAAAAGTCACCGTCACCGGCTCGCGCATCGCCCGCGCCCAGAGCGATGGTGCGACCCCGGTCAATGTCATCACCCACGAAGAAATGGAAGCGCGCGGCTACAAGAACGTCTACGACGCCCTCGCCACGCAAACCCAGAACACCGGCATGACCCAGGGCGAAGACTACGGCAACACCTGGCAACCGGCCGCCAGCGCACTCAACCTGCGCGGCCTCGGTCCCAATCACACGCTGGTGCTGATCAACGGCCGGCGGGTCGCCGATTACCCGACGCCGTATGACGGCAAGGTCAACTTCACCAACCTGGCGAACATTCCATCGGCGATCATCGAGCGCATCGAAGTGCTCAGCAGCGGCGCCTCGGCGATCTACGGTTCTGACGCGATTGCCGGGGTAGTGAACATCATCCTCAAAGACAAAATGAATGGCGTCGACGTCAATCTCAAGGGCGGCACCAGCGAGCGCGGCGGCGGTGACAACCAGCGCTTGCAGATCAGCGGCGGCGGCAGTTGGGGCGACTTCGACGGTTTGTTCGGACTCGAACTGACCCACCGCGATCCGATCTGGGCCGATGATCGCGGCTTCATGCAGAGCGGGCCCCTGGCGGATGTCGGCTACCGGCGCGACCTGACCAACAACCGCTATCTGGGACCCGGCTGCGGCGCCTATCAGGGCACGTTCGACAACAAACTGTTCAACAGCGGCGGACGTTGCCGCACCGACCAGATGTACAACGATTACTGGACGGTGCAGACGCAAAAGGAAAACTACGACGGCTACACCCGTGGCACCTGGCATTTCAGCGACAGTGGTCAGGTCTTCGCCGACCTGATGTACGGCCTCGATCACATCCAGAACAACACACGCGGCCCGAGCTTCACCTCGCCGGACTTCATCAACCAGAACAGCGGCAATCTGGAGCGCTGGTACCGCCGCTTCGGCGAAGAGGAAATCGGCGGACGCACCAGCAACAACAGCAAGTGGCGCGATACCTCATGGACCGGCACCTTGGGCCTCTCGGACAAGATCGCCGACACCGGGTGGAACTATGAACTGGCAGCCAACCGGTCTGAATATAAAAGCGTGCGCACCACGCGTTACACGCCGCTTTCGTCGATCCAGGATTTCTACCTCGGCCCGCAGCTGGGCACCCGCGACGGTTATCCGGTGTTCGCGCCGGATGCTTCGCGCCTCGACCGGCCACTGACAACCCTGGAGTGGGAGCAGTTTCGCGGCAACCTGACGCAGAACAGCAAGTCGGTTTCCACCAGTTACAACGCGTCGGTCAACGGCGAGTTGTTTGACCTGCCCGCCGGTCCGGTGGGATTCGCCGGCGTGCTGGAGGCGGGCAAGCAGGAATATCGTATCGACCCGGATGACAGCCTCAACGACGGCAGTTTCTATGGCGTGACGCCTGCGCAAAGCTCCGGCGGCTCGCGCAAGCGTTATGCGGCCGGTGGCGAGTTCAGCATTCCGGTCACCGACACGGTGCTGGCGACAGCGGCAGGGCGCTGGGACCAATACAAATTCAGCGGCCGCACCGAGCAGCAGAAGACCTACAACCTTGGCCTGGAATGGCGGCCGGTAACCAGCCTGTTGGTGCGCGGCAGCTACGGCACCAGTTTCCGCGCCCCGGACCTGAACTACATCTATCAGTCCGACAGCAACGGCTACTACCCGGCGCAGATCGACTATTACGGTTGCAGCCAGGGCGTGGAGGGCGCCTGTGATCGCGGGCGGGTCGATTACACCCAGAGCGGCACGGCGGATCTGGAATCCGAACGCGGCAAATCCTGGACCTACGGTTTCGTCTGGTCACCGTCGCGCAACTTTGACTTCTCGACGGATTTCTGGCGAGTCGAGATCGATGACCTTCTGACCACCGTCGACGAAAACCGTCTGCTGCAGCAAGAGAACGAATGCCGCAATGGCACCCAGGACATCAACTCGGCCAACTGCCAGTCGACCCTGGCGCGGGTCGATCGCAATCCCGGCAATGCGGCCGTCGATCCCAATCAGTTGCAGCGGGTGCGGGTGAATGCGATCAACGCCGCCAGCGAGCGGGTCAGTGGCCTGGACTTCAAGAGCAACATCCGCTGGGGCGCCGGGCAGTACGGTGCGTTCAGTTCGGCGCTGGGCTACACCCTGGTGCTCTCGCATTACTACAAGGAATCGGACGAAGCCCCGACCCAGGACTGGCGCACCTCGCGTACCAACTACGACTGGCGCAGCAAGGTCAACGCCAGCCTGACCTGGGATTACCAGAAGGCCACGGCAACATTGATGGGGATTCGCTACGGCTCGGTCACCAACGGCGCGGGCGACGGGCGTCTGTCGCCGTGGACGGTGTTCAACGCCAGTGCACGCTACAAGCTCAACGACCGGGCAAGCGTCGGGCTGACCGTGAACAACGTGCTCAACCAGGTCAAGCATGACGACTCGGCGGGGTGGCCTTATTACCCGACCGGTAACTACGACCCGTACGGGCGCCAGTGGTGGCTGGATGTGAGTTATCACTTCGGGAGTTGAATACGTAATGACGCCCGACAACGTCCTACGGAAGTTGCCGGGTTTCATGTGAAAGCAGGGATATTTCCGACGACTTTTTCAGGTTGGTCGTCGGAAGCGTGATCTATAGCATCGGCGATGACATTGAAGTCGTTAACGGCCTGATTACTCAGGCCTCTGATAATGGATTGATCATGCGAACTGCACACCTCGAATACGAAACGCCGGCTTATTCCGCACGCCAACAGTGGCGCGATGACCGTGCCAGGTGCCCCATGGAGGATGTCGCGTTGCCCAGCGCAAAAGTAACCCGGTTGGCGGGCTTGAAGAAGGTTGAGGGCAAACCTGTCGAATTGCTCGTGCATGGCCGGAACATCGGTGATGACGCCCTGCTGATTGTTCACCTTACCGATGAAGGTTTCGAGTTGAACGACGTCGTCGACATGCTTTCAACCTCCGAGCTTTACCAGCAAGGCGACGTGGTCAAACTCATCACTGGCAAGTCGGTCAGAACGGTTCGGCGGCTGCTGAAGGAAGGAAAACCGGTACGACTTGACCCGCAGCAGAGTGTCATCGCCTACCAATATGCGTTGGTGCTGGAGTTGGCCATTCGGGCCTTCGGGGGGCAACCACGGGCGGAGGATTGGCTGCAGAAACCCTCTACCTATTTTCACGGTCATGTGCCGCTGGAGTTGACCCTGCATCCATTGGGTTTTCAGATGGTCGAGCAGTATTTGCAGCAGCTTATCTACGGGGTTTACCCATGAACCCCTTGCCGTGGGACAAGCATTGGTATGCCTGGCGGCTGGATCCCGAGGTTTACGGAGGCACGTGGGACAGCGGGATTGGATCGAAGTTGAAAGGCGGTCGCTGGAATATACCCGGACGACGCGTCGTCTACGCCTCAGTCGATCCTTCCTCGGCCATTCTGGAGGTGGCAGCCAACCGCAGTTTTGATGCCCTGGACCGCGAACCTTATGTATTGACGTGCTTTGAGGTCATCAGCGACGCGAAGGTGAAAATCGTGCAGCCCGAAGAGGTGCCGAACCCTTACTGGCTGAGCCCTGCACAGCCTTCACCCAATCAGCAATTGTTCGCCGACGCGTTGCTGGCCGAGCACCCGTTTGTATTGATTCCGTCGGCGGCAACCCGCCATTCGTGGAACTTGCTGGTGAGCTGCGACCTGGCAGAAGGGCAGTTCAGGATGGTCTCGCAGGAGCGGTTCGGCCTCGATACCCGCTTACTCGCGGAAATGGCGTTAGTCTGATGAAGCGTCATGCCGCATTTTGCATAACCTCAGCACCCAACGGTCTAAATCGCGCCCTATAAATCGTCATCCGCCATCGCACATCCCTGCATAAACCAAAACGCAGGGATGGCTGTTCATGATCCATTTTTCACCCGTTAAATCCCCTTTGAGCCTGGCCTTGCTGCTGGCGATCAACACATTGCCGGCGATTGCTGCCGACAGCAGTGCGACAGAACCGACCACCCAGTTGCAACGGATCGAAGTCACCGGCACCGCGATTCGCCGGGTCGATGCCGAAACGGCAGTGCCGGTGACCATCCTTCGGGTGGAAGAACTGCAGAAGCAAGGTGTGACAACGACTGAAGAGCTGGTCAGCCGTATCTCTGCCAACCAGTCGTCCGTAGGCTCCGGGCGTTCGGTGGGTTCTTCCAGCGGCGGCGCGTCTTATGCGGACTTGCGTGGCATCGGCCCGAACAAGACTTTGGTGCTGCTCAACGGTCGGCGTCTGAGCAACAACGCGACCAATGCGATCAATGGCTCTGGCGTCGACCTCAACACCATCCCGTTCGCCGCCATCGACCGGGTGGAGGTGCTGCGCGACGGCGCCTCGGCGTTGTATGGCACCGATGCCATCGGTGGGGTGATCAACTTCATCACCAAGACCAGCCTCACCGAAGGCCAGATCAGCACCAATTACGATACGCCGACCCATTCCGGTGGCGGTGAAAGCCGCAACTTCAGCGGCAGCTGGGGTTTTGGTGATTTGCAGGACGATCGCTTCAACGTTTTCGGCGTGGTGAGCTACGACAAGCAGAATCGCCTGGCGGCCGACGATCGCGGCTACACCTATAACTACCAGCCGGGACGCGGACTCGATTACACCTCCGGCACGGCATCGCCCGCCAACTGGAGCCAGGGCAGTAACGCCACCAACCCGCTGGCCGGTTCCGGTTGCAATGCGCCGGGGCTGTTGTCACGCAACGGCATCTGCCGCCAGAGCCTGTGGAATTACCTGGATCTGGTGCCGGAAACCGAAAAGACCTCCGCGTTCGCCAAGGCCACCGGCAAGCTGTCGGATGATCACAACGTCAGCCTCGAATACTTCTGGGCGCGCAACGAAAACCGGACGCAGATCGGCCCCGGCACTTTGATGGGCAATCAGGTCAATCCTGGCACGGCGTTCTATCCGGGTAACGGCATTACGCCCGGCCCGAGCGGTTTCGCCCTCGACCCGACGCAACCGGTGGACGTGAATTGGCGTGAAACTGCCGTCGGTGCCCGGCAGCATGAAGATGACAACACGGGTCAGCGCCTGCTGTTGAGCTTCGATGGCACGCTGGTGGGGTGGGATTACAACCTCGGCGCGTCGTACAACCAGAACAAGGTGGTCAACACGATTCGCAGCGGTTACGTGAACGACCGTGCCGTCAGCCAGGGCATCGCCAACGGTGTGATCAACCCGTTCGGTCCGCAGACGGCTGCCGGTTCAGCATTGTTAGCGGACAATGAGGTAGACGGCGATTACGCAACGGCAGTGGGCCGGGTCAAGGCGATTGACGGGCGCATCAGCCGCGAGATCGGCGACTGGTTCGGTGCAGGGCCTTCGGCGCTGGCGCTGGGCGGTGAATACCGCAAGGAAGATTTCCACCAGGATTTCGCCGCGTTTGCCGGCGACGTGCAGAGCCTGGGTGTTGATCCCAATGGCAGCGTA
This sequence comes from Pseudomonas sp. lyk4-R2A-10, assembly GCF_030209075.1. Classification (NCBI taxonomy): domain Bacteria; kingdom Pseudomonadati; phylum Pseudomonadota; class Gammaproteobacteria; order Pseudomonadales; family Pseudomonadaceae; genus Pseudomonas; species Pseudomonas sp. lyk4-R2A-10. Next base: position 85,281 of record NZ_JARVSR010000004.1, on the reverse strand, counting down.
AAAGGGGATCGCAGCGTCTCGGCCCAGTACGCCGAGGTCAACGTGCCGGTGTTCGACAGCCTTGAATTATCCGCCGCCGTGCGCCACGACAAATACAGCGACTTTGGCAGCACCACCAACCCGAAATACTCGTTCCGCTTCCAGCCGTTCAAGGAGCTGGTGGTGCGTGGTGCCTACAGTGAAGGCTTCCGTGCGCCGTCGCTTTATGAGTTGTACAACCCGACGTTTACCTCGTTCACCAATGCCAACTACAACGACCCGCGCCTGTGCGCCGGTGGCAACCCGAGCAACGGCGGGATCGCCAACCGCGACTGCGCCCAGCAGTTCAATCGCACCTCCGGCGGCAACACCGACCTGAGCCCGGAAACCGCACGCAACGTCACCCTCGGTTTCGTTTATCAGCCGTTTGATCGACTGACCACCGGGCTGGATTTCTGGTGGATTGACATCGCCAACCAGATCGCCGAATTCCCCGAATCGGCGGTGTTCGAGAACCCGGAGCTGTACCCGGAGCGCCTGATCCGCAAGCCTGATGGCTCCATCGATCACATCGTCACCGGCCTGGCCAACCTCGGCAAGATCAAGACCAACGGCGTCGACGTGAGCTTCGACTATCGCCTGCCGAGCACACCGTACGGCGATTTCGGCATCGGTCTGCAAGGCACTTACGTCACCCGTTACGACTATCAGCAGCAGCTCAAGGGCGACTACATCGACAAGCTCGGCGATTTTCGTGGCGGCGACTTTGCCTCGGCCGGCGCCGTGGCCCGTTGGCGTCACAGCCTGACCGGCAGCTGGAACTACGGTCCGTTCGGTGCCAGCCTGACCAACCGCTACACCAGCGGTTACCACGACTCGGATCGCGAGACTCACGATTACGTCGGCTCGTACAACGTCTGGGACGTGGCCGGCACCTACACCTGGCGTAAGACCCTGGCGGTGACCCTCGGGGTGAAAAACCTGTTCGACCGCGAGCCGCCATTCAGCAACCAGACCTACACGTTCCAGAGCGGCTACGACCCGAAATACGGCGACCCGTTTGGCCGCACGCTGTACACGCGGATCAATTACAAGTTCTGAGAAAGATAGGTCGGGGCGGGTTTTAGTAACACATCGTTCTAACCCCCGCCCTATAAAAAGGCCCGGCCTGTTGCACTTCACCATCAGGCAGGCACGTGGTGAAAGGATCTGCCCATGTTTTCCAGAGTCATTCTGTTCAGCGTCGGTCTGTCGCTGAGCCCGGTGCTGTTCGCGGCGCCCCAACACGCCCTCACGGTCTACGGCGAAGCCCCGAAATACGCCCCGGACTTCCAGCACCTGGCCTACGCCAACCCCGACTCCCCCAAGGGTGGAACCTTGCGCCGCTCTTCGCTGGAGAGCGGCCCGTTCGATCACCTGATTCCCTACATCGACAAAGGCACCGGCGTTGCCGACATAGACGGCTGGCTCTACGCGCCGCTGGCCTATCGCAGCAAGGACGAGCCTTACAGTGTCTACGGTCTGGTCGCCCACCGGATGGAGCTGGACGCGGACCGGCGCTGGCTGCGCTTTTACCTGAACCCCAAGGCTCGGTTCGAGGACGGCACGCCGATCACCGCTGAAGACGTGCGCTACACCTTCGAGCTGTTCACCACTCAGGGCAGCCTCAAATATCGCCAACAGTTTCGCGATGTCGCCGAGGTGCAGGTCGAGTCGCCGACCCAGGTGCGTTTCGTGTTCAAGAACAACGAGAGTCGGACCTTGCCGCTGGATCTGGCGACGTTGCCGGTGCTGCCCGAGCACTGGTGGCGTACACGCAATTTCGCCGATGGCGCAGGTTTCGAAATTCCGCCGGGCAGCGGGCCGTACAAGGTCAGCGCGGTGGACGCCGGGCGCAGCGTGAAATTTCAGCGGATCAAGGATTGGTGGGGCAGGGATCTGCCGATCACTCGCGGGCTCTACAACTTCGATCAATTGAGCGTGGAGTTCTTTGCCGACACGGACGTGTCGCGACAAGTGCTCAAGGCCGGTGGCTTCGATTACAACCGCGAGTTCTCCGCCACCAGTTACACCATCGGTTACGCCGGGGCGGCGCTGGAGCAGGGCAAGTTGCTGCGCGAACACCTCGCACCCGGCGCCGCGCAAGGTGCCCAGGGATTTGCGTTCAACTTGCAGAAGCCGGTGTTTCAGGATCGCCGGGTGCGGCAGGCGATCGCCATGCTCTGGGATTTCGAATGGAGCAACCGGCAGATGATGCGCAGTATGTACCTGCGTCAGCGCAGCTTCTTTTCCCACAGTGCGTTGTCGGCCACCGAACTGCCGGATGCCGAAGAGCTGAAAATCCTCGAACCGTGGCGCGGCAAGATTCCCGATGAAGTCTTCAGTCAAGTGTTCGAGGCGCCGCGCACCGACGGCAGCGGCAACGTCCGCGCGCAACAGTTGCAGGCGCTGAAACTGTTGGAGGCCGCCGGCTGGAAACCCCGAGGCGATCAACTGGTGAATGCCGCCGGCGATCCGCTGCGATTCACCTTTCTCAACGGCCAGAAGGGGTTCGAGCGTCTGCTGCTGCCGTTCAAACGCAACCTGGCGCAGATCGGCATCGGCTTCGATATTCGTCAGGTCGACACCGCGCAATACACCAACCGCGTACGCAGCCGCGACTACGACATGATCGTGGTCGGTTACCCGGTGAGTCAGGCACCGGGGCGCGAGCTGTTCAACTATTTCGGCTCCGACGGCGCTGATGATCCCGGCTCCAACAACTACATGGTGCTGCGCGACCCGGCGGTGGATGCGCTGCTTGAAGGCGTGGTGCAGGCCGACAATCGCGAGAGCCTTCTGCGCCACGCCCATGCGCTGGATCGGGTGTTGCAGTGGGGCTATTACTGGATTCCCAACTATTACCCGCCAGGGATTTCCACGGTGTGGTGGAACCGTTTCGGTCGCCCGGCGATTGCGCCGCTTTACGACGCCGGCCTCGACACCTGGTGGGAAATCAGTCCGACCGCGCTGACCTCGACGCAAATGCAGCAACAGCAAAAGGAGTACGCCGCCCATGTGGGGTTATAGCCTGCGGCGTCTGCTGCTGATCGTGCCAACCTTGCTGGCGATTCTGCTGGTGAACTTCGTGATCGTGCAGGCCGCGCCCGGTGGCCCGGTCGAACAAGCCATCGCCCGATTGCAGGGGATCGGTGTCGGTGCGGCGGTGGGTGCCAGTCATGTCGAAAGCATTGGCGGCGAGTCCCGCGCGACCCGTGGGCTGGACCCGAAACTGGTGGCCGAGATCGAGCGCCAGTACGGCTTCGATAAAAGCACCGGCGAGCGCTTGTGGCTGATGCTCAAGAGCTATGCGCAACTGGATTTCGGCAAGAGTTTCTTCCGGGGTGCGTCGGTGACCGAGCTGATCTGGCAGAAGCTGCCGGTGACCTTGTCGTTGGGATTGTGGGCGACGCTGATCACTTATCTGGTATCGATTCCGCTGGGCATTCGCAAGGCGGTGCACAACGGTTCGGCGTTCGATGTATGGAGCAGCGCGACGATCATCATCGGCTACGCGATGCCGGGATTTCTGTTTGCGCTGCTGCTGATCGTGGTGTTCGCCGGCGGTACGGCGCTGGACTGGTTCCCGGTGCGAGGGCTGGTCTCGGACAACTTCGTCGAGCTGTCGCTGTGGGGCAAGGTTGCTGACTACTTCTGGCATTTGGTGTTGCCGGTCAGCGCGTTGGTGATCGGTGGGTTTGCAACGCTGACGATCCTGACCAAGAACAGCTTCCTCAACGAGATCTCGCGGCTGTACGTGGTCACGGCCCGCGCTAAAGGCCTGAGCGAACGACAGGTGTTGTACGGGCATGTGTTTCGCAACGCGATGCTGCTGGTGGTGGCCGGATTGCCTCAGGCGTTGGTCACGGTGTTTTTCGGCGGTTCATTGTTGATCGAAGTGATCTTCTCCCTCGACGGTCTCGGCCGCCTGAGCTACGAAGCGGCGGTGTCGCGGGATTACCCGGTGGTGTTCGGTTCGCTGTTCATCTTCACCCTGTTCGGGCTCTTGATAAAACTGTTGGGCGACCTGTGTTACACGCTGGTCGATCCGCGCATCGACTTCACCGCGAGGACTGCCTGATGCCGACGCTTTCTCCCATCGGACAGCGCCGCTGGGCGCGGTTCAAGGCCCATCGGCGCGGCTGGTGGTCGTTATGGCTGTTTCTCGCGCTGTTCGGCCTGAGCCTGGGCGGCGAACTGGTCGCCAATGACAAGCCGTTGCTGGTGACGTATCAGGGCGAATGGTTTTTCCCGGCGTTCAAGCGCTACACCGAGCAGGACTTCGGCGGCGAGCTGCCGTTCCAGCCCGACTACCGCAGCGCCCAGGTGCGTGAATTGATCGAGGGGCAGGGCGGACGGATGTGGTTTGCGCCGATCCCGTTCGGCTACGACACGGCTAACTACGACCTCACTGAACCGGCCCCGAGCCCGCCCACCGCCGAAAACTGGCTGGGCACCGACGATCAGGCGCGGGACGTGCTGGCGCGGGTGATATTCGGCACGCGGGTCTCGCTGTTGTTCGCCCTGGCGTTGACGGCGGTGAGCGCGTTGATCGGTATCGCCGCCGGTGCCTTGCAGGGGTATTACGGCGGTTGGGTCGACTTGCTCGGGCAGCGTCTGCTGGAGGTCTGGTCGGGGCTGCCGGTGCTCTATCTGCTGATCATTCTGTCGGGCTTCGTCGAGCCGAATTTCTGGTGGTTGCTGGGGATCATGGCGCTGTTTTCCTGGCTAAGTCTGGTGGACGTGGTGCGCGCCGAGTTCCTGCGCAGCCGGGGGGTCGAGTACGTGAAAGCGGCGCGGGCGCTGGGTGTCGGCGATGCACAGGTGATCGTGCGGCACATTCTGCCCAATGCCATGAGTGCGACCTTGACGTACCTGCCGTTCATCCTGACCGGGGCAATTGCCACGTTGTCGGCGCTGGATTTTCTCGGCTTCGGCATGCCTGCCGGCAGCGCTTCGCTGGGCGAGTTGATCGGCCAGGGCAAGAACAATCTGCAAGCACCGTGGTTGGGCCTGACGGCATTTTTTGCCCTGGCGCTGATTCTTTCTCTACTCGTATTCATCGGCGAAGCCTGCCGAGATGCCTTCGACCCCAGGACTTGATATGCGTGAACATCTGATCGAAATACGCGACCTGCGGGTGGCGTTCAAAGGGCAGGAAGTGGTGCACGGCATCAACTTCGACATTTGCCCGGGCGAATGCCTGGCGCTGGTGGGCGAGTCGGGTTCCGGCAAGTCGGTGACGGCCCACAGCATCCTGCAACTGCTGGACCCGAACATCACCCGGATCGACGGCAGCATCCGCTACGGCGGCGAAGAGTTGCTGGGTGTGCACGAGCGCTATCTGCGGCAACTGCGCGGCAACCGCATCGCGATGATTTTTCAGGAGCCGATGAGTTCTCTAAATCCGTTGCACAGCATCGAGCGGCAACTCGGCGAAAGCCTGGCGCTGCACAAGGGCCTGGCGGGCGCGGCGGCGCGCAATCGGATTCTGGAGCTGTTGGAGCTGGTGGGCATTCAACGACCGCGCGAGCGGCTGAAAGCGTATCCGCATCAGCTCTCCGGCGGGCAGCGGCAGCGGGTGATGATCGCCATGGCGCTGGCGTGCGAACCGCAATTGTTGATTGCCGATGAGCCGACCACGGCCCTCGATGTCACCGTGCAACGCAAGATTCTGTTGCTGCTCAAGGAACTGCAACAACGTCTGGGCATGGCGCTGCTGATTATCAGCCATGACTTGAATCTGGTGCGCACCATCGCCCAGCGGGTGGCGGTGATGCGCGCGGGCGAAATCGTCGAACAGGCGAGCTGCGAGCAGTTGTTCCGTGCGCCGCAGCATCCCTACAGCATCGAGTTGCTCAACGCCGAACCCGGCGGCGCGGCGCTGTGCCGGGATGCGGCGGAGGATTTGCTCGAAGTTCGCGATCTGCATGTGCGTTTTCCGCTGGGAGGCGGCTGGCTGCGGGCCAAGTCGTATCTGCACGCGGTCAATGGCATCGATCTGGACCTGCAGCGGGGCAAGACTTTGGGCATTGTTGGTGAGTCGGGCTCGGGTAAATCCACGCTGGGTCAGGCGATCCTGCGCCTGATCGATGCCGACGGCAGCATCCGCTTCAACGGCGAGGCGCTTGAGCAACTGAGCGGCAAACAATTGCGTCCGTTGCGCAAACGCCTGCAAGTGGTGTTTCAGGATCCGTTCGGCAGCCTCAGCCCGCGCTTGTGCGTGGAGCAGATCATTGCCGAAGGTTTGCAGGTGCACAGTGATTTGAATGCGCAGGCGCGCGAGCAGGCGGTGATCGATGTACTGAAGGAAGTCGGACTCGATCCGGCGACGCGCCATCGCTATCCCCACGAGTTTTCCGGCGGGCAACGGCAACGCATCGCCATCGCTCGGGCGCTGGTGCTCAAGCCGGATCTGATCCTGCTCGATGAGCCGACGTCGGCCCTGGATCGCACGGTGCAGAAACAGATCGTCGCGCTGTTGCGCCGGTTGCAGGAGGAGCACGGGCTGACTTATCTGTTCATCAGTCATGACCTGGCGGTGGTGCGTGCGCTGGCTCACGATCTGATCGTGATGAAGGATGGCGAAGTGGTGGAGCGTGGCGAAACGGCCGGGTTGTTTGATTCGGCCCGGCACCCGTACACACGGGAATTGCTGGCGGCATCGTTTGCCGGTGTGAACGCCTGAAACGACAAATCCCGCCACAGGGGCGGGATTTGTTTGCAGACTGGCTGCGGTCTTACGCGGGGAACAGCTCGGACAGTTTCATCGACAGCATCATGTCGCCTTCAACGCGCAGCTTGCCGCCCATGAACGCCTGCATGCCGTCGGTTTCGCCGCTGACGATGCCTTTGAGGGTTTCGCTGTCCAGCACCAGCGTGCAGTTGGCGTCCGGGTTTTCGCCTTCCTGGATGTCGCAGGTGCCGTCTTTGACGATCAGGGCGTATTGCTTGTCTTCGTCAGTGATGTTGAAACCGAAGACCAGATCCAGACCGGCAGCGGCGGCTGGGTTGAACTTGGCTTGCATTGCTTTTACGGCATCAGCTACGGAGGTCATGGTTCGATCCTTTTTGGTTGATTGCAGCAGGGTCACAGTAATCCGGACTCAGCGAAACGTGATGAGTTCCGGGGCCTTCAGCAGTTGCAGGTGTGCATGACTGTTGAAGGAAGCCAGAGCCACCTCGCGACCGCGGAACTTCAGCTGGTTGAGCGAGGTGTTGACGATTTGCCAGTTCAGTTCAAAGGCCTGCCGGGCAGGCATTTGAGTGATCAGGTGAAGCAGGGCGGTGATCGTGCCACCGGAGGTGAACACCGCGATTTTCTGGGCGTTGTCAGCCTGTTCGAGAATCCGCTGCAGCCCTGCCTGGACCCGCTCGACGAAACCCAGCCAGCTTTCCAGGCCCGGTGTGTCGTAGGTGCCGGCGAGCCAGCGTTCGATGATCAGGGCGAAGATGCGCTGGAACTCGCCACGGTTTTGCGCGGCGTTACGCAGGATTTCCAGGGCTTCGGGCTCTTCCGGCAACATGGCCGGGAGCAGGGCGCGGATCACGGCGTCGGCATCGAATTCGTTGAAGGCCGAATCGATTTCCAGAGCCGGAACCGGCAAACCGACGGCGGCGAACTGTTCCAGCGCGCTGTTGGCCGTGTGTTGCTGGCGGCGCAGGTCGCCCGACAGGCAGCGGTCGAAGCTGATTCCGAGTTCGGCGAGGTGACGGCCGAGGATTTCTGCCTGGCGTACACCGGTCGGCGACAGGACGTCATAGTCGTCTGCACCGAAGGAGGCCTGGCCATGTCGAATCAAGTAGATGCTGCCCACGTCCGCGTCATCCCGGTACGTTGAAGGTTGTGGCGAGGTTATGGGGATGACGGTGAGCTGTCAATGAAAAAACATACGCTTGTTTGAAATGCCCGTTCCAGCCTTGTTGCCAGAGGTTTCACGGCTGGCCGACGGGCCGGTGCATGGGTATGCTGGAGCCAATTCCCGCGTGTGTTTCACGACCGCGCATCGTTTGAAGGAGTCACTGTGGAGTTTTTGACTGAATACGCCAGTTTCCTGGCCAAGACCGTAACGCTGGTCATCGCCATTCTGGTGGTGCTGGCGAGTTTTGCTGCGTTGCGCAGCAAGGGCCGGCGCAAATCTGCCGGCCAGTTGCAGGTCAGCAAGCTCAACGATTTCTATAAAGGCCTGCGTGAGCGGCTGGAGCAGACCCTGCTCGACAAGGATCAGCTCAAGGCCTTGCGCAAGGGCCAGGCCAAGTCCGAAAAGAAACAGAAGAAGAAACCCGACGCCAAACCGCGGGTATTCGTGCTGGACTTCGACGGCGACATCAAGGCCTCGGCGACTGAAAGCCTGCGCCACGAGATCACCGCGCTACTGACCCTGGCCACACCGAAGGACGAGGTGGTCCTGCGTCTGGAGAGCGGCGGCGGCATGGTTCACAGCTATGGTCTGGCCTCGTCGCAACTGGCGCGCATCCGGGAAGCTGGCGTGCCGTTGACCGTGTGCATCGACAAGGTCGCGGCGAGCGGCGGCTACATGATGGCGTGCATCGGCGAGAAGATCATCAGCGCGCCGTTTGCGATTCTCGGCTCCATCGGTGTGGTGGCGCAGTTGCCCAACGTCAACCGCCTGCTGAAAAAGCACGACATCGATTTCGAAGTGCTGACCGCTGGCGAATACAAACGCACCCTGACCGTATTTGGCGAAAACACCGAGAAGGGTCGGGAAAAGTTTCAGGAAGACCTGGACATCACCCACCAGCTGTTCAAGAACTTCGTTGCCCGCTATCGCCCGCAACTGGCGATCGACGAAGTCGCCACCGGTGAGGTCTGGCTCGGCATCGCGGCGCTGGACAAGCAACTGGTCGATGAGCTCAAGACCAGCGACGAATACCTGGCCGAGCGTGCCAAACAGTCCGAGGTCTATCACCTGCACTATGCCGAACGCAAAAGCCTCCAGGAACGTATCGGCATGGCCGCCAGCGGTTCGGTGGATCGCGTGTTGTTGAGCTGGTGGAGCCGGCTGACCCAGCAACGATTCTGGTGAATCGGGCATAAAAAAACGCCGGTCGAATGACCGGCGTTTTTTTGTGTTTGACTCAGGGTTTTATCGACGACGGAACAGCGGCAGCGGTTCATCGGTGGCGGCCTGATAGGTCACCGAAAAGTCCTTCAGGCTTTCAAGGGCGTCGTACGGGTCTTTGTCCGCGCGCAGGGCGAAGGCATCGAAGCCGCAACGGCGCATGTAGAACAGTTGGTCACGCAGCACGTCGCCAATTGCTCGCAATTCACCCTTGAAACCGTAACGGTCACGCAGCAGGCGGGCGTTGGAGTAGTTGCGGCCATCGGTGAACGCCGGGAAGTTCAGGGCAATTACCTGGAACTCATTCACGTCGTCACCGATTTCCTCGGCTTCTTCGTCGGCGTCCAGCCACACACCCAGGCCGCCATCGCGGGCCTTGAGCATGCGGGCGTGTTCACGCCACAGTTGCAACGGGACGATCAGGTCGTCGCAGTTGCTGATTTCGTCGATGTTGAAATCCTTGGGCAGCAGGTGCCAGGTTTCGTCGACGACCTCGTTGTTCTTAATGATTCGCTGCATAGACGCGTTCCTTGAAGAGGTCGATGCCAATACGCTGGTAGGTGTCGATAAAACGCTCGTCTTCGGTTCGCTGTTCCACGTACACGTCGATCAGTTTGGAGATCACGTCCGGCATGTCTTCCTGAGCGAAAGACGGGCCGAGGATCTTGCCCAGGCTGGCGTCACGGCTGGCGCTGCCACCGAGCGAGACCTGGTAGAACTCTTCACCTTTCTTGTCCACGCCCAGAATGCCGATGTGGCCGACGTGGTGGTGACCGCAGGCGTTCATGCAGCCGGAGATGTTCAGGTCCAGTTCACCGATGTCGAACAGGTAGTCCAGGTCGTCGAAACGGCGCTGGATCGATTCGGCGATCGGGATCGACTTGGCGTTGGCCAGGGAGCAGAAATCACCGCCAGGGCAGCAGATGATGTCGGTCAGCAGGCCGATGTTCGGCGTGGCGAAGCCAGCTTCACGCAGCTCGCCCCACAGGGTGAACAACTGGCTTTGCTCGACGTCGGCCAGAATGATGTTCTGCTCGTGGGACGTGCGCAGTTGACCGAAGCTGTAGCGCTCGGCCAGGTCGGCGACGGCGTCGAGCTGCTTGTCGGTGATGTCGCCCGGTGCAACGCCGGTTGGCTTCAGGGACAGGGTCACGGCCACATAGCCCGGCTTCTTGTGCGCCAGGGTGTTGCGCGTGCGCCAGCGGGCGAAGCCCGGATGCTCTTTGTCGAGGGCGGCCAGTTCGGCGTCTTGATTGCTCAGCGCCTTGTAGTCCGGGTCGACGAAGTGTTTGGCGACGCGATGGACTTCGGCTTCGGTCAGGGTGGTCTGCCCGCCGCGCAGGTGTTCCATTTCGGCATCGACTTTCTGGGCGAAGACTTCTGGAGTCAGCGCTTTGACGAGGATCTTGATCCGCGCCTTGTATTTGTTGTCACGACGGCCATAGCGGTTGTAGACCCGCAGGATCGCGTCGAGGTAGCTCAACAGGTCCTGCCATGGCAGGAATTCGTTGATGAACGCGCCGACCACCGGAGTACGACCCAGACCACCGCCGACCAGCACGCGGAAACCGAGTTCACCGGCAGCGTTGTGGACCGGCTCAAGGCCGATGTCGTGGACTTCGATGGCCGCACGGTCGGAGGTCGAACCGTTGACGGCGATCTTGAATTTACGCGGCAGGTAGGCGAATTCCGGGTGGAAGGTCGTCCACTGACGAACGATTTCGCACCACGGACGCGGGTCGATCAACTCGTCGGCTGCGACACCGGCGAACTGGTCGGTGGTGACGTTGCGCAGGCAGTTGCCGCTGGTCTGGATGGCGTGCATCTGCACGGTGGCCAGTTCCGCGAGGATGTCCGGGATGTCTTCCACCGCCGGCCAGTTGAACTGCACGTTCTGGCGCGTGCTGATGTGGGCGTAGCCCTTGTCATAGTCGCGGGCGATTTTCGCCATCATGCGCACCTGGCGCGAGGTCAGCTGGCCGTAAGGCACCGCCACGCGCAGCATCGGCGCGAAACGCTGGATATACAGGCCATTTTGCAGGCGCAGGGGGCGGAATTCTTCTTCGCTCAGCTCACCTGCCAGATAGCGTCGGGTCTGATCACGGAACTGCTTGACGCGGTCCTCGATGATCCGCTGATCGTACTCGTCGTATACGTACATATAAGTCCTGTTCTCAGGCTTTGGCCACTCGGAAAACGCTGCGTTTTCGCTTGCTGGAGTCCGATGGTTCCTCTGCAATTCGGCGCGCACGGCCGCGCACTCCCTGAAGGAGCCGGGGCAATATACCCGTTTGCAGTTATGCGCAAAAGTGATGTTTGAGTATATGGAAAGAACCAAATCGCCTAACGAGAATCACTTTCAACTAACCCACATTTGTCGTGCGGTCAATCATCGTCTTAACTGTGGTCGAGTCTTTCTGCAATCACCGATAAAACCGACAAGAGGCGATGCAATGAGCAACCCAACCAAGGCAAGGAAAAGCGATAGCAGCGTCGATGCATGGGCCATTCTGTTCCTGATCATTCTGGTCGTTGGAACGGCGGTGTTCTGGGTCAGCCATCAGTAAAACGACTCGTCCGGGCCCCGCTTGCGACGATTGTCGGACAAAAGGCGGGATCAAGCGCCAAAGGCCAGGTGATCAATGGCTATAATGCGCGGCCATTTTTCCTTGGGCCCGGATGATTCATGTTCAAGTTTCTCCACCTCAGCCTGCTGCTGTTCGGCGCGGTTTTCGGTACGTGCGCGCGTGCAGAGTCGGTGCTGTTCCTGAATCCGGGCTCGACCCAGGAAGCGTTTTGGGTCAGCTACTCGCAATTCATGCAGGCCGCCGCCCGGGACCTGGGCATCGACTTGCGCATCCTCTATGCCCAGCGCCAGCCGGAACTGACCCTGGCTCAGGCGCGACTGGCCCTGCAGGGGCCTGAGCGCCCGGACTATCTGGTGTTCGTCAATGAACAGTACGTGGCGCCGCAGATCCTGCGTATGGCCAATGGCAGCGGCGTGAAGCTCTTTATCGTCAACTCGGCACTGACGCCCAACCAGAAGGCGATGATGGCCGATCGTGCTGATCGCATCGGCAGTCTGGTGCCCAACGATGAAGAGGGCGGCTACTTGATGATGAAGGAGCTGATTCGTCTGCATCCGGCTGTCGCGCCCGGTGAAAGCATCGACCTGCTGGCCTTTTCCGGTCTGAAGATCACGCCCTCGGCCCAACTGCGAGAAAAAGGCATGCAACGGGCACTCGCCGAGCATCCTCAGGTGCACCTGCGGCAACTGGTCTACGGCGGCTGGACGCAACAGCGTGCCTACGAGCAGGCCAGGCAATTGCTGGTCCGCTATCCCAAGGTGTCATTGGTGTGGGCGGCCAATGATGAAATGGCCTTCGGCGCGATGCGTGCCGTTTCGGAAGCCGGCAAGGTGCCGGGCAAAGACGTGCTGTTCAGCGCGGTCAATACCTCGCCAGAAGCGTTGCAGGCGTTGGTTGACGGGCGGCTGAGCGCGTTGCTGGGCGGCCATTTCACCCTCGGTGGCTGGGCACTGGTCGAGCTGCATGATCACGCGCAGGGTGTCGATCTGAATCAGTACGGCGGTCGTGACCGACAGATTCCGTTGCTGCAACTGATCGATCGGGATCATGCCCGCCGAATCCTTGCCATGGGCGCCTCACCGGACTATGGCGTGCACTTTCGCAAGCTCTCGGCGAAAGGCCGTCCGGTTTCCTACCGCTATCCGTTCAATCTGCAGACACTGATGCACTGAGCGAGTCAGACGCCGGCCAGATGCACCACCAGTTGAACGATGCCGAACAGCGTCAGGGCGAACACTGCCGTGAACGCAATGCCCAGAAAGATGAAATGACTCGGCTTGCCGTGGGTGAAATCCCTCGCCCGGTTCTTGCCGCTTTGCACCCCGAACGCCGCCGCCATGACGCTGTGCAGCATCTGCCAGAAGGTCGGTGGTTTGTTGTCGACTGGATCGTCCATACATCCCTCGTCTCAAAGTGTGCCTGTTGAGCATAGTCAATCGGCCGACAGCGCGCGAAACCGTTGGTAATGCCTTGGTGGCGCCGGCATAACTATCTACTGCGAACGGTCGCCCGCGAAATGGTGTGCTGACGCCTCATCCCACAGGAGAGGCGCCATGCCACCGATTCCCGCCGCTGATATGAGACCCGCGGCCTCACAGAGCATCCACGGTCCGTTTCTTGAACAGGCCATTCCCGATTGGCTGACGGACGCCACGGCGCAGCGACGTGCGGAGCTGGGCAGCGCCAACGCGGCACTGACGCCCGGTTATCGCCAGGCCACCGCGCAGCAGCGTCGTGCGTTGAACGACGCCGTTGTCGCCAGTTTCGTCGCCCAGTCCCGGCTGGACCGACAACTGTCAACCCTGCAAAACATCGACACCTTTGCCAGGCCTTTGCTGACCAAGGCACTGCAGGAGCAATTTGGCGTGGAGATAGATGTCGATGTGATTTATCTGTGCCTGAACAAACCGGTTCAAATGGGGATCCTTTCGATAGAAGTGGGTGTGTTCGAGTTCATCAAACTGCCGCTGCTGCAGGCGGCGCTGCATAACTTTGCAGCCTCGGAATGTGAGCCTGAGGCATTCCACGATTCTTCCGGTTTCTTGATCGAATGGTGGACATCCGGTGTGCTCCTTCCCCTGCAAACCACGTTGACCGTTCCCGGGTTCATCACGCTATGCCGTTCGCTGGACATCGGCGCCAAGTATCAGGCTTACCTCAGGGGCTATCTCCACGCCGAAGAGGTGCAAGCGACCCTGCGGGACAATTTCATCGGCGCCGCCAAGGCTGATCTGCGCGCTGCCGCCGAGCAGGCGCTGCTGTGCAACGACATCGAGCCTGCCGACTACCCGATGATCCTGTCGGTCATCGATGGCAACCGGCATCCTCGCCTGGGCAACAAGAGCGTCTGGTTTCACGAACTGAGCCTGATGAAGCATCGTATGACTGGATGTGTCTGTTTCTCGATCAGCGAGAATGATCGCTATACAGACGATTTGCTGCTCTATATCCCCCATGATCCCCGGCACCCGTTGAAGCGTTATACGCGCAAGCAACTGTGGGACATGTTCAGGAAGCGCTTCAGCGAACGCGACAGCGGCTCGTCGGCAGAGGTTGTGCCGACGGCGTATCAGCGGTTTTTCAGCCGTTTCGTGGCTTATGCCGATCGCGCGGACTATTTCAGTCAGTTCACTCGCGATGCCTCGGACGCATCGGCCGCCGGGCGTGTTGTTCTCAAGCTCCTTACAATGCTCAATCCCTTCACCGGCTTCACATCCGTCCATGAATGGCCCCCCCTGCGCCAGCAACCGCTCCCGGAGGACGACCCTTATCTGGCCCCGGCAGTCATTCCCCGCGAGGGCGATGACCCCGCATCCGAAAACGTTGACCTGTGGAACTATCTTTTCGAGCAACACCGCGACCGGCTCACTGCCGATGCCCGCAGTCACGCCGTACCCACGGCTGATGTCGATGCGAAAGTGCGCAGTGAGAAGCTCGCGGCACTGCTGAACATCGGCATGCTGGTGCTGACCACGGCAGCAGGGTTTGTACCTGTGCTGGGCGAGATCATGACTGGCGTCATGGTCGGTCAGTTGCTGGAAGAGTCCATTGAAGGCGTCATTGACTGGAGCGAAGGGGATCGCCAGGCCGCCAAGGCGCACTTGATCGATGTCGCGGAAAATCTGGTGCTGTTCGGCGTGCTCGCCGGGGCCGGAAAAAGCCTGGACGGTGTCAGACCTGCAACGGCTGCACCCGTGATGGAAAAACTGCATCCGGTCACATTGGCCAGCGGCGAAACCCGGCTGTGGCGTCCGGATCTGACGGCCTATGAAAGCCCCGATTGGCATCTTCACCAACACGAACCCAATGCCCTGGGGCAATTCACCGAAGGGGAGAAAACCTGGATCCGGATCGAGGGCAGGGCGTACGAGAAGCACTGGGACAGGACAATCAAACGCTGGCGAGTGCGGCATCCCCGCGATCCCCGCGCCTACCAGCCGCCGCTCAGCCACAACGGCGTCGGTGCCTGGCGCCATACGCTGGAGCGTCCGTTGTCCTGGGACCGGCTGACGCTGCTGCGCCGCATCGGGCATCGAACCGACAGGCTTTCAGACACGCAATTGCTGGCCATCGCCGATATCGGCGGTGTCAGTGACAACGCTTTGCGCAAAATGCATCTGGATAACCTGCCGCCGCCGCCCGAACTGGCCGATGCGTTGCAATTGTTTGAAGCGCCTCGCGGCACAGCCGCGCCGGACGCGCGAATCATCAAGCTGCAAACGGCGTGTCCGGGACTCGGCGATGCCGCCGCCAGGGAGGTGCTGACCCATGCCGATGCCGACTCGCTGGCGATCTTGCAAACCTCCAGGCCAGTCCCTCGCCGCCTGCTGGAGGAGGCGCGCTGGCATGCAAGTCAGGGGCGGGCGAGTCGCGCGTATGCCGGTTTGTACCTGGAGCATCCTCCAGCCGACAGTGGGCGTCTGGCATTGCAGTTGCTCGAGAAACTGCCGGGCTGGCCGGGCGATGTGCGGCTGGAGTTTCGCGATCGGCATCGACAGGGCGGGCTGCTTGAGGCGATTGGCAGCGAATCGGCGGCACACCGTGTGTATCTGGTGAAACAGGGGCCGTTGTTCCAGGCATTCAGCGAGCAGGCATCGAGCGCTCGGCTCGATCGGTTTTTCCCCGCGCTCATGCGCGCTTTGCCACGGCAATCAACAGAGGCGCTGGGGATATTCGGGATGACGGACGGCGCCAGGCTACAACGTGCGATCATCGATTACGCCACCGCTCACCCGGAGCAGGTTCGCGCCTTCGTGGTTCCACCCGGCCAGGGCGTCCGTGCGTTCACAGCGCCAGTGCGTCTCGAAGGTCGTCGACTGGGGTATTTCGCCAGTGGGGAGGGCGCAGTAGGGCGTTCGGGTGTCAATCCTTCGCTGGTGATCCGATTGCTCGACGTCTATCCGAATCTGGATTTGCGACAGGCCAACGGGGTCATCCTCAGAGCGATGAGAGAAGGCCAAAGCGACGCGCAGATCATGCAAGGGCTGGTCGAACGCGCGCTTGAGTGGGAGCGCCTTGAATCAACGCTCGCTCAATGGGCGGTTCCCGGTGCGCATGTCGAAGAGCGCTTGCGAGCTGTGCGTCAGTTGAAGCAATGCTGGCGCAATGCACCACTTGCTGCCGAAACCCCGGGTTACAGTCACCTCGAATGGGTCTGCGACGACCCGCTGCCACCCATGCCGGGGACTTTTCCTCATGTGAAATCCCTGCGTCTGCAATCACGCCGTTCAGATGCTGCACAAATGCGTGGATTCCTGCGCGCATTCCCCGAGATTCGCCATCTCGATCTCAGTGAATGTGCGCTGACCACCAATCCCGTCCCCACCGATACCCGCGTGAAACTGGTGGAGCTCAACCTGTCCGGCAATCCGCTGTATCGGCTGGACGTCTCGAACATGCCGAACCTGAAGGTCCTGAACCTTCAAGGGACGCAACTGCAACAATGGCCGCGGGCAGCCGAAGAGCTTCGGGCGCTGCGCTGGCTGGATCTGCGCAACACCCGCATCACCACGCTGGCGCCGCAAATGCTTGCCCGTGACGAACTGTTGATCAATACCAATCTGACCGGTGCTCCCCTTACAGACGAAACGCAAGTCCGCCTGCGGGCGGCACAACAACGGGTCGAGTCGACCCTGGGGCTGCCGGAGGGGACGTTGGCAAGGTTTGCCCTTGAACCGATACCCGACCCTTACCCGCACCCCATCGAGACGGGGTCGCGCGTGGCCTCGCGGTTGTTGCCGCTGCCACCGGCATTGCCCGCTGAAGAGCATCCAGGTTCGTTCATCGGTCGCCTGCAGCGAATCATTCCCGAGCTGTCGGAGCAGGAGGCCATTGAAGCAGTCGAGTACCTGCGCATTGGCGCCAGCGACGAACAAGTCAGTGCGCGGCTCGCTGAGTGGAACCGGCGGTTCGACGTGATGACCCGGGAGTTGAATGGCTGGATCCTCGTCCGGCGCAGTTCAGAACAGCGTTTCAGGCATCCGCGAATTTCATCGGAAGGTCGCGGGGACGCGGCACAAAAAATCATCGAGTGCTGGCGACTGGGTCTGCTCGGTGAGGCTGGCGAGGCCGATTATGTGCTGGATCTGGAAGGCACTCTCGGTGTGGGAGCATTGCCCAGGCTGCCGGAAGCCTTTACCCATGTGGCGGGCTTGAATCTGCGAGGGCTGGAACTGAGCGAGCAGGGCCTCAACGATTTCCTCCTGTCGTTCACGCAAGTTGAAACCCTGGACCTGGCTGCCAATGCACTGGAGAACCTGCCGCAAGCCATCGGCGACATGCAGCGGCTTGAGCAACTGGATCTGTCCGCCAATCGCTTGCAGGACGGGCGCACTGTCGTACAGCGGCTGGAGTCGCTGCAGCACCTCAGGCGCCTGAGTCTGAACTACAACCGTTTCAAATCCTTCAACGCCGCGTCTCTGGAGGCGCTGGAGCTGCTGGAACTGAATCACAACCGACTCAAGGATTTCAACGCAGCGATCCCGCCCTGGCTGGAGCGGCTGCATTTGAACGGCAATGACCTGAAGGAATGGCCGGCCGGGGTGCTGCACGCCGAGCGTCTGCATACGCTGAAGCTGTTCGGCAATCCGATCAGGGATATTCCGGCACAGGCGTTTGACGGCCGCCATGATGAACTGCTTGCCGGAACACATTTATCGGGACACTTGCGATCATTGTCGACAGACAGTCTGCAACGGATCCGTGACCATGCTGAGCGAACGGGCGCTCAGTCGGTGCTGGGAATATCCCGGGAGACACTTGAACAATGGCTGGCTGATCGCGAGTGGGAGGAACCGGAGGGTTCCTCCTCTTCCGACGACTCGGACCGAATCTGATGGCTCAGTTGTCGTAGCCCAGATTGGGTGCCAGCCAGCGCTCGGTCAGGCTCAATTCCTGGCCTTTGCGCGAGGTGTAGCTCTGCACCTGATCCTTGTCGACCTTGCCCACGGCGAAGTACTGCGCCTGCGGATGGGCGAAGTACCAGCCGCTGACGGCTGCCGCCGGGAACATCGCGTAGTGCTCGGTGAGGAACACACCGCTGCGGCCGGCGCGCATTTCCTGTGCTTCAGGGTCGAGCAGGGCGAACAGGGTGGCCTTCTCGGTGTGATCCGGGCACGCCGGGTAGCCGGGGGCAGGGCGGATGCCGGAATACTGCTCTTTGATCAGCGCCTCGTTATCGAGGGCTTCATCCTTGGCGTAACCCCAGTGCTCTTTGCGCACCTGCTGGTGCAGCCACTCGGCGCACGCCTCGGCCAGACGGTCGGCCAGGGCCTTGACCATGATCGAGTTGTAATCGTCGCCAGCGTCCTGATAGGCCTTGGCCACTTCTTCGGCGCCGATCCCGGCGGTGGTGATGAAACCACCAACGTAGTCGGTCACTTCGCTGTCCTTCGGCGCGACGAAGTCGGCGAGGGAGAAGTTCGGTTTGCCGTCGGTCTTGATGATCTGCTGGCGCAGGTGATGCAGGCGCGCCATTGGCTTGCCGTCATCGCCGTACAGCTCGATATCGTCGTCGTGCACCTGATTGGCCGGCCAGAAGCCGAACACCGCACGGGCGCTGATCAGTTTCTCGTCGATCAGCTTGGTCAGCATCTCGCGAGCGTCCTTGTACAGCGCGGTCGCCGCTTCGCCGACCACTTCGTCTTCGAGGATGCGCGGGAACTTGCCGGCCAGGTCCCAGGAGATGAAGAACGGCGTCCAGTCGATGTACTCGGCGAGAACGTTGAGGTCGATGTTGTCCAGCACGCGGGTGCCGGTGAAGGTCGGTTTGACCGGGGTGTAAGTGGCCCAGTCGAACTGCGGCTTCTTGGCGATCGCGGCGGCGTAGCTCAGGCGTTCGGTGCGGGCGCTGCGGTTGGCGGTGCGCTCGCGGACGTCGATGTACTCTTCGCGGGTCTTCTGGACGAAACCGGCTTTCAGTTCCTTGGACAGCAACTGCGTCGCCACGCCCACGGCGCGGGAGGCGTCGGTCACGTAGACCACTGCGTCGTTGCTGTACTTGGGCTCGATCTTCACCGCCGTGTGCGCCTTGGAGGTGGTCGCGCCGCCGATCATCAGCGGCAGGTGGAAGTCCTGGCGCTGCATCTCGCGGGCCACATGGACCATCTCATCCAGCGACGGGGTGATCAGACCGGACAGGCCGATGATGTCGCACTTCTGCTCCTTGGCCACCTGCAGGATCTTCTCCGCCGGCACCATCACGCCGAGGTCGACGATGTCGTAGCCGTTGCAACCCAGCACCACGCCGACGATGTTCTTGCCGATGTCGTGCACGTCGCCTTTGACCGTGGCCATCAGGATCTTGCCCTTGGCTTCCGGCTTGTCGCCTTTTTCCAGTTCGATGAACGGAATCAGGTGCGCCACGGCCTGCTTCATCACGCGGGCGGATTTCACCACTTGCGGCAGGAACATTTTGCCGGCGCCGAACAGGTCGCCGACGATGTTCATGCCGGACATCAGCGGGCCTTCGATCACTTCGATCGGGCGGGCGAAGGACTGACGGGATTCTTCGGTGTCTTCGACGATGTGGGTGGTGATGCCCTTGACCAGCGCATGTTCCAGACGTTTGTTGACGTCCCAGCCGCGCCATTCTTCGGTCTCGGCTTCCTTGACGCTGCCGTCGCCCTTGTACTTGTCGGCGATGGCGAGGAGGGCGTCGGTGCCTTCCGGCGTGCGGTTGAGGATCACGTCTTCAACGGCGTCGCGCAGTTCCTGCGGGATCTGGTCGTAGATCTCCAGCTGACCGGCGTTGACGATACCCATGGTCAGGCCGGCGCGGATCGCGTACAGCAGGAACACCGAGTGGATCGCCTCGCGCACCGGGTTGTTGCCGCGGAACGAGAACGACACGTTGGACACGCCGCCGGAGCTCAGGGCATACGGCAGCTCGTCGCGGATGTAGGCACAGGCGTTGATGAAGTCCACAGCGTAGTTGTTGTGTTCTTCGATGCCGGTGGCCACGGCGAAGATGTTCGGGTCGAAAATGATGTCTTCCGGCGGGAAGCCGACTTCGTTGACCAGAATGTCGTAGGAGCGTTTGCAGATCTCTTTCTTGCGCGCTTCGGTGTCAGCCTGGCCGGCTTCGTCGAACGCCATCACCACCACGGCGGCGCCATAGCGCTTGCACAGTTTGGCGTGGTGGATGAACTGCTCGACGCCTTCTTTCATGCTGATCGAGTTGACGATGCCCTTGCCCTGAATGCACTTGAGGCCGGCTTCGATCACGTCCCATTTCGAGGAGTCGATCATGATCGGTACGCGGGAGATGTCCGGTTCGCCGGCAATCAGATTGAGGAAGGTCACCATGGCCTTCTTCGAATCGAGCATCCCTTCGTCCATGTTGATGTCGATCACCTGGGCGCCGGCCTCGACCTGCTGCAGGGCGACTTCCAGGGCTTCGGTGTAGTTGTCTTCACGGATCAGCCGGGCAAATTTCGCGGACCCGGTGATGTTGGTCCGCTCGCCGACGTTGACGAACAGCGAGCTGCGATCAATGGTGAACGGTTCCAGACCCGACAGGCGGCAGGCCTTGGGAATGTCCGGAATCTGCCGTGGCGCGTAACCGGCAACGGCTTTGGCGATCGCTTCGATGTGGCCCGGCGTGGTGCCGCAGCAACCGCCGACGATGTTGAGGAAACCGCTCTGGGCGAATTCTTCGATGACCTTGGCGGTGTCCACCGGCAGTTCGTCGTACTCGCCGAATTCGTTCGGCAGGCCGGCGTTCGGGTGCGCCGAAACGTGGGTGCTGGCCTTGTCCGACAGCTCTTCCAGGTACGGACGCAGTTCGCGGGCGCCGAGGGCGCAGTTAAGGCCGACGGAAATCGGTTTGGCGTGAGCCACGGAGTTCCAAAACGCTTCGGTGGTCTGGCCCGACAGGGTACGGCCGGAGGCGTCGGTGATGGTGCCGGAGATCATGATCGGCAATTCGAAGCCCAGTTCTTCGAACACGCCTTGCACGGCGAAGATCGCGGCTTTGGCGTTGAGGGTGTCGAAGATGGTTTCGATCAGGATCAGATCCGCGCCGCCCTCGATCAGGCCTTTGGTGGCCTCGGTGTAGTTTTCGACCAGCTCATCGAAGGTGACGTTGCGATAGCCCGGGTTGTTGACGTCCGGCGACAGCGAGCAGGTGCGGCTGGTCGGGCCGAGAACGCCGGCGACGAAGCGCGGCTTGTCGGGGGTCTCGAGGGTTTTCGCGTCGGCGACCTTGCGTGCCAGACGGGCGCCTTCTACGTTGAGTTCGTAGACCAGTTCTTCCATGCCGTAGTCGGCCATGGAAATCTGCGTGGCGTTGAAGGTGTTGGTCTCGAGGATGTCGGCACCGGCATCCAGATAGGCTTTCTCGATGCCGCCGATCACGTCCGGGCGGGTCAGCACCAACAGGTCGTTGTTGCCCTTGACGTCGCTCGGCCAGTCGGCGAAGCGTTTGCCGCGATAATCCTGCTCTTCGAGCTTGTAGCTCTGGATCATCGTGCCCATGCCGCCGTCGAGAATCAGGATGCGCTCTTTGAGAGCTTGCTTGAGAGCTTGAAGGCGGACGCTGCGATCGGACATTGGGACTACTCGAAAAGACCATGACGAAGGAGCGGGATCATAACAAACCTGTGCGGATTTAGAGCATGTGGCGCTTTTGCATGAATATCGCTCATGTTGGTACGGGCGTCATAACGGTAGAATCGCGGCGTTTTTTCTTCAGGATCAGGATCAGGGACATGTCGTACCGCGTCATCAGCATTGCATTGCTGTTTTTAAGCTTTGGCGCGGCGGCGCAGAGTCCCGCTGTTTCTTCTTCTATCTCCTACACCCGGGACATCCAGCCGATCTTCACCGAGAAGTGCGTGGCCTGCCATGCGTGTTACGACTCTGCTTGCCAGCTTAATCTGGGCAGCGGCGAGGGCGCGGCCCGTGGCGCGAGCAAGATGCCCGTCTACGATGGCGAACGCACCCAGGCGGCACCGACCACGCGGCTGTTCTATGACGCCTTCGGCAAACGCGCCTGGCAGCAGAAAGATTTCTACTCGGTGCTCGACGCCCAGGGCAGTCAGGCGGCGCTGATGGCGCGCATGCTGGAGCTGGGGCACAAAACGCCACTGACCCCCAACGCCAAATTGCCGGAAGACATCGTGCTGGGGCTCAATCGCGAGAACCTGTGCGCGATGCCTGCGGAGTTCGACGGCTATGCGGGCGCCCATCCGAAAGAGGGCATGCCGCTGGCGGTGACCGGGCTGACCGATCAGCAATATCAGACGCTGCAACGCTGGCTCGCTTCCGGTGCGCCGATCGACGAGCAAGGCCTGGCGCCAAGCGCTAAGGAGGCGATGCAGATCGTCCAGTGGGAAAACCTGCTCAACCAGCCTGGCGCGCGGGAAAGTCTGGTCGGGCGCTGGTTGTTCGAACACTGGTTTTTGGCGCACATCTATTTCAAGGACGGCGAGCCGGGGCATTACTTCCAGTGGGTGCGTTCGCGCACACCGACCGGCCAGCCGATCGATCTGATCGCCACGCGTCGCCCGAACGACGATCCGGGCACCCAGGTTTACTATCGCTTGTGGCCGGTGCAGGGCGTGATCGTGCACAAGACCCACATCACCTATCCGCTGAGCGCGGCGAAGATGGCGCGGGTCAAAAGCCTGTTCTACAACGGCAACTGGCAGGTCAACGCTTTGCCGGGCTACGGGCCGCAGAGTCGAGCCAACCCGTTCGCGACCTTCGAGGCGATCCCGGCGCAGGCGCGTTACCAGTTCATGCTCGATAACGCCGAATACTTCGTGCGCACCTTCATTCGCGGCCCAGTGTGCCGTGGGCAGATCGCGACCGACGTGATCCGCGACAACTTCTGGGCGCTGTTCCAGGCGCCGGAACACGACCTGTACATCACCGACCCGAACTATCGCGGCCAGGCCACGCCGTTGCTGGCCATGCCGGGGCAGAACGACGATGTCGGCAGTGTCCTGAGCCTGTGGCACAACTACCGCAACAAGCGAAACCAATACGAAGCCCTGCGCCGTGACAGCTACGCCGACCTGCCGGCACCGAGCTGGTCGACCCTGTGGGCCGGCAACGACAACGCCTTGCTCAGCATCTTCCGTCACTTCGACAGCGCTTCGGTGACCAAGGGCCTGATCGGCGAGGTGCCGCAGACGATGTGGCTGTTCGACTATCCGCTGCTGGAGCGCACCTATTACCAGCTGGCGGTGAATTTCGATGTGTTCGGCAACGTCTCTCATCAGGCGCAAACACGCCTGTATTTCGACCTGATCCGCAACGGCGCCGAGCAGAACTTCCTGCGCCTGATGCCTGCCGATTCCCGCGAGGGTTACCTTGACGATTGGTACCAGAGCAGCGGCCAGTTCAAGATGTGGCTCGATTACGAAGCCATCGACGACGACAAGCCGACCGCACTGAAACTCGACGAGAAAGACCCGAAACACGATTTCGCCATGCAATTGCTGGCGCGCTACGGCGATCTCAACGCGCGTCCGGATCCGATCAACCGTTGCGAAGACGCCTATTGCTCGCGCCCGAACATCGACCCGGCGCTGCAAAATGCCGAGCAGGCGCTGAGTCGCCTGACTTCGCGCCCGGCGGCGGGGCTGAAAGTGATCGATCAATTGCCGGAAGCCACCATGCTGCGGGTTGAAACCCGTAGCGGCAAACGTGAGGTCTACAGCCTGCTGCGCAATCGTGCCCACAGCAACGTGGCGTTCCTGCTCGGTGAATCGCTGCGTTATCAGCCGGGCCTGGACACGCTGACGATCTATCCAGGCGTGCTCAGCAGCTACCCGAATTTCATGTTCAACGTCCCGGCGGATCAGGTGCCTGCGTTTGTCGATGCCATGGAAAACGCGAAGGATGCGCCGCAATTCGAGAAGATCGTCGAACGTTGGGGCATCCGCCGCAGTCATCCGCAGTTCTGGTTCTATTTCCACGACCTGAGCCAGTACATCCACGAGACCGAGCCGGTGGAAGAGGGCGTGCTGGATATGAACCGGTACGAGAATCTTTGATCGTTTGAACGATGGCGGTTGTCCCAATCCTGTGATGTACGGAATCGGGAGCGCCATCGATGTTGATTTCAGTGCAGGCCCTGCGAGCGCTCGCCGCGTGGGCGGTGGTCTGCCATCACTTCATGCAGATTTTCTTCGACTTCGAGGCGCGTGGGCCGATCGGTCAGTTGTTCATCGACAAGGGCGCCGTGGGCGTCGATATATTTTTCGTGATCAGCGGGCTGGTGATTTTCCTGTCCACTGAAGGCAAGGCATTGCCGCCGACGCGGTTTCTGCTGTATCGACTGTTTCGGATTGTCCCGGCGTACTGGCTCTACACGGTGCTGATGGCGTTGCTGGTGGTGTTCGCCCGGCCGCTGTTGCCGGACCAGACGGTGGATTGGGGGCATTTGCTCCTGTCGTTGCTGTTCATTCCGACCGAGAACCCCGGCGGCTACGGGATCTATCCGACTCTGAATGTCGGCTGGACCCTGAATTACGAAATGCTGTTCTACGTACTGTTCGCCTGGGCGTTGTTGTTCCGGCTGCAAGTGCGTTTGCTGGTGGTCGCGGCGCTGCTGTTTGCGGTGTGCCAGGCCTGGACCGGGTTTGGCTGGGTCAGCGCGTTTTATCGCTCGGACATCGTTTATGAATTCCTGCTGGGGATCGGCATCGGCATGCTTTACCGTCGGGGATGGATCCGGCCGGCGCTCTGGCTGCCATTACTGGGGATCGGTGCGGCATTAGTGGCGATCTATCATCTGCCGCCGGAACCTCGATTGCTGAATTGGGGCGTGCCCAGTGCGGTGCTGGTCATGGCCAGCATGGCGCTGGAGCGGCATGTCGAACGCAACAGGCTGCTCAAGCTGCTGGGCGACTGTTCGTACTCGGTGTATCTGATGCATGTGCTGGTGCTGTCGGCCGGTGGTTATCTGGCCCGGCGCTACGGAATCAACCCGTATTTGATGTTTATCGTCTGTGCGCTGGCCATTGCTATCGGTTCTTGGCTGAGCTACGAATGGGTGGAAAAACGCAGTTATCAATGGCTTAGGGCACGGATTGACGGCGAACCTGGCGCTTAGCCGATTTGCGAACTATTCCTACGTAAATAGTAGGACTTTGTGCCGCGCGCCGATTGGCGTAAACTCCGCCTCAAGCCTGCGAGGAGTCTCCATGACCGCTATTACCATTACCGACGCCGCCCATGATTACCTGGCCGATCTGCTCTCCAAGCAGAACACCCCGGGCATCGGCATCCGCGTTTTCATCACCCAGCCTGGCACCCAGTACGCCGAAACCTGCATTGCCTACTGCAAGCCGGGCGAAGAGAAACCTGAAGACACGGCGCTGGGGCTGAAAAGCTTCACCGCTTACATCGACTCGTTCAGCGAAGCGTTCCTCGATGATGCCGTCGTCGACTACGCCACCGACCGCATGGGCGGCCAGCTGACCATCAAGGCGCCAAACGCCAAAGTCCCGATGGTCAACGCCGACAGCCCGATCAACGAGCGCATCAACTACTACCTGCAAACCGAAATCAACCCGGGACTGGCCAGCCACGGCGGTCAGGTCAGCCTGATCGATGTGGTTGAAGACGGCATTGCCGTATTGCAGTTCGGCGGCGGTTGCCAGGGCTGCGGCCAGGCGGACGTGACCCTGAAGGAAGGCATCGAGCGCACCCTGCTTGAGCGCATTCCGGAGCTCAAGGGCGTGCGCGACGTGACCGACCACACGCAGAAAGAAAACGCCTACTACTAAGGTGTTCGCTGCGGCATGAAAAACGGCGCCCCGTGAGCGCCGTTTTTTTATGGCCGGTACAAATGCGCATGCCCGGCGCGATACAGCGAAGACTCGCTGAAATGATCGCTGCCCAACACCCGCCCGACCAGAATCAACGCCGTACGCCGAAAGCCCTTCGCCGCCACCTTCTCGGCAATATCTTCCAGCGTCCCCGTCACCCAGTCCTGATCCGGCCATGTCGCCCTATGAATCACCGCGATCGGGCAATCCGCGCCGTAATGCGGCAGCAGCTCGGCGACGATCTTCTCCAGATGATTGACCCCCAGATGAATCGCCATGGTCGCCCCGTGCTGCGCCAGGTTGTCGAGCTCTTCGCCGGCAGGCATTGCAGTCTTGTCCGCATAACGGGTCAGGATCACGCTTTGCGAGATGTCCGGCAGGGTCAGTTCGGCGCCCAGCAGCGCGGCGCACGCGGCGGTGGCGGTCACACCGGGAATGATCTCGAACGGAATATCCAGCTCACGCAGATAACGAATCTGCTCACCAATGGCGCCATACAGACTCGGATCCCCGGAATGTACCCGCGCCACATCCTGGCCCTTGGCGTGGGCGGTCTTGATCAGGTCGATGATCTGTTCCAGGTGCAGTTCGGCGCTGTTGACCACGGTTTCAGCGCAATGACCTTCCAGCACTGCCGTCGGCACCAGCGAACCTGCGTAGATGATCACCGGACAACGGCGGATCAGCCGCTGGCCTTTGACAGTGATCAATTCCGGGTCGCCGGGGCCGGCGCCGATGAAGTAAACGGTCATCGTTGGATCCTGTAGAAAAGGGGCAGGGCGGTGCTTCACCAGCCCTTCAGATGAAGAATGCTCATGATCGAAAGCGGGGATTATCGGGAATTTACGCCGCGCCGGCCAATGCCAGAGTTGCCTGGGCGTACTTTTGCCGGGAAATCAGCAGTTTTGCCGGGCCGCTGATCAATTGTTCGGCGAGCGCCAGCGCGGCACTTTCCGCTACGCCATAACAGCCGGTGCGTTCGAAGGCGATTTGTGAATGGTGACTCAAGCGTTGCTGATAACTGGCCAGTTCCTCGCTGCTGAAATACAGCAACGGCAGCGCCAGTTGGGCGGCGAGTTCCTGCAAACCGGGTTCGTCGCGTTTCAGGTCGATGCTGGCCAGTGCCTTGACCTTCTCAAGATCAATCCGATGAGCCTGCAATGCCTGATCAAGTAATGCACGCAGCGTACTGGCCGGGCAGCCGCGCTGGCAGCCCAGGCCGACCACGAAGGTCGGCGCTGCGCTGTCATCGGTCATGCGTGGTACTGACCTTCGCTTTTGCGGCGGAACAACCAGGCGCTGATCAGGCCCAGGGCTAGCCAGAACGCGACGTTGGTCAGCTGCGAAGCGATTTTGAACTGGGCTTCGAGGGCTTCCGGGGCGAGCATCGAATGCACTTCCGGTTGCGGCGCGCCGATCACGTGCGGCACGGCAAGGATCGCCACGCCGAGGGTCTTCATCAGCCAGTGGCGGCTGAACGCTATCAAGGCCAGGCCGACAGCGGTGGAGGCCGCAGTGCCGATCCACCACATCTGCCGCGAGGCCAGATCCGCGGCGGCGGTGCCCGGCAGCTCAGGTGGCAGGCCCATGGTCGGCGCGAGTACGAAGGTCGCATAACCGGCCAGACCCCAGAGCAGGCCTTGCGAAGTTTTGGTCGGCGCACGCAGGGTGTACAGGCCCGCCAGCATCAGGGCGAAACCCACGGCAACCACCAGATTGCCGCCGGTGGTGGACACCACGCGCTGCCAGCCGTCTTCCGGCTCCCAGGCTTCGGCATCGTGGGTGTGGGCGGCGGTGCCGGCGGCGTGTTCGTGAACTTCGGCCACCGGTTCGGCTTTCTCGAAGGTCTCGGCCTGCAAAATCAGCGGCGAAACCCAGAAGCTTTGCAGCAACGTCAGGAGCAGGGCGGCCAGAAGGCCGGTGAAACCTGCGGTCTGCGCAATACGCTTGATCATGTCGGCAGGTCTCAGTGGCACGGGAACGCGGCGCTGTGGCGGGTATCGTGCGCGGCGTTGTGCACCGCTTCGATGTGCGAGAAACCGGCGAAGTACACCAGGCACGCACCGAGGATCGACGCGCAGACGGCGGCGGTCAGGCGTTGGCTCAGGGTGGTGGTGCTGGAGATCTTGTCCGAATTGCTGCCGGTGCTGCTGATGATCGACATGGCGCTTCCCTCTGAAGTGTCAGCGGGTGAATAGAGCGCATGAAAACCCCTGCGGCCGGGCGCGCAGAGGTTCGAACAGCGCCCGCCCACCGCGGGTTTGTTATGTTCAGTAACGCAAGATGCGCACTGTGTGTTGCGGGCCGGTCTCCGGGCTCACGAGGGGTGGCTGTCTGCCGACCTGCAAGCGTCACCTTCCCATGCCCGTGGGCACAGTGGATCTGACGCTTCGCTCGCTTACCGTTGCGGGGGCAGCACCGGACTGACATGGCTTTAGAGTAAAGCACATGATTCACCGGTTTCCCGTTTCACCCTGTGAGGGGCACCCGTAACAAGTTGTGTAGGAGACCATGGGCGGGGGATTTGAGTCAATTGGGATTGGGATTGGGATTGGGATTGGGGGCAGATCCGTTGCTGCGGTTATGGCTGCTTAGGGTTCCGCCCTTACGGCGGGTCACTTTTTCCAAACGCCGAAAAAGTAACCAAAAAGGCTGCACCCTGACGTACGGCCCCTCGCTGAGGCTCGGGGTTCCTTCGCTCCGGGATTGATCCGGGGGCATCGCCTACGGTTTGCTTCGCTGCACCTCCTCTCGATGCATGCGGCTGCGCCGCACGGTCGCTGCGCTCCCACCCCCGGATCAATCCCTCCACTCAGCCTGCCGACGGGCCCTGCGATCAAAAGCGGTACTCGAGCTAACGCTCATCGTGTTGAGTGGTGAGGGGCGGGTGTTCGGCTTTGGTTTTTTGGTGGGTTTACCCCTCTCCCCGAGGAGAGGGAGCCGATTTGTGGGCTTTTCAAAGTCTGAGTTCGACTCGGTATTTCATGTCGGCGCAACTCTCCCAATCAACTCGGTCGGTTCCCTCTCCCTACGGGCGGTCCGACGTTTCGGGAGGGCTAGGGTGAGGGGCTCTTGATCTGCTTTTGATCTTTAGCCCCTTCGGCAGGCCGAGCGGAGGTGTCCATCAGGGGGTAGGCGCGCAGCGCCGTGCGGCGAAGCCGCATACATCGAGAGGAGGTGCAGCGAAGCAAACCGTAGGCGATGCCCCCTGATGGACACCGTAGCGAGGGAACACTGCGCCTAAGCGAAGTGCCGTACGCCGGGGCAAAAGCCTTTTGGTTCCTTTTTGGCGTTTGAAAAAGGGACTCGCTGTAAGAGCGAAACCGCCAGCGGCAGCACCCGAAGCAACGGATATGCCCCAAATCCCAAAATCCACCAACCATTGACCCATCCCCACACCCTGCGTAGCCTTGCGCTTTCGAGGTTCTTCGGCCCACGCCGAAGCTAAGAAGGGAACGCGGTCCAAGCCGCGGCTGCCCCCGCAACTGTGAACGGTGCTGTTCGCTGCCACGCCACTGCCAACTCAATCCAGAGCCAGCGGGAAGGCGCAGCGAATACCGGGCCAAGGCCCGAACACCGTCAGCCAGGAGACCTGCCTCGTCACAGATTCTCACTTTCAACCGGGCGGGGTGATCCGGTGGCGAACTCTCCAGGCACGCACCCGCGTTGCCGGTCTCGTCCCGTATGCCCGCCACCTTGCCAAAGGGCATCCGATGAAAACACTGGCCAAACTTCCCGTCACCATCGTCACTGGCTTCCTCGGCTCGGGCAAAACCACCTTGCTGCGGCACATGCTCGACAACGCCCAGGGCCGCCGTATCGCGGTGATCGTCAACGAGTTTGGCGAGTTGGGCATCGACGGTGAAATCCTCAAGCAATGCACCATCGGCTGCACCGAAGAAGAAGCCACCGGCCGCGTCTACGAACTGGCCAACGGCTGCCTGTGCTGCACGGTTCAGGAAGAGTTCTTCCCGGTGATGCGCGAACTGGTGGCCCGTCGCGGCGACCTCGACCACATCCTGATCGAAACCTCGGGCCTGGCCCTGCCAAAGCCGCTGGTGCAAGCCTTCCAGTGGCCGGAAATCCGCAGTGCCTGCACCGTCGACGCGGTGATCACGGTGGTCGACAGCCCGGCTGTGGCCGCTGGCACCTTCGCCGCGTTCCCGGATCAGGTTGATGCCCAGCGCAAGCTCGATCCGAACCTGGATCACGAATCTCCGCTGCACGAACTGTTCGCTGACCAACTGGCCAGCGCCGATCTGGTGATCCTCAACAAGGCCGACCAGACCAGCCCTGAAGACCTCGCGCGTGTCCGCCTGGAAGTCGCCGAAGAGCTGCCGCCAGCCGTGAAAATCATCGAAGCAAGCAACGGTCGCCTGCCGCTGGACGTGCTGATCGGCCTCGGTGCCGGTTCCGAAGAACACATCGACGGCCGCCACAGCCATCACGATCACCACCACGGTGAAGGCGATGACGATCACGACGACCACGATCACGACGCCTTCGATTCGATCTCCATCGAACTGCCGCAAGCTGACGAAAGCCTGCTGCTCGACGCGCTGACGCAACTGGTGGTTCAGCACGGCATCCTGCGGGTCAAAGGCTTCGCGGCGATCCCGAACAAGCCGATGCGCCTGCTGATCCAGGGCGTGGGCACGCGTTTCGACAAGCACTTCGATCGTCAGTGGGGCGCCGACGAGGTACGCGTGACGCGTCTGGTGTTGATCGGTCAGGCACTGGACGCTGCCCAGCTCGAAGCGCAACTGCGCGCCGCGCTCAGCGTTTAAGCCATGCACCTGCTCAGGACCCAGCCCGGCGGATTCGTGTCGGACGACAACATTGCCGACCTTGGACAAACCCCCGCCGAGCTGGTGATCCTGTGCAGCGGCGATTCCAGCCTCGCGCTGCTCGCCGAAGCGGCGCAGCAACTGCCCGAGGATTACCCGAGCGTGCGGCTGGCCAACCCCATGCAGGTGCAGAACCATGCGTCGGTCGACCTGTACGTCGATGAAGTGCTGCGCCACGCCAAGGTGATTCTGATTTCGCTGCACGGCGGCATCGCTTATTGGCGTTATGGCGTCGAGCGGCTGGTCGAATTGTCCGAGCGTGGCGTGCAGGTGATTCTGGTGCCGGGCGATGACCGTCCCGACCCGGAACTCAGCGACCTGAGCACCGTGGGCGCCGAGGATCGCGACCGTCTCTGGCAGTTCCTGCGCCAGGGTGGCCTTGGCAATGCGCTGGACTTTTTCCACTGCCTGGCCAATCGCTGGCTGGCGCGGGATTACGTGTGGGGCGAGCCGCAAGCGCTGCCGCGCACGGCGATTTATCACCCGAATAAAAACACCGCCGCACTGAGTGACTGGCAAGCCGATTGGCGGCCCGGTCAACCGGTCGCGGCGGTGTTGTTTTATCGCTCGCATTTGCAAGCGGCGAACACGGCGTTTATCGACGTGTTCTGCCAACGGCTGCAGGTTGCCGGACTCAATCCGCTGCCGATCGCCGTGGCCAGTTTGAAAGAGCCCGGCTGCCTGTCGGTGGTCGAGGACTGGCTTGATGAGGCCGGAGCCTCGGTGATTCTGAACACCACCGGTTTCGCTCAGTCCAGCCCGGAAGCGCCGCATCTGCGGCCATTCCGTCGCAACATTCCGGTGATTCAGGCGATCTGCGCCCAGGACAACGAGCCCGGCTGGCGCGAGAGCGAGCAGGGCCTCGGCCCGCGGGATCTGGCGATGCACATCGCGTTGCCGGAGCTGGACGGGAGGATCATCAGCCGACCGATCAGCTTCAAGGATCTGGCCTGGCGCAGCGAGCGCAGTCAGTCCGACGTGGTGTGTTATCGGGCCCAACCCGAGCGCATGGATTTCGTCGCCGAACTGGCGCGCCGCTGGGTCGATCTGGCGCGGGTGCCGAACGCTGAAAAGCGCATCGCGCTGATCCTCGCCAATTACCCGACCCGAGACGGACGCATCGGCAATGGCGTCGGCCTCGACACGCCCGCCGCCGGGTTGAATATCCTGCGGGCGTTGCAGGCCGAAGGTTATCCGCTGCCGGCCGAACTGCCGGACAGCGGCACCGAACTGATCCGACAATTGCTCGGCGGTGTCAGCAACGATCTCGATACGCTCGATCAGCGCCCGTGCCAGCAAAGCCTGGCGATGGACGATTACCTGAAGATGTTCAATGCGCTGCCAGAAGCCAATCGCGCGGCGGTGCTGGAGCGCTGGGGCTTGCCGCAAAACGATCCGATGTGCCGGGACGGGCGCATGATGATCGCCGGCCTGCGCTTTGGCCTGACTTTCGTCGGCATTCAACCGGCGCGGGGTTATCAGGTTGATCCGAGCGCGGTGTATCACGATCCCGATCTGGTGCCGCCGCACGCGTACCTCGCGTTCTATTTCTGGCTGCGCCAGACCTACGGCGCTCATGGCGTGATTCACGTCGGCAAGCACGGCAACCTTGAATGGTTGCCCGGCAAAGGCGTGGGCCTGTCGGAAAACTGCTGGCCGGACGCATTGCTCGGGCCGCTGCCGAATATCTACCCGTTTATCGTCAACGATCCGGGCGAGGGTGCTCAGGCCAAACGTCGCACTCAGGCAGTGATCATCGACCACTTGATGCCGCCGCTGACCCGCGCCGAGACCTACGGTCCGCTGCGCAATCTGGAATTGTTGGCGGACGAGTATTACGAAGCTCAGTTGCTCGATCCGCGCCGCGCCCGCGAGTTGCAGCGCGACATCCTCCAGTTAGTGCGTGACACGCAGATTGATCGCGAATTGCAGCTGGATGCCGCCCTCGACAGCGACGCCGATGCGGCGATCTGGCTGCCGCGTCTGGACACTTATTTGTGTGACTTGAAGGAATCGCAGATCCGCGATGGCCTGCATATTTTCGGTGAGTCGCCGACCGGGCGTTTGCGCATCGACACCTTGCTGGCGTTGCTGCGGATTCCGCGCGGCGATGGCAAAGGGGCTCAGTCGAGTCTGTTGCGGGCGCTGGCCAAGGCGTTTCAGTTGGGGTTCGATCCGCTGGATTGTGCACTTGCCGAACCCTGGACTGGCCTGCGCCCAATGGAACTGCAATCGTTGAGCGATGAAGTCTGGCGTACGGCGGGGGATACCCGTGAACGCCTTGAGCTGTTCGCGGCGCATTTGATCGAGCAGTCGCTGGTGGGTGATGTGGCGCAACTGGATGCTTCAGGCTGGTCAGATGTGCAGGCGATCATCCACGCCCTGCGCGAAGTGATCGCCCCACGCCTCGACGCCTGCGGCCCGGCCGAAATGCGCGGCTTGCTCGACGCGTTGAGCGGCCGATTCGTCCCCGCTGGCCCAAGTGGTGCGCCAAGTCGAGGTCGCCTCGACGTGCTACCCACCGGGCGCAATTTCTATTCGGTGGACGTGCGCAATCTGCCGACCACCACGGCGTGGCGGATCGGTTTCCAGTCCGCGACCCTGATTCTCGAACGACACTTGCAGGACCACGGCGATCACCTGCGCCAACTCGGCCTGTCGGTCTGGGGCACCGCGACCATGCGCACCGGCGGCGATGACATCGCTCAGGCCATGGCGTTGATGGGCGTGCGTCCGGTGTGGGCCACCGGCAGTCAGCGGGTCGATGATTTCGAGATTCTGCCGCTGAGCCTGCTCGACCGTCCTCGGGTCGATGTCACGCTGCGGGTCTCCGGATTTTTCCGCGATGCGTTCGCCAACCTGATTCGCCTGTTCGACGCCGCCGTACAAGCCGTGGCCGAACTGGACGAGCCGGACGACCTCAACCCGCTGGCCGCCAAGGTGCGTGCCGAACGTGAGGCGTTGCGTCAGTCGGGGCTGGATGACGAGGCTGCCCGGCGTCAGGCCGGCTGGCGAATCTTCGGTGCCAAACCCGGCGCATACGGTGCGGGCGTGCAGGGCGCCATCGACGGACGCCTCTGGCAAACCCGCGAGGATCTGGCCGAGGTCTACCTGAACTGGGGCGCCTACGCTTACGGCGGTTCCGACGAGGGCACCGCCGCCCGCGAGCAATTCGTCCAGCGCCTGAGCCAGGTGCAGGCGGTGCTGCAGAACCAGGACAATCGCGAGCATGACCTGCTCGATTCCAACGACTATTACCAGTTCCAGGGCGGCATGCTCGCCGCCGTGGAAAGCCTGCGCGGCGAAGCAGCGGCCAGTTATCACGGCGATCACAGTCAGCCGGACCTGCCGAAAATTCGCACCTTGAAAGAAGAGCTGAACCGGGTCATCCGCTCCCGGGCGGCGAATCCGAAATGGATCGACGGGGTCAAGCGCCACGGCTATAAAGGCGCGTTCGAACTGGCGGCGACGGTCGACAACCTGTTTGCCTTCGATGCCACCACGCAACTGATCGACGATCACCAATACGCATTGCTGGCGGATGCCTATCTGCTGGACCCGGCGACCCGCGAGTTCGTGCGCGAGCATAATCCCCACGCACTGCGCGACATGACCGAACGCATGCTCGAAGCGCAGCAGCGCGGGATGTGGCAGGAGCCGGGCGCCTACAAAGAAGCCCTGGAAAACCTGCTGCTGGACATAGAAGAAGAGAGCTGAGACTGAACATGACCGACACCCCGCATTTCCCGCTCTCCGCCGTGGTCGGCGCCGATGATTTGAAACTGGCGCTGTACCTGACGGCCATTGACCCGAAAATCGGCGGCGTGCTGATCGAAGGCCCGCGTGGCATGGCCAAGTCGACGCTCGCCCGGGGGCTGGCGGATCTGTTGGCCAGTGGTCAGTTCGTTACCTTGCCGTTGGGTGCTACTGAAGAGCGATTGGTCGGCACGCTGGATCTGGACGCGGCGTTGAGCGACGGTCGTGCGCAGTTTTCTCCGGGTGTGCTGGCGAAGGCGGACGGCGGCGTGTTGTACGTCGATGAGGTGAATCTGTTGCCGGATCATCTGGTGGATCTGCTGCTTGATGTGGCTGCCAGCGGCACCAACCTGATCGAGCGCGACGGCATTTCCCATCGACATTCGGCGAAGTTCGTATTGATCGGCACGATGAACCCGGAAGAGGGGGAATTGCGTCCGCAATTGCTGGATCGTTTCGGCCTTAACGTCGCGCTGAGCGGTCATACGGCGCCGGCCGAGCGGGGGCAGATCATTCGTCGTCGGCTGGATTTCGACAGCGACCCGCAGGTGTTTTGTGCGCAGTGGGAGGCTGATCAGCAAGCTCTGCGTGAGCGTTGTGAAAGCGCCCGCCATGCCTTGGCGAATATTCCCCTCGACGATGAAGCGCTGGCACAGATCACCGAGCGCTGCTTTGCGGCAGGCGTCGACGGTTTGCGCGCCGATCTGGTCTGGCTGCGTGCGGCGCGGGCTCATGCGGCGTGGCGCGGGGCTGAAACCATTGCCGAGCAAGACATTGATGCCGTGGCTGAGCTTGCATTGCGCCATCGTCGCCGCGAACAGTCTTCATCCCCTGCACAGCCACCGGCGCAATCGCCGTCCGGTACTCACGCCGAACCGAGCGAAGGGCAGGGGCAATGGGGTGAAATGCCGGCACCGGCATTGGTTACCGGCGCACGCCGTGAAGTTCCGACCTGGCCAAAAAAGCTTTAGGCATTCGCCCCCGGTCCGACGCGGGGGCGAATGCCAGACCCCGCGCCGGACGCCTCGATAACGGTCGCCAGGGCAAGCGTCACGAGGCTTGCAGTGGCTCGGTGAACTGGCCCGGAACCTTGCTCAATGGCCGTCCGAAAACCCGGGCGGATCTGCTGTTTCAACTGCGCACCCGCACGCCCCATGAACTGTGGCTGGTGATCGTCGACGCCTCGGCCTCGACCCGTCGCCATCAAGCCTTGAGCGATGCCAAGGGCGTTCTCGCGCAACTGTTCGACGACGCTTATCGGCAGCGCGCGCGTCTTGCGTTGTTGACCGCGAGCGGCGCGGCGCCGAAATGGCAGGTGCAAGGGCTGAAGGCCTCCAACGGGTTGCGCGCGTGGCTCGATGGATTGGGCGCGGGAGGCGGCACGCCTCTGTTGGCAGCGCTGACGGAGGCCGGGCATTGGCTGGCGGTGCGGCGCAAGCGTTTTGCCGCGGAACAACAGCGGTTGCTGGTGATCACCGATGGCCGTTTGAAAAACTGTCCGGAACTGCCCGCGCTCGCGTGTCCCAGCCTGCTGATCGATATCGAGCGCGGGCCGATTCGCCTGGGCCGCGCGAAACAATTGGCGACAGCACTGGACGCCGATTACCGGCATATCGACGAGTTGTTGTCGGTCTGAGAGCTATGCTGCAGTAAGGCCAAATCACAGGGAGTGAATCATGCGCGTACTGGTCGCCAATCCGCAGGACGATTTTCGCGTCAAGGCGTACGCCGGCACCAACGGCGTGCTGCTCGCCATGGACCTCGCCGAACCCCGCCGCAAAGGCTTGCTGGGGTTTGCCATCGAAAAGCAGCAGGGCGACAAACCGTGGCTGTTCCTGTTCAACAGCCTGACCTTTCCCGGCAGGGCCCATACCTTCGCGCAGTTCCACGCCACGCCGAGCGACAAGGCGCCGTTGCAGAAATTTCGCTGGGCCGATTACGCGGTCAATCCGGGCATGACGATTCACTATCGCGTGCACTTGGCGTATGGCTCGCCGGATGCGCCGCAACTCGGTGAGGCGCTGGAACTGACAATCTGCTCCGACGACGGTCATCCCGCCAATCAGGGCGTGATCTTCAACCGCGCCGTGGCCGCCAGTCAGGCGTTTCAGCGCAAGTTTCCCGATCTCGACGCACAGATCAGCGCCAACAAGAACATGCCCATCGAAGCCTGGCCCGACGCTGCACGGCAATGGCTGGAGAACGGCCTGCTCGGGCGTCTGCAAGGTTTTATCGAGCGTGCGGTGGACGGCCAGTGGGCGCTGGACATCGCGATCTACGAATACCAGTTGCAAGCCATCATCGACACGGTGAACGCGGCGTTCGATCGAGGTGTTCACGTGCGCGTGCTGTATCACGCCCGGCCCGATGACGAAGACACCACGATCAATGAAGCGAGCCTTGCGAGACTGCCGGCGAGCAGCAAGCGCGGGCGGGTCACCCACAATATTTTCCATAACAAATTCATCGTCCTCAGCCGCCTCGACGCAGGCGGCGAACGTCAGC
Source organism: Pseudomonas sp. lyk4-R2A-10 (assembly GCF_030209075.1). Classification (NCBI taxonomy): domain Bacteria; kingdom Pseudomonadati; phylum Pseudomonadota; class Gammaproteobacteria; order Pseudomonadales; family Pseudomonadaceae; genus Pseudomonas; species Pseudomonas sp. lyk4-R2A-10. The sequence continues at coordinate 48,202 of NZ_JARVSR010000004.1, read as the reverse complement.
CGCAAGCGGTGCTGTGCGGCAGCACCAACTTCACCGCCAACGGCGTGTACCGCCAGGCCAACGTGGTGCATGTGCTGGACGATTCGCCGGTCAGCGCGAGTTACCTGAAAACCTTCGAGCAGATCTGGGCCGAGCCGGCGGATGTCGGCGCCACCCGCGACTGGATCAGCCAACACAACCCGATGAACCCGGCGCAACCCCTGTTCGCCGGGTTCTCCCCGCGCACCGGCGGCGCCGACTTGCGGGAGTTCGTCGAGATCATCGAGGGGGCGAAGAAAGACCTGCTGTTCGTTACCGCATTCACCTTGCCCGACGCGATTCTCAACGCGTTGCTCGGCCAGCCCCAGGACGACATCCTGCGTTACGGCCTGCAAAACACCGTCAGCCGCATCACCGGGTTCCATGCTGACCGAACTGCCGAGTTTGCCGCCACCGCGTTGCTCAACACCGGGCTGGAAGGCTGGCTGCGGGAAAACATGAAAGGCCAGAAAGGCAACCTGCTGGTGCACACCAAAGCCGTGGTCACTGATTTCACCAGCGACAGCCCGACCATCATCAGCGGCAGCCACAACCTCAGCACTTCCGCCAGCAACGGCAATGACGAGAACTACCTGATCATTCGCGGCGACACCGATCTGGCGGACCGCTATGGCCTGGAGCTGCTGCGGTTCTACGAGCATTACCGTTTTCGCTACTTCGCGAAAAAACTGGCGTTGAAGCAGGTGCAGCCGTTGGCGGCGGATGACAGCTGGACCAACGATTACTACGTCGAGGGCGACCTGCGCCGGTTGTCTCGCCTCAGGTTTGCCGGGCGTTAGCCCTTAACATCCGTTGGTTGCCGATGCTGACGGGGACGGCGATAAGCTGGCGGCGTACAGATTTTGAAATGATTTCCAGCTGTAGGAAAAGTCATCTGAGCCTGTACGCTTCAAGGCCTTTTTTCATTCAGGATTTGCATGAACACCCTCTCGGAGCCTCCCAGTTCTATTCCAGGAACCCCGTTCCCCTCGCGCCATGGCGCGGTCTTGACGCACTCGCAACATCCGGTCTTCCGACTACCGACTATCGTTGTAGGCGCAGCCTTCGAGCTTTCGCGCCGCACTTTGCCGTGTCCGGCAGCCTGAATTCACTGACGAGAGATAGAGACAGATTATGGAATGGTTAGCGGATCCCACGGCATGGCTGGGCTTGTTGACACTGATCGTGCTGGAACTGGTACTGGGTATCGACAACCTGGTGTTCATCGCGATCCTGGCGGACAAACTGCCGCCGCATCAGCGCGACCGCGCACGCATCATCGGTTTGAGCCTGGCGCTGATCATGCGTCTTGGCCTGCTGGCGAGTATTTCCTGGCTGGTCACCCTCACGGCACCGTTGTTCGAGGTGTTCGGCAAGAGCTTCTCCGGCCGTGACCTGATCATGCTGTTCGGTGGTGTGTTCCTGTTGTTCAAGGCGACCATGGAATTGCACGAACGGCTGGAAGGCCACATCGGTGAGCGCTCGACCAACACCGCTTATGCGCTGTTCTGGCCGATCGTGGCGCAGATCGTCGTGCTCGACGCCGTGTTCTCCCTGGACGCGGTGATTACGGCCGTTGGCATGGTCGATGAACTGGCGGTGATGATGATTGCGGTGATCGTGTCCATCGGTGTGATGATCGTTGCCAGCAAGCCGCTGACCCGCTTCGTCAATGCCCACCCGACGGTGATCATGCTGTGTCTGGGCTTCCTGATGATGATCGGTTTTGCCCTGACGGCCGAAGGCCTGGGCTTCCACATTCCGAAAGGTTATCTGTACGCGGCCATTGGTTTCTCGATCCTGATCGAGATCTTCAACCAGATCGCCCGCGCTCGTCGCAAGCGCTCGATGCAGGGCTTGCGACCGATGCGTGAGCGCACGGCTCACGCGGTGATGCGTCTGTTGGGTGGTCGCAAACTGGCGGTGGAAGAAGTCGGCGAGGAAATCTCCGACTTGCTGGACAACGGTGAAGCGCCGAGCACGGAGTTGTTCGACCGTCGCGAGCGGGTGATGATCAGCGGTGTGCTGCAATTGGCCGAGCGACCGATTCGTGCCTTGATGACGGTGCGCGCCGATGTCGATCACATTGATCTGGCCGACGACGCCGAGGCTATTCGTACACGGTTGATGCATTCGTCCTATTCGCGCTTGCCGTTGATTCGTAACGGCGCAGTGGATGAGCCGCTGGGCTTCGTGCACAAGAAGGAACTGCTCAAGGAATACCTGGCCGGCAACGAGCCGAACCTTGAACACTTGGCGCGCAAGACCGTCAATCTGCTGGACAGTTATTCGATCCTCAACGCACTGGAACAAATGCGTGCGGCCTCGACCCACATTGCCTTTGTGGTGAACGAGTTCGGTGACTTTGTGGGTGTGTTGACCATGACCGATATTCTCGAGTCGATTGCCGGCGAACTGCCGGACGCCAGCGAAATCGCTGGCCCCGACGTGGTCGAGGAGCAGGGCGGGTTTATCGTCAACGGTGCGTTGAACCTGTCCCGTATCCGCGAACACACCGGTTTTCGCGCCGAGCCGACCGAGGATTACCAGACCCTGGCCGGGCTGGTGATGAGCCTGCTGGATCGCCTGCCGATGAAGGGCGATCGTCTGCAGCATGAAGGCTGGGGCATGACCGTAATGGCAGTCGAAGAACGTCGCGTGACGCGGGTGTTGCTGGTGCGTGAGGCCTGACGGCCTCACTGATGAAAAGTGTACCGGTCCTTGCCGGTATGCTTTGACTCGTACAACGCTTCGTCAGCCTTGATCAGGGCCTGGTTGAGGGTGTCGCTGTCCTCGACCCGGGCCAGACCGATGCTGATGGTCACCGGGTGCCGGGTCGGTTGCTCACGCACCACCCGGCACAATTCCCCGGCCAGCGCCTCGACATCTTCGCGGCGCACACCGGCCAGATAGATCGCAAACTCCTCACCGCCCAGTCGGGCATATTCGAAGCGTGACATCACGGTTTTGATGTCCGCCGCGATGCGCTTGAGCACCTCATCGCCGATGTCGTGGCCGTACACATCATTCACTTTCTTGAAGTTGTCGATGTCGATCATCGCCAGGTAATGGTCATGCTCGCGCGGCACGGCTTGCAGGGTTTTTCCGGCGCGGGTCATGAACGAGCGGCGGTTGGGGATTTCGGTAAGCGTGTCGTTGTAGGCCTGGTCCAGCAACAGCTTGGACATGATGTAGTTGTAGAGCTTGGCCTCGCGCAGCTTCAGAAACGTATAGATCGTCAATGCACAGAGAAAAACACTGTAGGCGATGGTCATCACGCCTTTGAGTTCCAGCAGGTCGATGCCGGTGTTCATGAACGGATTGAGCACCAGCCAGGTGATGACCTGGGCACCGAAGAACGACCAGCGGCTGAGCGGCAGTACTGAGGCGCTGTACAACGTAGTGGCTGCGGCGAGCACCAGCCAGATGCCATGAAAGGTTGGCGGCAGGCCGTCGATCACCATTCGGATGCCGAGTGTGATGATCACCACGAATGTCAGGTTCAGCCAGTCGAAGTGTCGGGCCTTGCGGGTGAACATCAACACCACAGCAAGAATCGCAAAGGCTGCAATGAACACCATCGAACGCCAGGTGAATCCCTGATTGCCGATGAAGCTGACGATCAGGTCGAAGGCCAGCCAGATGCCGATGCTCGCCAAGTAGATCAACAGGCAGAACGAATGCAGCCGCTCGAACTCATGCTGTATAAACTCGCTCCACAGTTCGGCGGGCGCGCTCTTCTTCAGGACTTCGTCTTCAATGGTTTTGTACATTGCTGCCCGGATGCTTGCGTTGGTTGTCGAGGATTACCGAGCCCCACGGTCGATAGCGCAGGGAAAACACCGCGTTATGATGACAGCCGGTCGAGGTCGCATCCGGGCTGGCCGGTTCGGCACGGAAGGGCTCGCCCTCGCGGCTGACCTGGCGGAAGGCTTCGCGCACGATACCCACGGAGCAGGGCAGCGCACTGGCGTAACTGTTGCGCACCAGTGGTGACAAACGACCGGTTCCCGCGCCGTCCTGCCACCAGACCTGCGCCCCGGCCACCGTCAACTCACCCAGCCATTGAGCGTTGACCGCCGGGGCCAGTTTGCCGGCACTGAAGGCGCTGACATGTAGCGGTGCATTGAGTTTCGCGGCGAAGTCCTTCAACTGACGCGCAAGCGTGGCCCGTCGATCTGCCGGCAGAAAGTGCAAGTCGTCCAGTTCCAGCGGCAGATACCAGCCACTGACCGGCAGTTTCCAGTCCTGGCGCAGTTTCTGCTGCTGGGCCAGCGACTGGCCCAGTTGTGCCTGCCAGTAGGCACCGAGACCGGCGCTATCCAGTTCATCGATCCGTTTGTAGTAAGCCGGGTCCATCGCCAGGCCGAGCACCAGTTGCAGACCTTGTCGCTGAGCGAGTTTCAGGCTGTTGGCGAGCCAGCCATTGGCGCCGCCGAAGTCCGAGTCGCCATAAGCCGTCCACTGCACGATCACGGTTCGCGTGCCTTGCTTTGCGGTGTCTTGCCAGACTTTCTGCCACTGCGCCTGGGTCAGCCCGGCATCGACATTCAGCGGCTGATAGAACACCCGCTCATCGGCCTTGGCGACAGTGGTGCTCATCAGCAGGCACAAATACAACATCCATCGAGCCATCAGAAATTCCACTCCACGCCCAGCAGCACACCATTGCCGCCTTCATACAGATTGCCGCCCAGCGATTGTTGGTATTCGGTGCGAACCGTCAGTTTCGAACGGTAGGCGTTGTAGCGATCCTCGTCATACCACCATTGCCAACGCAAGCCGACACCGGTGCGCAGGTCTTGGCGCCAGTCGTTGCTTGGGTCCTGGCTGGCAAATTCGAGGAAGCCGTAAGGCATGATCGTCTGGGCTCCGTTGAACGGCAGTTTCCATGCATGACCTTGCTGGAAGCGCGACAGCCACTGGTGATCGCCGGTCTTCGTCCACCACGCGGCGTCGAGGTACAGGAAACGCTCGTCCCAGTCGTTTTCGTCGACCCGCCAGTCGTTGCGGTACTTGCCCTGATCGAGGAATGAGGCGGTGGCGCGCAGCAGGTAGTCGGTGGTGGTGTGGCCGTCCTTGCGGTGATCGTTGACCTGATCGAACAGTTTTTCCGGCACCAGCATCTGGCCGAGGCTCAGGCTGTGGCTGTCGTTATCGTCGAACTGGCTTTGCTTGTAGATCTCGCCATAGAAGTTGATGTTCTGTGTGCCCCACGGTTTGTAGCGCAGGCCGACCCCGGCGGCGAGGGACTCGGCGTAACTTGAGCGACCTTGTCCGCCCAGCAAGACGCGTCCGTACACCGACAGCGTGCTGCCGGCGCGGCTTGGTTCTTCGCCCAGGGCGTGGTCCCACATCGCCAGTTGCACATTTTGCGAATTCGAGCGACGGCGCGAGCCTTTACTGTCGTCCGGGCGCACGAAGTCGTTAGTCGAGATTCCGGCCGGCGACCAGGTGCTGGCAATCGTTCGGCTGTCGCGACGAGACAGGGTTTCATGGGCACGGCGCTGGCGGTAACGCCGGGCTTCCATGCTGCCGTCTTCGTCATCGGCCGCCACCGGGTTCTGCTCCAGATCGATCACCCGGTGCAGTTCCTTGCGCGCGGAGGCGCTGTCTTCGACTTCGTCGTAGCGCCAGGCCAGGGTTTCGCCGAGGCGGTAATCCTCGGGGAAATCGCGGGTGGCCTGTTGCAGATACGGAATCGCCGTGGCGCGCTCTTCGCGGGTTTCGGCACCGGCCAAGCGCATGCCGTAGTCGGCGCGATAACGCGGGTTGTTCGGCTCGCGGTGTACCGCTTCGGCCAGCCACGCGGTGCTTTGCGGCAAATCGCCTGCCTTTTGCGCAGAGACCGATGCGGCGTAGAAGTGCCCGGCATCCGGTGCCTGTTGCAGGGCCTGGCGCTGACGTTGCAGTGCCTGAGCGTGGTCACCCCGTGCGTCGGCGATGGCTGCGCCGAGGGCCCATTCATTGGCGCCGCGAGTGGTGCTTTGTTGCCAGTAGGTTTCTGCGGTCTGGCTGTCGCCGACATTCAGTGCGCTGCGGCTGGCTGTCAGACGCGCGTTGTCGCTGAGTTCGGCGGTCGAGAAGCTGCGCCAGATGGCCAGCGCGCCGGCAGAATCACCGGCCGCTTCCAGGGCATAGGCCAGCGGCAGGCGGCTGTCTCGATTGCCGAGCTTTTCAGCCTGCTGGTAATAAACGACGGCTTCGCCCGGGCGATCGGGCATGGCGCAGCGACCGAGCGCGCGGTAATCGCCAGTCGCTTGCGGGTGGCTGCCGATGGCTTGCTGCACGGCGTCGCACTGGCCGGTCTCCGCGAGTTGCGCGAGCAGTTGGCCGCGCGTGGCGCCGTCCACCCGGTTAAGCAGCAGCGCCATACGCCGCTGTTGTTCGGGTGTCGTGGATGGCGCTGCGGCATACAAACCGGCCAGACGCTGCAACGCCGTCGCCGGCAGACGCCCGCCATGACGATCGAACGCGGATTCCAGCAACTGTTGGGCATGCGCGCGATCACCCGCATTCACTGCCAGATAGGTGGCCTGATTCAGCGAGGACAGGTTGTCGGTCTGCCGGTAATGCAGTTCCCACAGCGTCTCCGCTTCGATCATTCGTCCCATGCGCTGCGTCAGTTCGGCTCGGCGCTTGACGATATCGGGCGTCTGTTTCTGCCCGGCCAGCCAGGCATTGACCTCGGCGCTGCGACCTTGCTCCTGCCAGATGTCGAGCACCTGCGTTTGCCGCCGGCTGTCCCAAGGCTCCGGCAGACGCGTGCGTTGCAGCAGATCCGTGGCTTGCAGGCGCTGGGCGAGTACCAGCCAGGTCTGCGGATCGTCCGTCGGCGTACAGCTGCGCAGTTGCTTGAGTGCGGCTTCCGGATCCTGGCGCGACAGCCATTCGGCGGTTTCCAGGCAAGGCCGTTGCAGATCGTTGCTCAGGCGCTGCACGGTGGGCACGTCTTCGGTCTTGCGCGCCAGTTCCCACAGTCGCTGACGTTGCGCCGGATCGGCGAGGTCGCTGGCCGACAGCGACTGCATCCAGCGCTGGGCCTGTTGCTCGTGACCCATGGCGATGGCGCGGTCGACCATTGCCAGGCGAATGTTGCGTGCGGCCTCGGGACTTGGCGCCTGTTGCAACAGTTGCTGCAGCGGCTTTTCATCAAGGCGCTGCACGTAGGCGTTGGCCAGCCGTTGCCAGCCTTCGGCGTCCAGTTGTCTGCGCGCGGCCAGTGGCGCCAGTTGGTCAATGGTGCCGCTCCAGTCGCGCAATTGCTCCGACCAGTTGGCGCGGGCCAGGCGCAAGATGTTGTCGTCACCCTTGGGCGCCAGTTGTGCCAGCCAGTCATGGGCCTTGGCCGCGCCGCCGAACTTGGCCAGGCTGAGGCTGTAGGCCTGCCAGAGGCGTACGCGATCATTCAGATTGCTGGTGGCCATCCAGCGTTCAACTTGTGTGCTGGTCGGCGGGTCCTGTTCGATCCAGGTCAGGCGCAGGTCGAGCAGGGCATCGCTGTCGTCCGGCAAGGCTTGCAGCGCTTCCTTGTAACGGCGTTGCTTGGCCAGGGATTCCACCAACAGTGCCCGGGCCTCGTCGTTTTTCGGGACCTTTTCCAGCAAGTGGCGCATCAGTCGTTCGACTTCTTTCCAGTTGGCCTTTTTCGCCTCGCGATAGCTGCGGTCCATGTAGGGATAGCTGCGGAACTGTTCGAAATCGCTCAGTGGCGCGGCCTGTAACGGATATGCGGTGCTCAGGCCCAGCAACAGGCTGCCCATCAGCAAGGTTTGACGATGCACAGGCTTCATGCGACCTCCCGGACAATGCGGTAGGCGGCTTGCTGTTCGCTGGCCTGATCGGCCAGGGCCTGTTCCAATACTTCCTGGGTAATTATGCCCCGGGAAATCAGATGTTCGCCGAGTGACATCTTCTCGGCATCGAAGTCGATCAGCGCCTGATTGAACAGGGTGGGTGGCACCATCCCGCGCACCTGCAACAGATTGCCGAGCAGCACCTGATGGCGGCTGACCCGTTCAAGCAGGGCTTCATCGTCCTGATGGCGCTCAAGCACTTCGAGCATATGACGCACTTCCTCACTCTGGCGGGGGCTGGCGTACCAGTAACGAATTCCCAATGTGACGCGGCCCTGAGGTGCGAGACGGCTGCGCACCGGGCGTTTCAATTGACGGCTGATAGCGCCCAGCGAGACTTGGCTGACCGGGCCTTCAGAGGCCAGAATCAGCGTGTCGCCTTCTTCGGCCACTGGCAAAATGCCGTAGTGAGAGGCGACCCGGCGCGGTACGGCATCGATCAGGTGTTTGTCGAGCTTGAACGGATTGAGTGGCGCCCATTCCAGATCCAGCTGCTCGGAGAGTGTTTGAACCAGTTGAGTGCTGTCGATGTACTCCCGCAGCAACAGTTCGCGGCCTAGTCGACGGCGTACGGGGCTGGTGATCGCGGCCTCCAGTTGTTCCTCGGTAAGCAGGCCTTTTTCCACCAGGCGATGGCCGAGCGGCGTGCGCTGCGCCTTGGTCAGCGCCGGGAATTCGTGGGTGGTCTTGTCCCAGGCCACGCGACGTGAATCGCCCATTTCCATGACCTGACGCAGGGCGCGCAGGTTGGCGAAAAAGTTGACGAAGTTGCTCCACATCATGCGCGGCGCAGACAGCAGACCCTCAACCAAACCGTAATAACGAGTGACAAACCAGCCGCGCTGGAACAGGCGATTGAGCAGCATCAGGCCGTTGAGCCACAGCAGCACCGAGAGCAGCGAACTGTCGGCGAGGATCGAGGGGTAGCGCCACGAGTCCGGGGAGATGATCGTCACCGCCCACATCGCCAGCAGCACCAGAAACAGCAGGTTCACCAGGAAGCTCAGCAAATAGGCGATCAGCCCGCGACGGTCGCGCCACAGGAAGTAGTTGAGCAGACCCTTGCGGCTCCAGCCGAGGTTCTTGGTGCCCTGGAACACGATGCCGACAATCCATCGCGATTTCTGCCGGATCGCGTGTTGCAGGTCGCGGGGAAAGTGCTCGCGCACGCAGATCACCTGGGAGAACTCGCGGTTCATCCCGAACACCCAGGGTTGCTCCAGCGCCAGTTTCGGATCGCTGACCGAATAACGGGCGAAGATGCATTTCATGCCTTTCTGCTTGAGTCGGAAACCGATGTCGTAGTCCTCGGTAAGACTCTGCACATCGAAGGCAATACCGTCGCCGTCTTCCAGCAGGGCGCTGATGGCCTTGCGGCTGAAGCAGGTGCCGACGCCGGCGCTGGGCACCTGACCGGTGAGCGCTTCGCGGACGATGACGTCCTTGCCGTGGTTCTCGGCGAATTCATCGACGTAATGACCGGCGGTGAAGCCTTTCCACTCCGGCGCGTAAGGGTAGACCGGAATCTGGATCAGATCCTTGTTCGGCAACAAATAGTTGTAGAGGCGCAATTCCATCGGCGAAATCACGTCTTCGGCGTCGTGCAGGATGAACCCGGCGAACTGGATTTTCGCCTCGCTCTCGAAGCGCAGGATGGCGTCGATGATGTTGTTCAGGCAGTCGGCCTTGCTGGTCGGGCCGGGTCGGGCGCAGACCACTTTGTGCACGTTGGGGTAGTGCTGGCAGACCGCATCGACATCGGCCTGGGTTTCGGCGTCGTTGGGGTAGGTGCCGACGAAAATCTGATAGTTCTCGTAGTCGATGGTCGAGGCGGCCAGACGTGCCATTTCACCGACCACGCCGACCTCGTTCCACGCCGGCACCATGATTGCCAACGGCTTTTCGGGAATCGAATACAGGCGTTCCTCGTCGGCACGCTTGAATTTCTCGTAGATCCGCCAGCGCCGGATGAACTTGCGGCTCCAGTAGACGAGGTCGATGAACAGGTCATCGAGGCCGAGGATGAACATCAACAGAGCGAGGGCAATCGCCACATATTTGAGACCGAACAGCACATACGCGAAGAAATCGACCCAACCCAGACTCATACCCCTTTACCCGCCGCCGAGCGTGCGCTCAGCCAGGCGTGGAGGCGGGTGGCGATCAGTTCGCTGGCGTGACCGTCGCCATAGGGGAAGTGCACGCGGCTCATGCGGGCGTAGGTGTACGGGTCGTCCAGCAGTTGGCGGGCTTCCTTGACGATGCGCGCCTTGTCGGTGCCGACCAGCAGCATGGTGCCGCTCTCGAGCACTGAAGGCCGTTCGGTGACGTCGCGCAGCACCAACAGCGGTTTGCCAATTGCCGGGGCTTCCTCCTGGACGCCGCCGGAGTCGGTCAGGATGAAGTGCGCGCGGCCCATCAGCCAGACGAAGTTCGGATAGTCCTGCGGTGGCACCAGATAGATGTTCGGTTTGTCGGCCAGCATGCCGTACACCACCTCCTGCACCAGCGGGTTGAGGTGCACCGGATAGACGAATTGCACGTCCGGGTATTGTTCTGCCAGTTCGGCCAGCGCCTGGCAGATATTGCGGAAACCGTCGCCGAGATTTTCCCGTCGATGGCTGGTGACCAGAATCATCCGGCGCTGGTCATCCAGCGCCGCCAGAGGTGAATCGGCAGGCGGATGCCATTCGATATCCTGCTGGTGCTTGCGCATCCACAGCAAGGCATCGATCACGGTGTTGCCGGTGATTTCAATGTTGTCTTCGGGTACGCCTTCGCGCAGCAGATTGGCGGCGGACTTGGAGGTCGGCGGGAAATGCAGGTCGGTAATCACGCCGGTCAGGCGTCGATTCGCTTCCTCGGGCCAGGGCGCGCGCAGATTGCCGGTACGCAGGCCTGCCTCGACGTGACCGATGGGCAACTGGCGGTTGAAGGCGGCGAGGGCGGCGATGAAGCTGGTGGTGGTATCGCCGTGGACCAGCACGATGTCCGGTTTGACCCGCTCGTAGGCCTGATCGAGCTGGGTGAGCAGATGCTGCGACAGACCATTCAGGGTCTGGCCCTGGGTCATGACTTGCAGGTCTTCATCGACCGTCAGTTCGAACGCATCCAGCACCTGAGTGAGCATCTCGCGATGCTGGCCGGTGGAGCAGATATTGAGTTTGATGTCGGGCCACTGACGCAGAATCCGGGCCAGCGGAGCCATTTTGATGGCCTCCGGGCGAGTGCCGAAAACCATCATGACTTTAAAGGACATTGACCCCTCCTGGGACGTAGCAAGGCTGCGACCCGAGGGCCGGCAGCACTCTTCTCTTTCTGAGAAATAAAGAAAAGCAGCCGGATTGGAGCTTGTCCAATCTGGTTTCGAGGCTAGTTGTTACAGATCAATAGGAGCGAAGGTGCAACTGCCTGATGGTGCTTGGATGGCACTTTCAGGAAAGGTTCCGCCGTTTTGCGCGGTGGACGGTGCAAAGGGTGCGGAGGGTGTCACGCAGCCAGTTCAGGTCATGGGCCGATTTGCGCGGTACAGCGGGGTGACGGGTTTTGCCGAGGAGTTGGGTGAAGTCTTGCAGGAGGGATTCTTCCGAACCAATGCCTTTCAGTTTTTTGACCAGAACGCCTTCCTTGTAGAACAACACGGTCGGTGTGCCCTTGACATCCGGATGGCGAATCGACTGTGCGGTATCGAGCATGAAGATATCCATCCAGGGCCGAAAGGGCTTGGCGATCTCAAGAAAGACCGGGCCGGAAAATTCGCAGGCCCCGCAGCGCCTGTTGAAAAAATACAGGACGACAAGGCGCCTGGCTTTCAAGACCTTCCGATATGTGGGGGGCAACGCTGAATATCGAGTCGGCGTCGTCATCGGAGCCTCCTTTATTCGATGTGCTGGGTGGTACGACGTTAGGGCGCGCGCGGCCGTTGCCGCAACTGTCAGAGTTGACAGGTGCAGCCCGCGCCCAATCGTGCATCGCGCACCAGGATGTGGCCTGGATACCCGCCCTGTGTGGCGCAAAGTAGCGAAGTGATTAATCAATGTTGGTTGCAGCGTTTCGCAGGTTTCTTCCATCCCTTTGATTCAAAACAAAATTCAATCCTTTGCAGATTCCCCATGAATCCTGTGGCACACTTTCTGCTGTCTATTCCGTAGTAACAAACCGTATTCCGGTATAGCGGAATAAACAACTTCCAGGAGTGCTTGCCATGCATCGCCGACCTTCCTTGTTCAAAGCGTGTGTTTTTGTTCTCGCGGCTTCGTCCGCTGTCATGGGTATCGCCCAGGCGGCTGACAGCAAGCTCGACAGCGTCCTGGCCCGTGGAAAACTGATTGTGGGGACCGGCAGCACCAATGCGCCGTGGCACTTCCAGGGCGCGGACGGCAAGTTGCAGGGCTTTGATATCGACATTGCCCGGATGGTGGCCAAAGGTCTGTTCAATGACCCGAGCAAAGTCGAGTTCGTAGTGCAGTCGTCCGATGCGCGGATTCCCAATCTGTTGACTGACAAAGTCGACATGAGCTGTCAGTTCATCACCGTCACCGCCAGCCGTGCGCAGCAAGTGGCGTTCACCCTGCCGTACTACCGCGAAGGCGTCGGCCTGTTGCTGCCGAACAACAGCAAGTACAAGGAAATCGAAGACCTGCAGGCCGGTGGTGACGGCGTGACCGTAGCCGTGCTGCAGAACGTGTACGCCGAAGAGCTGGTGCATCAGGCGCTGCCCAAGGCCAAGGTCGATCAGTACGACAGCGTCGATCTGATGTACCAGGCCGTTAACTCCGGTCGCGCCGATGCCGCTGCGACCGATCAGTCTTCGGTCAAATACCTGATGGTGCAGAACCCTGGCCGCTATCGCAGCCCGACGTATGCCTGGAGCCCGCAGACCTACGCCTGCGCCGTCAAACGCGGCGATCAGGACTGGCTGAACTTCGTCAACACCGCCCTGCATGAAGCCATGACCGGCGTCGAGTTCCCGACTTATGCCGCGTCGTTCAAGCAATGGTTCGGCGTGGATCTGCCATCGCCTGCCATCGGTTTCCCTGTCGAATTCAAATGATCCCGTGAGAGTGGGGCGCCCTGATGCGCCCCGCTCAAGGTACTGCCGACCATGAACTATCAGTTGAACTTTGCCGCCGTGTGGCGCGATTTCGACACCTTGCTGGCGGGGCTCGGTCTGGGCCTCGAACTGGCGCTGGTGTCGATCGCCATCGGCTGCGTGATCGGCCTGCTGATGGCGTTTGCCTTGCTGTCCAGGCATCGCGCCTTGCGGGTGCTGGCATCGGTGTATGTGACGGTGATCCGTAACACGCCGATTCTGGTGTTGATCCTGTTGATCTACTTTGCGTTGCCGAGCCTGGGGATCCGGCTGGACAAGATCCCGTCGTTCATCATCACCCTGTCGCTGTATGCCGGGGCGTACCTGACCGAAGTGTTCCGCGGTGGCTTGTTGAGCATCCCCAAGGGCCAGCGCGAAGCGGGGCTGGCCATTGGTCTGGGCGAGTGGCAGGTGAAGGCTTATGTCACCGTGCCGGTGATGCTGCGCAACGTGCTGCCGGCGCTGTCGAACAACTTCATTTCGCTGTTCAAGGACACCTCGCTGGCCGCCGCAATCGCGGTGCCGGAGCTGACCTATTACGCGCGCAAGATCAACGTCGAGAGCTACCGGGTGATCGAAACCTGGCTGGTGACCACGGCGTTGTATGTCGCGGCCTGTTACCTCATTGCCATGCTGCTGCGTTACCTCGAGCAGCGTCTGGCGATCCGCCGATAGGAGGCTGCGATGTACCAATCCCCCAGTTGGTTGCATGAGTTGTGGATTGCCCGCGAAGCCTTGTGGCAAGGGTTTCTGACCAGTGTGCAGGTGTCGGCGCTGGCCATTTTGTTCGGGACGGTCATCGGCGTATTTGCCGGGCTGGTGCTGACCTACGGCAAGTTCTGGATGCGCGCACCGTTCCGCTTTTATGTCGACCTGATTCGCGGTACGCCGGTGTTCGTGCTGGTGTTGGCGTGCTTCTACATGGCTCCGGCGCTTGGTTGGCAGATCAGCGCATTTCAGGCCGGCGCATTGGGTCTGACGCTGTTTTGCGGCTCCCACGTGGCCGAAATCGTGCGCGGCGCGTTGCAGGCGTTGCCACGCGGGCAGATGGAAGCCGGCAAGGCCATCGGCCTGACGTTCTATCAGTCCCTCGGCTACGTGCTGTTGCCTCAGGCGCTGCGGCAGATCCTGCCGACCTGGGTCAACTCGTCCACGGAAATCGTCAAGGCCTCGACCTTGCTGTCGGTGATCGGCGTGGCCGAGCTGTTGCTCAGCACCCAGCAAATCATCGCCCGGACGTTCATGACCCTGGAGTTTTACCTGTTCGCCGGTTTTCTGTTCTTCGTCATCAACTACGGCATCGAATTACTCGGCCGGCACATTGAAAAGCGGGTGGCCCTGCCATGACTCAAGCTCAAGTTTCCAACGTCCAGAACGGTCAGCCCTTGCTGGACATCCGTGGCCTGCACAAGCAATACGGCGCGGTCGAAGTGCTCAAAGGCGTCGACCTGAGCATGCAGCGCGGCAACGTGGTGACGCTGATCGGCTCCAGCGGTTCGGGCAAGACCACGCTGCTGCGCTGCGTGAACATGCTCGAGGAATTCCAGGGCGGGCAGATCCTGCTCGATGGTGAATCCATCGGTTATGACGAACTCAACGGCAAGCGCGTGCGTCACCCGGAAAAAGTCATCGCCCGTCATCGCGCGATGACCGGCATGGCGTTTCAGCAATTCAACCTGTTCCCGCATCTCACCGCGTTGCAAAACGTCACGCTCGGCCTGCTGAAAGTCAAAAAGATGCACAAGGACGAAGCCGTGGCCCTGGCCGAAAAATGGCTGGAACGGGTCGGCCTGCTGGAGCGGCGCAATCACTTTCCCGGTCAGTTGTCCGGCGGTCAGCAACAGCGCGTGGCGATTGCCCGGGCGATTGCGATGAACCCTAGCCTGATGCTGTTCGACGAAGTCACTTCGGCCCTCGATCCGGAACTGGTCGGCGAAGTGCTGAACGTGATCAAAGGCCTGGCCGAGGACGGCATGACCATGTTGCTGGTGACCCACGAAATGCGTTTTGCCTTCGAGGTCTCGGACAAGATCGTTTTCATGAATCAGGGGCGCATCGAAGAGCAGGGGCCTCCCAAGGAACTGTTCGAGCGTCCGCAATCGCCGCGGCTGGCGGAATTTCTCAAAAGCACGCGGTTCTGACTTTTCACTTTTTCAATCAGGAGAAATACCCATGAGCATTACTCGTTACGGCACCGGCAGCACCGCCGCTGGCGGCCAGCCTCGTCCATTCGCCCGCGCCGTTGAAGCCGATGGCTGGCTGCACGTTTCCGGGCAGGTGCCGGCGGTGGATGGCGAGATCATCGTGGGCGGCATCGTCGAGCAGACGCACCAGACCATGAAGAACCTGATCGCGATTCTCGAAGAGGCCGGTTATGGCCTGGAAGATGTAGTGCGCGCCGGCGTGTGGCTGGACGATCCGCGGGATTTCAGCAGTTTCAACAAGGTCTTCGGCGAATACTTCAAGCCTGAACACGCACCGGCCCGAGCCTGCGTACAGGCGAGCATGATGGTCGACTGCAAGGTCGAGATCGACTGCATTGCGTACAAGAAGAAGGCTTGAGAGGTGTGGCGTTGCTGAGCCCATAGCCCCCTCACCCTGGCCCTCTCCCCCAGGAGAGGGGACTGATTTCCATCGATGCAGATTGTTGTGTCAGACGACGGCATTTGCATCGATGCGATCAGGCTCCCTCTCCCTCCGGGCGGTCCGACGTTTCGGGAGGGCGGGGGGTGAGGGCTGCGATCCAACTGACACAACGCCAAGGGGCAGTTACCATCCCGGCATCTTTTAAGGGAACCACTGAAATGACCGAAGACACCATCAAGCGCCGGGCACGCGGTCTGGACCGGGCGTTCGATATCCTCGATTTCCTCAAGGAAATCGGCCAGCCACTGCGCCCGAACGATATCGCCAACGGTATCGGCAGCCCGAAATCCACGGTCTACGAACTGGTGGCGTCATTGCTCGAACGTCGGATTCTGGAGCCGGTGGGCAAGGACGGTCACGTCTATCTCGGTCGTCAGCTGTACTTCCTCGGCCAGGCGCACTTGCGGCATTTCGACCTCAGTCGCGAGGCCGATCACGCCTTGCAGGAGATCGTCAGCCAGACCCGGGAAACCGCGCAGATGTGCCTGCTCAACGGGCGCAAATACACGGTGGCGCTGATGAAGGAGGGCGAGCGGCATTTCCGCATTTCTTCCGATATCGGCGAAAACGCGCCGATCCCGTGGACCGCCTCGGGACGCCTGCTGCTGGCGCACTTGAGTGACCAGCAGATCAGCGACTTGATCGACCCCGACGACTTCATCCTGCCGGATGGCGAACGTCTGCCGATGGAGACGTTTCTGGCGGAAATCCGTCAGGCCGGCATCGACGGTTTCTTCTCCTTCGACAGTGTCGCCGACACCTTTACCCACTGCTTCGCCGCCCCGGTGAAAGACCCTCAAGGCGTTGCCATCTGCACCCTGTGCATCGTCGCCCCGCGTGCCGATGCCAAGAACAATTACAACGACTATCGCCGGGTCTTGATCGAGAGCGCCAACAGCCTCGCCCGGCGAATCAACGAATAACCGCGCCTGCCTGCGGGCGCGACTGTGAGGAGTTCGACCATGACGACTGCCAACAACACTGCTGCCGTGGAAAAGGGCGATGCTGCCCTCGGCGCGCAACTGGTGCGTGACATCAGCCTGCCGGCGCTGGTGCTGCACCGTGAAGCGCTGGAACACAACATCCGCTGGATGCAGAAGTTCGTCAGCGACAGCGGCGCCGAACTCGCGCCCCACGGCAAGACCAGCATGACCCCGGCGCTGTTTCGTCGTCAGCTCGACGCCGGCGCGTGGGGCATCACCCTGGCCAGCGCCACCCAGACCCGAGCTGCTTACGCCCACGGCGTGCGCCGGGTGTTGATGGCCAACCAACTGGTCGGTACGCCGAACATGGCGCTGATTGCCGATCTGCTGGCGGCCGATTCCGGCTTCGATTTCTATTGCATGGTCGATCACCCGGACAACGTCGCCGATCTGGGCGCTTATTTCGCATCGCGCGGTGTGCGTCTGAACGTGATGATCGAATACGGCGTGGTCGGCGGCCGTTGCGGTTGCCGCAGCGAGCAGGAAGTCATTGAACTGGCCAAGGCTATCGGTACGCAACCGGCGCTGGCCTTGACCGGTATCGAAGGTTACGAAGGCGTGATCCATGGCGATCACGCCGTCAGCGGCATCCGTGAATTCGCGGCTTCGCTGGTACGCCTGGCCGTGCAGTTGCAGGACAGCGGCGCATTCGCCATTGCCAAGCCGATCATCACTGCGTCGGGTTCGGCGTGGTACGACCTGATTGCCGAATCGTTCGAAGCGCAGAACGCTGGCGGGCGTTTCCTCAGCGTGCTGCGTCCCGGCAGTTACGTGGCTCACGACCATGGCATCTATAAGGAGGCGCAGTGCTGCGTGCTCGATCGTCGCAGTGACCTGCACGAAGGGCTGCGTCCGGCGCTGGAGGTCTGGGCCCACGTGCAGTCGCTGCCGGAGCCGGGCTTCGCGGTGATTGCCCTGGGCAAGCGTGACGTGGCGTTCGATGCCGGGATGCCGGTGCCGCTGCTGCGTTACAAGGCCGGCGTGCTGCCGGCGGTGGGCGACGATGTCGGCGCCTGCAAGGTGACGGCGGTGATGGACCAGCACGCGTTCATGACCGTGGCGCCGGGCGTGGAGTTGCGCGTGGGCGACATCATTTCCTTCGGCACTTCGCACCCATGCCTGACCTTCGACAAGTGGCGCGTGGGGCTGCTGGTGGACGAGCAACTGTCGGTGATCGAAACCATGGAAACCTGTTTCTGATGAGCGCGCTCAGTCCTTTGAGTCCGAACACCCCGCGCATCGCCCTGATCGGCGAATGCATGATCGAACTCCAGCAACGTGCCGACGGCAGCCTGCAACAGAGTTTTGGCGGTGACACGCTGAACACGGCGGTCTATCTGTCCCGCGCGATGGGCGGCAAGGCGCAGGTCGATTACGTCACGGCGCTGGGCGACGACAGCTTCAGCGATGCGATGTGCCGCATTTGGGCCGACGAAGGCATTGGTCTGGATCTGGTCCAGCGCTTGCCCGGTCGTTTGCCGGGCCTGTATTGCATTCAAACGGACGCTGCCGGCGAACGTCGTTTCCTTTACTGGCGCAACGAAGCCGCTGTGCGCGACTGCTTCACCACGCCGGCGTCCGCGCCGATTCTGGCGGCGCTGGCGGATTACGACGTGCTGTATTTCAGCGGTATCACGCTGGCGGTACTCGGAGCCCTGGGTCGGGAAAAACTGATCGAGACCTTGATCGAAGCCCGTCAGCGTGACGCGCGAATCGTCTTCGACAACAACTACCGCCCACGCCTGTGGGCTTCAGTGGAGGAGGCGCGAGCGGCGTATCGCAGCGTGTTGCCTCACGTCGATCTGGCATTGCTGACGGTGGACGACGAACAGGCGCTGTTCCATTTCGAAGACTGTGACGCGGTGTTTGCAGCGTACGCGCAGATCGGCACGCCGGAAGTGGTGCTCAAGCGTGGCGCCGAAGCGTGCTTGATCCGTTGTGACGGGGAAGCGTTTGAAGTCCCGGCGCAGAAGGTCGAGACAGTGGTGGACACCACGGCGGCGGGGGATTCGTTCAGTGCGGCGTATCTGGCGAGTCGCTTGTCCGGCGCAAGCCCTGTGCGGGCGGCGGAGGCGGGGCATCGCTTGGCCAGTCAGGTCATTCAAGTGCCTGGGGCGTTGATCCCCAAGGATTGATGCCGATCCCTGAAGGCGCTGCCGAAAGCCGCGCCTTCAGGGCACTGGATCAGTCGCGGTAAAACACCTGCACCAGGTGATACCCGAACTTGCTCTTGATCGGCCCATGCACGGTGCGCAGCGGTTTTTTGAAGATCACCGCATCGATCGCACCGACCATCTGCCCCGGCCGCACTTCACCCAGATCGCCGCCGCGCTTGCCGGACGGGCAGGTCGAAAATTTCTTCGCCAGCACATCGAACGCTTCACCGTTGGCGATGCGTTGCTTGAGTTTTTCAGCCTCTTCGGCGGTTTTCACCAGAATGTGGCGGGCTTGGGCTTTCATCGTGCAATACCTGTAGCGGGGTGACGGCGGGCGCGGATTATGCCTCAAGTCACGGGTTTTGGCTGATCATCGTGCGGATCTTGCCGGCCAGTTGTTCGATGGAAAACGGCTTGGCGACCATGTCCATCCCGTCCTCGAGGAAGCCCTGACGTTCGGCGGCTTTCTGCGCGTACCCGGTCATGAACAACACTTTGAGCCCCGGACGATGTTGGCGGGCGATCTCCGCCATTTGCCGGCCGTTCATGCCCGGCAGGCCGACGTCGGTCACCAGCAAGTCCACCCGCAGGTCGGATTCCAGTAGCGGCAAGGCACCCTTGGCGTCTTCGGCCTCATGGGCGCGATAACCCAGCTCCTTGAGCAGGTCCATGACCAGCATGCGCACTGCCGGATCGTCCTCGACCACCACCACGGTTTCGCCAGTGGCGACAGCCGGAGCCTCGGCAACCGCTTCGATTGCCGGCTGCTCCGCTTCCAGTGCATACAAACGCGGCAAGTACAGGCGCACGCAGGTGCCCTGGCCCGGCAGGCTGTCGAGGCTGACGTGCCCTCCCGATTGCTGGGCAAAGCCATAAATCATCGACAAGCCGAGCCCGGTGCCTTGCCCGATGGGTTTGGTCGTAAAGAACGGATCGAACGCTTTGGAACGTACTGAAGGCGTCATGCCGGTGCCGTTGTCGCTCACCGCCAGCATCAGGTAATCACCGGCCTTGACCGGTTCGAGGGTAGTGATGTCGTTGCCGTCGAGGTAGACGTTGGCCGTTTCGATCAGTAGTTCACCGCCGTCCGGCATGGCATCGCGGGCGTTGATCACCAGGTTGAGCAGGGCGTTTTCCAGTTGGCTGACATCGGTGCTGACCGGCCATACATTGTCGGCCAGGCGCAACTTGAGCTCGATCGGATCACCTTTAGTGCGGCGGATCAGGTCTTCCAGCGAGTGGATCAGTTCATTGACGTCGATAGTCTTGCGATCCAGCGACTGACGCCGGGAGAACGCCAGCAGACGGTGGGTCAATGCCGCCGCGCGGTTGGCCGAAGACACCGCCGCGTCGGTGAAACGGCCGATCTCATCGGCGCGGCCACTGGCGATGTAGCGTTGCATCAGGTCGAGGCTGCCGATGATGCCGGTCAGCATGTTGTTGAAGTCGTGGGCGATGCCGCCGGTGAGCTGGCCGACCGCTTCCATTTTCTGTGCGTGACGCAGAGCGTCTTCGGCGCGCTCGCGTTCGAACATTTCGTTCTGCAAACGCTGGTTGGCCTGGGCCAGTTGTTCGGTGCGCGCACTCACACGCTCCTCAAGGGTTTCATTGAGGTTGCGCAGGGCTTCTTCGGTCTTTTTGCGTTCGGTTTCGTCGATCACGAAGATGTAGAAACCGTTCACTGCACCGTCCGCACCGTGGCGCGGCAGGTAATTCATCAAGGCATGCCGCTGGCTGCCGTCGCGGTGCGGCGTGTACAGGCTGAACGAGCAGGGGCGACCGGCGAGTGCTTCGGCGATGTAAGGTGCCCGCAGGAAATAGGCCTCTTCGCCGATCACCTCGCGGATCGTGCGACCGTACAGCTCCTGCGGCGTGAGCCCGTACCAGTCGAGGTACGCGGCGTTGTTCAGGCGAAAGCGTTCCTCGTGGTCGACATAACTGATCAGGATCGGCATGGCGTTGATGATCAGTTGCAGCTCGGTCTGACTTTGCCGCAATGCCTGTTCGGTGTGCTTGCGTTCGGTCAGATCCAGCGCAGCGCCGAGAAAGCGCGTCGGCCGACCATGATGATCCTTGTAGCAACGCCCGCGGGCGAACACCCAGCGCAGTTCGCCGTTGGCCTGCAGCAGGCGGTATTCCTCGGCGTATTCGGTGCCGTGGGTAATGCAATGCTTGATACTGCGGGCGATCATTGCGCGGTCTTCGGGGTGCACGCCGTGCAGATACTCGCTGATCGGCAACTGACCGGCCAGCGCCGGATCGACACCGTGCAACTGGGCGAAATGCGCGTCGGCAATGAAGCGGTCTTCGCCGATGTCCCAATCCCAGGTGCCGACCGCATCGGTGGCTGCCAGCGCCAGTTGCAGGCGCTCTTCGCTTTCGCGCTGGGCCTTGAGGCTGTTTTCGGAGCGCTGTTGCAGTTCCAGGGCAATGCGTCGGCGTTCGTTGGTTTCGATGGCGGTGACCAAAATTCCGGCCACCTGCGCGCTTTCGTCACGGATCGGGCTGTAGGTCAGGTCAAGCCAGAAGTCGGACTCCTGGCCGTCCCGTTGCAGGGTGAAGCGTCGTTCGCTGTAGGTTCGCACCTGGCCCTGTAGGACGGCGCTGTAAATAGGGTCGGTAAAGTCTCGAAGTTCCGGCCATATCTGGTGCGCTGGTTGTCCGAAAGCGTGCGGATGCTTGTTGCCGGCCAGCAGCGCGAAGCCGTCGTTGTAGATCTGGGTCAATTGCGGGCCCCACAACAGCAGCATCGGCATCGGCGAGTGAAGCACGATGTCCACCGCGGTGCGCAGGCTCTGAGGCCAGGTGCCGGCGGCGCCCAGCGGGCTGCGGCTCCAGTCGGTTCGGGCGATCAATGTCTGGGCGTCGTTGGTGTTCGGTACAGCGTTCATCACATCAATCCTGGGCGTCGGTCGGTGAGGCGGCGTCTATTATGCTAGAGCGGTAGACGCTGTAAGGCCCGTCGCGTCACGACGCACGGTCTTAAGTCCATTGAAAGCTTCGCAGGTGCTTTTGGCCATGGAAATCGACGCATTGCTCAAACAACTGGCGAGCCGCCACGGTTCGGATCTGTTCCTGTCCACGGGCGCACCGCCGAGTGCGCGGTTCGACGGGGTGCTCACGCCCTTGAACGATCAGCCCTTCAAGCCCGGCGAAGTGGCGACTGTCGCCACCTCCCTGATGGACGCCGAGCAGCGCCGGGAGTTCGACCGGGATCTGGAAATGGACCTGGCGATTTCCCGCACCGGCATCGGCCGCTTCCGGGTCAATATATTCAAACAGCGCAACGATGTGTCAATCGTGATCCGTAACGTCAAACTCGACATTCCGCGATTCGAAGACCTCAAATTGCCAGCGGTATTGCTGGAAACGGTGATGCTCAAACAGGGGCTGATCCTGTTTGTCGGTGCTACGGACTCGGGCAAGTCGACCTCGCTGGCGGCATTGATCGATCATCGCAATCGCCATAGCAGCGGGCACATCATCACCATTGAAGACCCGGTGGAATACATCCATCGCCACAAGAAATCGATCATCAACCAGCGCGAAGTCGGGGTCGATACCCGCAGCTTTCACGCTGCACTGAAAAACACCCTGCGCCAGGCTCCGGACGTGGTGCTGATCGGCGAGATCCGTGACCGCGAGACCATGGAGCATGCGCTGGCCTTCGCCGAAACCGGGCATCTGGTGCTGTCGACATTGCACGCCAACAACGCCAATCAGGCGCTGGACCGGATCATCAATTTCTTTCCCGAAGAGCGTCGCCCGCAATTGCTGCACAGTTTAGGCAATCATTTGAAGGCCTTCGTTTCCCAACGTCTGGTACGCACGCTTGATGGCCAGCGACGGGCGGCAGTGGAAGTCATGTTGGGGTCGCCCACCATTGCCGACCTCATTCGTCGCAATGAACTGGGCGAGTTGAAAGTCATCATGGAAAAATCCACAGAGCTGGGCATGCAGACTTTCGATGACGCACTTTACAAGTTGGTGGCTGAAGGTGTTTTAAGTGTGCAGGAGGCACTTAAACATGCGGACTCAATCAATAATTTGAAGTTGAAGTTGAAGTGGAAGTTGGAGCGCCAAGGCGAGACGCCCACTTCAAGTTCGGGTGAATGGGGGCTGGCTGATTGAAGGGGTTGATTTCAGCCTCGGTTTGTTTGATTGAAATGTTGTCTCATGAATAACGACTGGAAAGTTTGTTGGGTGGAAGTAGGATCGCCTCCGCCAAGCAGGCATACATTGTTATTCATGAGGGAACTATGAGCTATAAAGCGAACGAGAAATTTTTCAAGTATGCAGCCGGTATAGACACGCAACAGCGCCTCGATGCTGATGCATTAGAGCGCAATCTGGTATTGGCGGAACTTAAGTTGAGTCTGGCGAACAGTGCGACAGACCAGAAAATTCTGGGATGGGACTACCAGATCGAATTGCAAAAGAACTCTTCTCTGGATTTGATTCATGCGCCTGGCAAGGCGCTCTTGAGTAGCTTGACCCAAACAGTTGCCATGCAAAGTCTGTTGCTGGGCCTGACGCAGCAGGACCGGCCGCCGATTTGCGTTGCTCAGTCGGGAAAAATGGAAGTATTCGCTCCAGATGGCTGGATTGATTTCAAGGATCACAAGAATCGCGAAGGGTTGGGATTTGATCAGTCGGTGTTGTCGCTGATAACGGATATCGCCAAGGAATCGGGTGGGTATGTATGGACAGACAACGAAATTACCGTGGAACAATGGCTGGGGTTTCATGGCTATGATGTGCCCACTACGGCCGCTCAGCTGAATAATCTGATTGCTTACTTCGAGTTCGATTTTCCGGAAGTTGATGAACTTGGGAACTATAGCGGACAACTCGTCGTGGACGATAAATCATTCATTACGTTGTCTTCCGAACAATGCCTGGCGATCAAAAACGTCACGTCTCAGCAATTACCCAGTCAATCCAGGTTGCTGGACAGTTTGATGTCGGGTTCCCGGATCGGGGTCGCAGTGCATGACAATGCCGCGGTGTTGTTAAAACAAGTCATTGGCCATTCGATATCGCAGGACTGGGCGCGCTCATGCCTGCAGCGGTTGGGCTGGTATGGCTCGCAGGCGGGGCAGACGATGTCCGAGTCGCAACTTGACCAGTTGTTGGTGACCGCGCTGTTGCTGGATATCAATCCATTTATCGGCAAGCCGCAGAACAGAAAGTCTATCGGCAGTTACGAGATGTACTCGTCACGTTATCTCGGCAGGCCGGCATCGGTTGTCCTGGAGGGATTGCGTGATCATATGGTGAACAATCAATGGGTCAGGCACGATTCGGCACCGCTGGCGATTCATTTGTGTCTGGCACAGGTTGCCCCTGAATTCATTGTCAGGCAGGTTCCGACCTCCATCACGATCGGATCGCTCGAGTGGGTGGCTTTCTGTCGGGGTGTCGCTTTGGTCGAAGCAGTCGTTCAAGGCGCTGCGCGCGTGATGACTTATGCGCAGATCATGGCGTATGCGCAGCTGGAGCCAGTCAGTCAGGCGCTGGCCGATGTGCATACGCTGGCATTGATCGATCCGATCGTGGACTGGGCGTTGATCAACGCAGTCGTCACTGAAACCGAGCTGAAGCAGGACGAGCAGGCGACAACGCAGCGGGCCATCGTCGCCTATCAGCAATACGTGGCGAATTTCTCTCAGGTCAGCATTGCCTATTCCACGCCACTGCCTGACCGCAGGGCCATCGCCAGGGCAGCGCTGGAGCCTGCCACCCCGGGTTGCGACTTTCTGGAAAAGCCGCGGCTCAATCAGCGTCCTGGACTTGGGGCGTCTCCGACCACCATGTCGATGATCGACCTGCACATGTCCGGCGACCTCACAACACAGCAGTGGAACTTTCGCCCTGTCTTTCCAGACAGCAAGGCGCCTGATCTGCTATCCCAGATCACCGGCAGCAGACCTGCACTTCACGATCCATCGGTCGTGAGCATTTACCGTCGCTATCCACAACTGTTGCGGTTGGTAGATAACAATGTCGAATTCATCCGTCAGCTGCGCAGTCATCTGGACCAGTTGAACGAAGCCCTGGCCACAACCCTCAAGCTGGCGCTGTCGCGGATGTCCTATTTCGACCTGCAGGATGTGCTGCGCGGTGAATTGACGTTTCTGACCGTACGTGACTCTGCCGTCATCACTCGTACCACTCCAATAGGCGGGCCGTTGACCCGAGAAGAGCCCGTCGAGAGCCAGGCCGGAAAGGATGCCGCGACGGGACGGTTCGGTGTTGTCATGTGTGCCACCCATGGCGGCAAAACGAGTTGCTACGAAGTGTTCACCCTGCGAGGTGAAATCCACCGTAACGATGAACTGGCCAGGCTGATCGTCAGCAGTGGCAAGCTCCAGGCCCCGGCCCGGGTGGATTTCAAGGGCGATCTGAAGACCCATGTAGCACCGACTCCCAAACAGCGGTTGCCGATCAATATCAAGTGCTACATCGAAGGCGTGGCGAATGATTTCAAAGTCACGCGCAGCGAAGCGATTATCGACAAGTTGATTGTGTTGTCTGCACCGACAACGCCTTCGAAACCGAAAAACAGCGAGTACCAGAATTTCTCTGACCCGCGGATCGAGCAGATTTCGGCTCTTGTCGTGTCGCGGCATCCGTTGATGACCTTTGAGCAACTGCGGGCGGCCGCTACTGTGCCCACGGAACTCGAACGTGAGCGGGCAAAGGGTGAAGTGGTGGCGACCTACATCGTGGATCTCGCCGTGCCATTCAAACGCTGCATTCAGGACCTCAGTTCCGGCGAACACAATCTGGTGGTCGACGGCCTCTACGGTTGCGCCATGGATGCCATTGCACTAGTGGGCACCGTTGCGGGTGTTGCCAGCAAAACAGCTTCGATCGTGTCAAAGGCTTCCTCGCTGACCACCAGACTGGGGCACCTCGCCAAGCTGGCAATTGCCACCGGGATTGCCATTTTCAACCCGCTGGATGACCTGCCTTCAGTCGTGCGCGGCACGGGCAAGCTGGTCTATAAGGGCGGGATGCGTTTGAGTCGGCAGACTCAGGAAATCATTGCACTGGCCAAATCACAGATGAGTCATATCAAAGGCACTCACAAATCCGGGCGACTGCTCGGTACCCGTCACAACGCGATCGTCGGACAAGGCACCTGGCGCCCGAAAGCGGTCAGTGCCGACACCCTGACCGTCCTGGCTGCACGCGAAGACTTCCATTGGTACGCACTTGATCGCACGGGCAAGGCCTGGGGGCCAAAGCTGAGCCATTTCGCGATCGATTCCCCTTTCAGGGTGAGCCAATTCCATAAAACACTGCCGATCAGTTACACCCGGGCCGTCATCGAGAACAGCTTGCCGAAGGCCAAGGCGAAGATCGAACAGGCGATCAAGGCCCTTGGCGATCATGATTTCACCAAGGAACGGGATTTCATCATCAAGGCCTTTCTAGGCAGCAATACCTCGGATGCCAAGGACCGGTTGTTGAAATACCTGAAGCTGATCCGCACGGACTTCGCCGGTTTTTCCCTGAGCAATCTGATCCTTGACCCGTACAAGGACAACGGCAATATCGCCTCCTTCAATCCGCAGTTGTACCGGCAATGGATCGCCGCCAGCGCCAACGAGCGACCCAAGGTGATGTTCATGGAAATCTATACGCGCAATCTGAACGCTCATTTCATCGGGCACGCTTACAACCACGCTGTAGTGGCGGATGACCTGATTCACGAGATGCTGCACGGTGCAGCGCAGACTGAAGATGTCAGCTACGCCAGCGATACTGCAAAGAGTGGCGGCACTGACCAGATGCTGAACGTTGCGTCGCTGCTCAATCTTGCCAGCGGCAGACTTGCCACGGATGAGGACGGCGCCACGACGCAATACCACTCGGCAGCCAAGGCCGTTGAAAACGCCGACTCACTGGCCCTGGTCATCTCGTTGCTTGGTCAGTACTACACCGACAAACCGGAATTCGAGCGCAACTTCCACACGCTTGAAGCCTGTCTCGCGACCCGTCGCACCGGTGCGATTGCCGACCCGGTGGTGCTGACCCTGAACCGACCTGAATAATCCGTCTGCATTACAGAACGGCGCTCCTGGCACAGGAGCGCTGTTGTCAGCTGTTCAATTCCGGTCGATCGCGAAACTGCTCGAGCGCTTGCGGATTGGCCAGCGCATCGGTGTTTTTCACCGGTTCACCGTGCACCACATTGCGCACGGCCAGCTCCACCACTTTGCCGCTGATGGTGCGCGGAATGTCGGTGACCGCGACGATCTTCGCCGGCACATGGCGCGGTGTGGTGTTGGCACGGATCACCTGGCGGATCTGCTGTTGCAGCGTGTCATCCAGCGTTACGCCGTCCTTGAGGTGCACGAACAGCACCACGCGCACATCGTCCTGCCACTGTTGGCCGATGGCGACGCTGTCCAGCACTTGCGGGACTTTCTCCACCTGACGGTAGATTTCCGCCGTGCCGATGCGCACGCCGCCGGGGTTGAGCACGGCGTCGGAGCGGCCGTGAATCAGCATCCCGCCGTGGGGCAGTTGTTCGGCGTAGTCACCCTGGGCCCAGACGCCGGGGAACTGGCTGAAATAGGATTTGCGCAGTTTCTCGCCATCGGGATCGTTCCAGAGTCCGATAGGCACCGCCGGAAATGACCGGGTACACACCAGTTCGCCTTTTTCGCCAACGACCGGTTGCCCGGCGTCGTTCCACACTTCCACCGCCATGGCCAGGCTCTTGCCCATGATTTCGCCCCGGCGGACTGCTGACATCGGGTTGCCGTTGACGAAGCAGGACACGATGTCCGTACCGCCGGACATCGAGGACAAGCACACATCCGGTTTGAAGTCGCGATAGACGAAGTCATAACTCTGCGGTGACAGTGCGGAGCCGGTGCAAAGCAGGGTTCTCAGGTGGCTCAGGTCGTAGCTTTCGCGCGGTTTGATGCCGCTGCTTTCCAGGGTCGCGAGGAATTTCGGGCTGGTGCCGAACACGCTGACCTGTTCGTCGTCCAGCAGCTCCAGCAAGCGCTCGTTGTCCGGATAAAACGGTGAACCGTCATACAGCACCACCGCGCTGCCGACCGCCAGTGCCGAGACCAGCCAGTTCCACATCATCCAGCCGCAGGTGGTGTAGTAGAACAAACGGTCGCCGGGTCCGAGGTCAACATGCAGCCCGTGCTCCTTGACGTGTTGCAGCAGCACGCCGCCGGTGCTGTGCACGATGCACTTCGGCACGCCGGTGGTGCCGCTGGAATACAGCACGTACAGCGGATGATCGAACGGCACCGGGACGAATTGCGGCTCATCGCCCGGTTCGTAGAAGTCGTCCCACAGCGTGACGTTGGCGGGTGTCCGGTAATCCGTGGCATGGGCTTGAGGTCGCGCGTAGGGCACGATGATCAGCTGTTGCAGTGACGGCAGCTGTTCGAGGATTTCATTGACCTTGACGGTCTGGTCGATCTCCTTGCCAGCGTAACGGTAGCCGGCGCAGGTGATCAGCACCTTCGGTTCGATCTGGCCGAAGCGGTCGATCACGCCGTGGGTGCCGAAGTCCGGCGAGGAGCATGACCAGATTGCCCCGAGACTGGTGGTCGCGAGCATCGCCACCAGGGTTTGCCAGGTATTGGGCATGCAGGCCGCAACCCGGTCGCCAACCACCACGCCGGCCGCTTGCAGGCTGGCCTGGAACCCGGCGACCTGCTGGGCCAGTTCGGCCCAGGTCAGCAGTTCACGCTGGCCGTTTTCCCCGATAGCGATGACAGCGATGGCATCGTCGCGTCGGCTCAACAGATGCTCGGCGAAGTTCAGGGTGGCGCCGGGAAACCACTCGGCACCCGGCATTTTCAGACCTCCGCGCAGAACGGCGTCCGGTTGGGTGTGAAAACTGATGTCGAAGAAATCCACGATCGCTTGCCAGAACGCTTCGCGCTGGTCGATGGACCATTGATGCAGGGCCGGGTAGTCGTCGAGCTTCAGGTGGTGGCGCTGATTGATGAAGCGCCGAAAGCCGTCCATGCGGGACCGGGCAATGCGTTTCGCATCGGGCTGCCAGAGAATGTCGGACATGGTTTGCCTCTTATTGTTGGTCAGAAGGCTCCCACGACAGCGTGGGAGCGATCATTTGCAAGCTTACTGCGCCAGCCACCCGCCATCGATATTCCACGCGGCGCCACGCACCTGACTGCCGGCCTCGCTGCACAGGAACAGCACCAGTTCACCCAGATGCGCCGGCGTGACGAACTCCAACGACGGCTGCTTTTCGGCCAGCAGATCGTGTTGCGCCTGCTGCGGGTCGACGCCCTTGGCTGCGCGATCATCGATCTGCTTCTGCACCAGCGGCGTCAGCACCCAGCCCGGGCAGATGGCGTTGCAGGTGACGTTGCTGGCGGCGGTTTCCAGGCCGACCACTTTGGTCAGGCCGATCACCCCATGCTTGGCTGCCACGTACGCGGCTTTGCCGGTGGAACCGACCAGACCATGCACCGAGGCGATGTTGACGATTCGCCCCCAGCCCTTGGCGCGCATGCCCGGCAAACTCAGGCGAGTGCTGTGAAACACCGACGACAGGTTGATCGCGATGATCGAATCCCAGCGCTCCACCGGAAATTCTTCCACCGCCGCGACGTGCTGGATGCCGGCGTTGTTGACCAGAATGTCCACGCCGCCGAACTCGCGTTCGGCGTAGGCAATCATGTCGGCGATCTGGGCGGGATCGCTGACGTCCGCCGGGTGATGGCCGACCTTGCCGCCGAACTGCTCGACTTCGGCGATCACCTTGGAGGCGTCGCCAAAGCCGTTTAGGATCAGGTTGGCGCCAGCCTTGGCCAGCGTCAGGGCGATGCCCAGCCCGATTCCGCTGGTGGAGCCGGTAACCAGTGCGGTCTTGCCAGAAAGAGTCGTCATCAATACCTCACACAATGCCAGTAGCGTAGAAAGTGCCGATCACCACGAAAACCGCCAGGGTCTTGATCAGCGTAATACAGAAAATGTCCTTGTAGGCCTCACGGTGAGTCAGGCCAGTGACGGCGAGCAGGGTGATCACCGCGCCGTTGTGCGGCAGGGTGTCCATGCCGCCGCTGGCCATCGCGGCCACCCGATGCAGCACTTCCAGCGGAATGTTGGCGGCGTGGGCGGCGCTGATGAATTGTTCGGACATCGCTGCCAGCGCGATACTCATGCCGCCCGAAGCGGAACCGGTGATACCGGCCAGAAGGGTCACGGTGATCGCTTCGTTGACCAGCGGATTGGGAATGCTCTTGAGCCAGTCGGCCAGCACCAGGAAACCTGGCAGCGAGGCGATAACCGCACCGAAACCGTATTCCGACGCGGTATTCATCGCCGCCAGCAGTGCACCGCTGACTGCGCTTTTGCTGCCCTCGGCAAGCTTGCTTTTGATCGCTTTAAAGCCGAATGCCAGCACCATCAGGATGCCGACCAACAGGGCCGCCTGCACCGCCCAGATCGCCGTGAGTTTGGCGATCTCGGTGGTGACCGGTGCGGCCATGCCCGGCAGCGCGAGGCTGTGGGTCTTGCCATACCACTGCGGAATCCACTGGGTGAACAACAGGTTCATGATGCCCACCGCCAGCAGCGGCGACAGGGCAATCCACGGGTTGGGCAGTTTCAGGTCTTCGGCGGTTTCCGGTTCGTTGCGCAGTTCGGTGCCGTAGCCTTCACCGGCACGCTGCGCCTTGTTGCGCTGGCGCTGCAGGAACAGCATGCCGGCGCAGAACACGAAAATCGTGCCGATCACACCCAGCCATGGCGCCGCCCAGGCGGTGGTGTTGAAGAAGGTGCTGGGGATGATGTTCTGGATCTGCGGCGTGCCGGGCAGGGCGTCCATGGTGAACGAGAACGCGCCGAGGGCGATGGTCGCCGGGATCAGGCGCTTGGGGATGTTGCTCTGGCGGAACATTTCCGCTGCGAACGGGTAGACCGCGAACACCACGACGAACAGCGAAACGCCGCCGTAGGTGAGCAGGGCGCAGACCAGCACGATCACCAGCATCGCCTGGCGGGTGCCGAGCAAGCGAATCGCTGCCGCGACGATCGAGCGGGAGAAACCCGACAACTCGATCAGCTTGCCGAACACGGCGCCGAGCAGGAACACGGGAAAGTAGAGTTTGATGAAGCCGACCATTTTCTCCATGAACACCCCGGTGAAAGCAGGGGCGACGGCAGACGGGTCGGTGAGCAGGACGGCGCCGAGGGCGGCGATCGGGGCAAAAAGGATAACGCTGTAGCCACGATAGGCCGCGAGCATCAGCAGCGCGAGGGCTGCCAAGGCGATGATCACACTCATGGTGTGCTCCTTCGATTGTTATTTTTGTGGGTGGAACGGGTGTGGGGAGGGCTATAGCGAGATCTGTGCCAGATGGTTAACTTGTTGAAATAAAAGGTATTAGTTTGATTTTTGGTGATGGCTTTCGAAGTTCTGTCTCTTTTTGGAGACTTCTATGGCTGTGAGGACGCTTTCGCGGGCAAGTCCGCTCCCACAGTTGAACGCATTCCCCTGTGGGGCGGGCTTGCCCGCGATGCTTTTGATGTTGTCTTGATTTGGAGAACTTTGTCTCCTTATTGAGACTCTGCGATCCCCAGCGCAATCATTTTCTTGTAAAGCGTCGAACGGCCCAGTCCCAACCGCTCAGCCGCCTCAATCACCTTGCCCCCGCATTGCGCGAGGGTGGATTGAATCAACTGCCGGTCAAAACGCTCCCGGGCTTGACTGAAGGTCTCGTTGATTGCCGGTTCAGGCAAGGGTGCCAGCGTTCGCTCAACCGGTGTAAACGTTCCAATTGCAGAGCGAATGTCATCCGCCGTCAGCATCAAGTCATCGCTGAGCAACGCTGCCCGCTCCAGTACATTGCGCAGCTCGCGGATATTGCCTGGCCAGGCATGCTGACCCAGCAGCTCCAGCGCTTCGCGGTTCAGTTCATGTTGACTGCGCAGTTCTTCAAGAATCGCCTCACTGAGGGCCGGCAGATCGTCCAGTCGTTCACGCAGTGGCGGCACCTGAATTGGCAATACGTTGAGGCGGTAATACAAGTCGGCGCGGAATTCGCCACGCTTGATCGCCGCCTCCAGATCCGTCGAGGTCGCCGCAATCACCCGCACATCGCTCTGGATCACATCGTTGGAGCCTACAGGCTCGAATTCCTTTTCCTGCAGCACCCGCAGCAATTTGCTTTGCAGCGGCAACGGCATGTCGCCGATCTCGTCGAGAAACAGCGTCCCGCCCTGAGCAATCTGCAACTTGCCGGTGCGGCCCTTGCGGTCGGCGCCGGTGAAGGCGCCGGGCGCGGTGCCGAAGAACTCGGCTTCAAGCAGTGCTTCAGGAATCGCCGCGCTGTTGATGCTGACGAACGCCTTGTGTGCCCGAGGTGAAGCGCCGTGGATCGCTTGAGCCAGCAACTCCTTGCCGCTGCCGGTTTCGCCCAGCAACAGCACCGGCGACTCGGCACTGGCGCTGCGACGGGCACGGCGTTTGACTTCCAGGCTCGCAGCACTGGTGCCGATGAAGTGGGCGAAGTTGTATTTGGTCTGCCTTGCACGCAGCAGCGAACGGGTCGAGGCCAGTTCTTCCTGCATGCTCAGGTAGCGCTTGAGCATCGGCGACAGCGTGCGCAGTTCGTCGAACAGGGCAAAACCGATGGCGCCGATCACCGCTCCGGCGTCGTCATGGATCGGCAGGCGCATCACCACCAGCGGTTCTTTCGGGGTGTCCTGCATGTCCAGCAGAATCGGCCGCCCGGTGCGCACCACTTCACGCAACAGGCTGCCGGGGATCACGCTTTCGCAAGGCTTGCCGATGGCCCCGGCGGCGGAGTCGAGCCCGAAGCGCCGAGCGTAGCGCTCGTTCATCCAGACGATGTTCGCGTCGCGGTCGACAATCACCGTGCCTTCACTGGATTGCTCGATGATCTCGAACAACGAACGGATCGCCAGGGTGCGAACCCGTTGGTAATCCTTGAGGCTTTCGGTGGTGTTCATGGCGGCGTCCATTGGCGGAAGTCAGGTGGCGCGATTATGCCTATCCCGGATGCGCCGCGGCCAACAGCTCTTTGGTATAGGGATGCTGCGGTGAATCGAACACGTCATGGCTGGCGCCGCTTTCGACCACCTTGCCATCCTTGATCACGATCATGTCGTGGGCCAGCGCCCGCACTACGGCCAGGTCATGACTGATGAACAGATACGTCAGGCCGTGTTTTTCCTGTAGCTGGCGGAGCAGGGCGACCACCTGTTTCTGCACGGTGCGATCCAGCGCCGAAGTCGGCTCATCGAGCAGGATCAGCGCCGGTTTGAGCACCAGTGCCCGGGCAATGGCAATGCGCTGACGCTGCCCGCCGGAAAACTCATGGGGGTAGCGGTGACGGCTTTCAGGGTCGAGGCCCACTTCCTTGAGCACGCGGATCACCTGATCGTCGCACTCCTCGGCGGTGGACTGGCAATGCACCTCCAACCCTTCGCTGATGATCTGCGCCACCGACATGCGCGGGCTGAGGCTGCCGAACGGGTCCTGGAACACCACCTGCATTTGTCGGCGCCACGGGCGCATCTGCTTCTGGTCGAGGCCGTCGAGTGCCGTGCCCTGGAAGCGAATGCTGCCCTTGGATTCGAGCAGCCGCAGGATCGCCTGACCGAGGGTAGACTTGCCCGAACCGGACTCGCCGACGATGCCCAGCGTCTTGCCGCGCTGGATGTTCAGGCTGATGCCGTCCACCGCGCGCAGGTATTGCTTGCGCTGGAACAGCCCGCCGCCGACCGTGAAATCAACCCGCAGGTCATCGACTTCGAGCACGTTTTCGCGTTCGTCCCGCGGGAGCGCTTCGCCTTCCGGTTCGGCATTGAGCAACACGCAGCTGTAAGGGTGTTTCGGCTCGGTGAACAGGGTTTCGCACGGCGCCTGCTCGACGATCTCGCCGGCCTTCATCACGCACACCCGTTGGGCGATGCTGCGCACCAGATTGAGGTCGTGACTGATCAGCAGAAGCGACATGCCCAGGCGCCGTTGCAAGGATTTGAGCAGCAACAGAATCTTGCGCTGTACGGTCACATCGAGTGCGGTGGTTGGTTCGTCGGCGATCAGCAATTCCGGCTCGCAGGCCAGGGCCATCGCAATCATCACCCGCTGGCGCTGCCCGCCGGACAGCTGGTGCGGATAGGCCTTCAGTCGCTCTTTCGGTTTCTGGATGCCCACCAGTTCCAGCAGTTCGAGGATCCGCGCCTGAGCCTCTTTGCCGCCGAGGCCGCGGTGCAGCAACAGGGTTTCGCCGATCTGCTTTTCAATCGTGTGTAACGGATTGAGCGAGGTCATCGGCTCCTGGAAAATCATGGCGATGCGGTTGCCTCGCAGGTCGCGCAGGGTCTTGGGATCAGCGCCGACCAGTTCCTGGCCACGATAACGGATGCTGCCGGTGGTCCGGGCATCGCATTCGGGGAGCAGTTGCAGGATCGAATGGGCGGTCACCGATTTGCCCGAGCCCGATTCGCCGACCAGTGCCAGGCACTCGCCGGGGCGAATGTCCAGGCACAGGTTGCGCACCACGGTCTGGCCATGGAAGGCGACGCTGAGGTCACGGATTTCGATCAGGTTGTCAGTCATATCAAGGGTCCGTTCATGAGCGCGGATCGAAGGCATCGCGCAGCGCTTCGCCGATGAATACCAACAGGGAAAGAATCAGCGCCAGGGTGAAAAACGCGGTCAAGCCGAGCCACGGCGCTTGCAGGTTCTGCTTGCCCTGACCGATCAGCTCACCCAATGAAGCGCTGCCGGCGGGCATGCCGAAGCCGAGGAAATCCAGCGCGGTCAGGGTCGAAATCGCCCCGGTCAGAATGAAGGGCAAGTAGCTCAGGGTCGCGTTCATCGCGTTGGGCAGGATATGCCGGACAATCACCTTGCGATCGCTCAAGCCCAAGGCCCGGGCAGCCTTGACGTACTCCAGATTACGACCGCGCAGGAACTCGGCGCGTACCACGTCCACCAACGCCAGCCAGGAAAACAGTGCCATGATCCCCAGCAGCCACCAGAAGTTCGGCTCGACGAATCCCGAGAGGATGATCAGCAGGTAAAGCACCGGTAACCCCGACCAGACCTCCAGCAATCGCTGACCGAGCAGATCTACCCAGCCCCCGTAATACCCCTGCAGAGCGCCGGCCGCGATGCCGATCAGGGCGCTGACGAAGGTCAGCATCAAGGCGAACAGGATCGATACCCGAGCGCCGAAGATCACCCGAGCCAGTACGTCGCGCGCCTGGTCGTCGGTGCCCAGCCAGTTGACAGAAGTCGGCGGGCTCGGTGCCGGTTTGTTGAGGTCGTAGTTCGGGGTGTCGTCACTGAACGGAATCGGCGGAAACAACAGCCAGCCACCGTCCTTGCGGATCAGCTTCTGTACGTAATCGCTGCGGTAGTCGGCCTGGAACGGCAGTTGCCCGCCAAACTCCTGTTCGGTGTGGCGCTTGAATACCGGGAAATACCATTGGCCCTGATAACTGACGACCAATGGCTTGTCGTTGGCAATCAGTTCGCCGCCAAGGCTGAGCAGGAACAGACCGATAAACAGCCACAGCGACCACCAGCCCCGGCGGTTTTTCTTGAAGCGTTCGAAGCGGCGACGGCCCAAAGGC
Organism: Pseudomonas sp. lyk4-R2A-10; assembly: GCF_030209075.1. Taxonomy (NCBI): domain Bacteria; kingdom Pseudomonadati; phylum Pseudomonadota; class Gammaproteobacteria; order Pseudomonadales; family Pseudomonadaceae; genus Pseudomonas; species Pseudomonas sp. lyk4-R2A-10. The sequence goes on along the minus strand of NZ_JARVSR010000004.1, from coordinate 12,825 downwards.
GAGAGCTTGAACATCAGGCGTTCCTCGCGGCGAAGTCGATGCGCGGGTCGACCAGCGTGTAGCACAGGTCGCCGATCAGTTTTATCAGGAGGCCGAACAGGGTGAAGATGAACAGCGAGCCGAACACCACCGGATAATCACGGGACACGGCCGCTTCGTAACTCATGCGCCCCAGACCGTCGAGAGAGAAGATCACTTCGATCAGCAACGAACCGGCGAAGAATACGCTGATGAACGCCTGGGGAATGCCCGACACCACCAGCAGCATCGCGTTGCGGAACACGTGTCCGTAGAGCACCCGGTTTTCGCTCAGGCCTTTGGCGCGCGCGGTGACCACGTATTGACGGGTGATTTCATTGAGGAACGAGTTCTTGGTGAGGATGGTCAGGGTGGCGAAACCGCCGATCACCAAGGCCGTGACCGGCAACACCAAGTGCCAGAAGTAGTCGGTGATCTTGCCCAGCGTCGACAGGGATTCGAAGTTGTCGGACACCAGCCCGCGCACCGGAAACCAGTTCAGCGAGGTGCCGCCGGCGAACACCACGATCAGGAACATCGCGAACAGGAATGCCGGCATGGCGTAGCCGATGATGATCGCCGTGCTGCTCCAGATATCGAAATGGCTGCCGTGGTGCACGGCTTTGCGGATGCCCAGCGGGATCGACACCAGATAAGTGATCAGCGTCGCCCACAGGCCAAGGGAAATGGTCACCGGCATTTTCTGCAGGATCAGGTCGGTGACCGTGGCGCCGCGGAAAAAGCTTTTGCCGAAATCCAGTTGCGCGTAATTCTTGAGCATCAGCCACAGGCGTTCATGGGCGGGTTTGTCGAAGCCGTACTGTTTTTCGATGTCCTTGATCAGCTGCGGATCGAGGCCGCGGCTGGCGCGGGACGTGCCGCTCATGGTCTCGCTCGCACCGCCGCCGACGCTGGCGCCGCCGATGCCTTGCAGGTGGGCGATGGCCTGTTCCACCGGACCACCCGGTGCGGCCTGAATGATCACGAAGTTGACCAGCAGAATGATCACCAGCGTCGGGATGATCAGCAGCAGGCGCCGCAGTATGTAAGCCCACATCAGTGCGGCCCTCCGGGTCTGCCACGGCTGATCTTCTCGGCCGTCATCTGCTGATTGGTCAGCGGCGTGCTGCTGATTTCCCACCAGCTCTCGATCGCTTCGTCATTGCTCGCCTGCACGGTGGGAATGCCGAAACGGTTCCACCACACGGTGGACGTGCCCGGCGGGTAATAGTTGGGAATCCAGTAGTAGTTCCATTGCAGCACCCGATCCAGCGCATGGGCATAGCGCAGCATTTCAGGCTGGGTCGAGGCGCGGATCAGGCCGTTGATCAAGGTGTCGACCGCCGGGTTCTTCAGCACCATGTAGTTGTTGGCGCCGGGATCGTTGGCCGATGCCGAACCGAAGTAGTTCAACAGTTCGCCGCCGGGGGAGGTGGTGACCGGGTAGCCGGTGACGATCATGTCGTAGTCGCGGCTCATCAGGCGGTTGACGTACTGCGAGGAATCGATGCGACGGATGTCGAGGTTGATGCCGATCTGTTTCAGCGTGCGCTTGTAGGGCAGCAGCAGGCGATCCATGCCGTTCTGGCTGACCAGAAAGGTGAAACTCAGCGGCTCGCCGCGTTCGTTGACCAACTGGTCGCCATCGGGTTTCCAGCCGGCCTGTTCCAGCAGCTCCAGCGCTTGCAGTTGTTTGTCGCGGATAATGCCGCTGCCATCGGTCTTCGGTGCTTCGAAGACCCGGGTAAACACCTCGTCGGGAATCTGGCCGCGCAAGGGTTCGAGAATCTTCAGCTCGGCGGCATCCGGCAACTGCCGGGCGGCCAGATCTGTGTTGGAAAAGTAACTCTGCTGGCGGATGTACATATTGCGCATCATCTGCCGGTTGCTCCATTCGAAATCCCAGAGCATGGCCAGCGCCTGGCGTACCCGACGATCCTGGAACATCGGCTTTTGCAGGTTGAACACGAAACCCTGGGCCGACTGCGGCGCCTCGGTGGCCAGATGAGCCTTTTGCAGGCGACCGTCGCTCAGAGCGGGGCTGTCGTAGCCGATGGAGTAGCCGGTGGCGGAGAATTCTCGGTTGTAGTCATAGGCGCCACCGCGCAAGACCTGGCGGGCGACGTCGGTGTCGCCGAAGTACTCGATGCTGAAGTGGTCGAAGTTGTACAGGCCACGGCTGACCGGCAGGTCCTTGCCCCACCAGTCGGGATTGCGTTCAAAGGTGATGCTACGCCCGGAGTCGACCTTGCCGACCCGATACGGGCCGCTGCCCAGCGGCGGTTCATAGCCGCCACCGCCGGCGAAATCACGGGTCTTCCACCAATGCTCGGGAAATACCGGCAGGGTCGCGATGTCCAGCGGCAGGGTGCGGTTTTCGTTGCTCTTGAAATCGAAACGTACGGTGAGCGGGGCTTCGACTTCGACGCCTTTGACGTCGGCGAACTGGGTGCGATAACGCAGGCTGCCCTGGGTCATCAGCAAATCATAGGTGTAGCGCACGTCTTCGGCGGTGATCGGCTTGCCATCGGCGAAGCGGGCCTTGGGATTGATAAAGAAACGCAACGACAGGCCGTCATCCGAGCGTTCCATTTTCTGCGCCACGAGGCCGTATACGGTGTAGGGCTCGTCGAGCGAACGCTGGGCCAGCGGGGAATACAGCAGACCGTCGATCTGGCTGACGCCGATACCTTTGTCGATATACGGCAGGACGTGGTCGAAGTGGCCGATCTCGATGGCCGAGCGGCGCATCGTCCCACCCTTGGGCGCCCGGGCGTTGGTGTAATCGAAGTGACTGAACCCGGGCGGGTACTTTGCCGGTTCGCCATAGACGGTCATTGCATGCTGCGGTGCGGCGTCCACACCGGTGATCCCCAGCAGCAGGGTTACGGCAGTGAACATCAATGTCGGGAAAGCCAGTCGCATTGTCAGCCTTAAAGCCGGGTAATCGATAAGCGCAATTTGTACGCGAGCGGCGCGCCGTTCGCCAGCGGTGTGGTGTAACCAAAACAAAACGGCCCGCCATCAGGCGGGCCGTTGCACAGCAGGTCGGGCTGAAAATCAGTCCTGACGGCTGGTGACTTCCAGCAGGTGGTAGCCGAACTGGGTCTTCACCGGGCCTTGTACGACGTTGATCGGCGCGCTGAACACTACGGTGTCGAATTCCTTGACCATCTGGCCAGGACCGAACGAACCCAGGTCGCCACCCTGACGGCTGGACGGGCAGGTGGAGTTGGCCTTGGCCACTTCGGCGAAATCGGCGCCACCTTCGATCTGGGCCTTGAGTTCGTTGCACTTGGCTTCGCTGGAAACCAGGATGTGGCGGGCAGTGGCTTTAGCCATGGTGAAACTCTCCAATCAAATCAGTAAAGGGGTGAGCCTACCGGATTCAGTGGCCGATTTCTCGGCAAAGTTCCATTCGCTCGTCTGATGCCGGTCGCTAGAGATTAGCGGCTTGCAAACGCAGAGCATGCTCCACGTAAAGTTCGATCGAGTCGTTCGCCACGGCGCGCTGTCCGGCTGCTCGTCGCAGAGTGCGCAAATGGTCGAGTGGGTAATCTGAACGGATCACCGTACCCAAGTGAGAGCTGAAGCGACCGACAAAACCGTCGTTCTGCGCGGGTTCTGTAATGAAGTATTCGGACAGGGCGCTGCAGATATCCTGTACGGGGTCGAGTGTCGGCCCGTCAAACTCCGGCACGACCCCGCTCCACGAGTAATAGCGAACGCCATTGACACACTCGGCACCTTGACCGCCCCAGACGTGTGGCAGGCCCTGCGGGTACTTGTCATTAAAGTTGCAGACTCCTTCCGTTGTCAGCGCACCCAGCGCCGCCAATGCGCTGTGTGGCAACGGCGTGCGCCCGCTGAGCAAGGACAGGAAGTCTGCAAACCGTGTCGCCACGTTCTGGGCCACGATTTCCGGCAGTCTTCCTGGTTTCAGCGCCTTGATCAGGAAGTCGGCCAGTTCCGAACCGTGGTTGGGCCCGCTGACCGACGTCACAGAAGCAACCCTGCCTGGGGCAAGCGCTGCAGCGTAGCGTGCTGTGAGTGCGCCCTGACTGTGACCAATCAGGTTGACTTTGCTCGCGCCTGTGCCCCTGAGCACGGAGCCGATTTGCGAAAGCAGCTGTTCCCCGCGAACTTCATTGTCATGGATTGCTGACAGATGAGGCACAAATACCTGGACGCCGACCGCCTTGAGCGCCTGCCTGACGTCATGGAACAGCTCGAAAGGGCCAATGCGCTCGAATCCGAACAGGCCATGCACCAGTAGAACGGGATGATTGGTTGTCGCATTTAGTAGCATTTTTCGTCCTTGATCGCAGAAGATCGTCGATGTTTTCTGCGTGCCACTCTAAAACAGTCGTGAGGCTTGGGATGCCTGAAGATTCGCCGTCATGCATCGGAAACTCGATCAATGTGTGTGTGAATTTTCACTTCTGTATGAAATCCACTTCGGAACATTTAGAAAGCTTTCGCCTCGTTGAAAGTATTTTTCCTTTCTTTGCCTACTTCCTTTGGTGCATTCGGCTCTGGCTTGAAGCGTGATGAGCTGACATCGGGTCAATGATGACACGCTTTAAATAGAGACTCTTCGACACAGCGCTCAGGCGACGTGTCATTTCCAGGGAGTGGAGAGGCAACTGATGAAAGATGCAGAAACTACGGTTTTGCAAGAAAAGGACACAGGGATGGACGGTGAGGGTATTCGGTCGCCCGGGTTGTGTCGGGAGGGTGGTCGGGCTCTGCCGTTGCCGGCTCCCGCACTGGATTCCATTACAGGGGCGGTCATTGATCCGTCATTGAGCAGGGTTGTCGTCAGGATTGCGCCCTGGCCTGGAATGGCGTGCGGGGACCGGGTGGTTTTGAGTTGGCATGGTCTCGATATACAAGGTTTGCCATATCGGCACGACATTTCGCGATCCGTCAGTGAAGGGCAATTGGGCAAGGATATCGTTCTGATCGTACGGGACGCTCACATCGCTGCGCTGGACGGGGGGACTCTGGAAGTCTACTGGACGTTGACCAGCGTCACGAGATCGGAGCCTGTCACTTCATTGCGTACACAGCTGGACGTTGGGGACATCCGTTACAGTCTGTTGCCAGCCATCGTCGAGGATGCCGTCGGAGGCAGTCTCGATCCGGCTCGCGTACCCTACGGAACGACTGCCATTCTTCAACCTTATGCAGGCATGAGTGCAGGCGATCGGGTGCAGTTGATCTGGCAGGGGCCTTCACCGGAGGCATCGTTTCGAGACGCGCTTATCGTTGAGTTCTTTGCTGTTGGTCAGCCTCTGGTGTTCGGGATCGCTCCTGAATTCATCGCCCCGCATTTTGGGGGCGAGGTGGTGATTCGCTACCGTATCGAGCAGAAGAGCGGAGCCGTACACGAGTCAGGTGTTACGCGAGTCAGCATTGCTCCATTGGTACGAGGTGAGCTGCCGGCTCCTCAGGTGCTTGAAGCGGATGATGGAGTGCTCAATGTGACGGATGCCATCGATGGTGTCAGCGTGCTGATAAGTGATGCGCGAGTCGAGGAGGGCGAGCTGGTTTATCTCAAGTGCGATGGCGAGTCGTTTTTTCACCGTGACGACCGAGAAATCATCAGCGGGATGGCCATGCAGTCTTTGGTGTTCATCGTGCCTTATCGGTTCTGGCGCGAGCACGTCAATACCGTCGTGCGGCTATCCTACTCGGTCGAGCGGCTGGACGACGTCAGTCAGCAGTCCGAGGTGATGTTGCTGCAAGTGCAGGCGTGATCATCTGTTGTGAACACTGCACCGCCCTCCGTGAGAACGCGCAGCGGAGGGCGGTGTTCACTGTCAGGCTGAGGCCTGTTTTCGCATGCGATGCGCTGCGTCCAGCAGCAACTGCCTGGTGGAATCGAACCCGAGGCAGGCATCGGTAATCGAAACTCCGTACCGAAGCGACTCGCTCAACGGTTGGCATCCTTCAAACAGGTGTGACTCAAGCATCATGCCGACCAGCGAGCGGTCGCCCTTCAAGCGTTGCTCCAGCACATCGTTGAACACGCCTGGCTGCCGGAGTGGGTCCTTGCCACTGTTGGCATGACTGCAATCAACCATCATCCGCTTCGGGATCTTCAGGCGGTTCAACTCGGCGTTGATTCTGGAAACGCTTTCGCGGTCGTAGTTCGGCCCTTTGTGGCCACCGCGCAGCACCAGATGTGTGTCTTGGTTGCCCGGGGTCTGGATGATTGCCGGGTGGCCCTGGCTGTCGACGCCGAAGTGACGATGGGGATGTGCTGCCGAACGCATCGCGTCAACGGCGACGGTCACGCCGCCATCGGTGCCGTTCTTGAAGCCGACCGGCATGCTCAGTCCACTGGCCATTTCCCGGTGGATCTGGGACTCGGTAGTACGGGCGCCAATGGCGACCCAGCTCAGCAAGTCATCGAAGTACCCGGCGGCCATGGGCTGCAGCAGTTCGGTGGCAATCGGAAGTCCGACGCGGATCATTTCGAGCATCAGTTCGCGCGACAGGGTGAGGCCTGCAGCCATGTCGTCGCTGCCATTCAGATGAGGGTCATAGGCAAGGCCTTTCCAACCGACGGTGGTGCGAGGTTTTTCGACGTAGGCACGCATCACCAGCAGCATGTCATCACGGACTTCTTCGGCCAGATGCGAAAGTTTGCTGGCGTATTCAAGCGCGGACTCAGGGTCGTGTATCGAGCAGGGGCCGACGATCACCAGCAAACGCGGGTCATGGCCATCGAGAATCGCGCGGACCGCCTGGCGGTGTGCAACGACTTGCTGGTTCAGCGCATTGCTCAGGGGCAATTGCTGTTTGAGTTGCAGCGAACTCGGCAGACGCAGGGTCAATGCTTCGTTGGCAGGGTTCAGGGTGGACAGTGGCAGAGCAGAAACGGACGAGTTCATATTCGGTCTTCCAGGGCGGAGGGCGGGGTCTTCCCGCTCAATCGGCCCTACTGGGGTGTTCGACAATTGGCCGGATTGGCTACGTGTGTTGGCTTGCCACCTGTGGGTGACCGATCGGAGGCGGCAGGCTGTCCCGAGCGGAGGCTGGTAAATCGCCAGGCGGTAAAACTGTCGTAACGGTAATAAGTGGCGTAGTTCATTGGTTGAATCCTCAAAGTGTCTGGTGTGTTGCTGAAAAAAGTTCGGGCCTGAAAAAACAAAACCCCCGGTCGGGAGGCCGACCGGGGGTTGAGAAATCTCTGGTAGGCGACCCGTTCAAATGGGCGCCGGTTGGGTATCAGGCGCGCCAGTGGCTAAACCAATACCCAAAATAAAAGCTTGCTGGAGCCGAGGCACCGTTCACCCGGGCAGCCGCAACCGAGCGCGAGGCGCTGCTGGTATGGGGCTGTGAAAGGGCGTTGAACATGAGCTGTCTCCGATGAATGCGCCGAGCTTACTAGAGGCTGCTGCGCATCAGCAATCAGAAAATGCTATCGGAGTAGTAAGAAGGACTTTATGGGTTGAGCGCTCGCCTGGTTGTGCCACACTCTGCTTTTGACGCGTATCGAGGCGGGAATGAGTTTTGAATTGCGCCAGGCAACGGCCGCCGACCTGTCGTTTGTGCGAGAGCTGACTTGCCGAAACATGCTCCGCTACTACATTCACTATGACTTGCTGTGGCAGGATGAGGCGTTCGATGTCGCCTGGGCCGGGCGCGACAACTGGTTGATCCTTCAGGAAGGCGAATTGACGGGGTATTTCAGTCTCAGTCGTGATGCTCGGGCCGTGTATATCCGCGAATTGCAGATCGTCGAAAGCGCTCAAGGCCAGGGCGCGGGATCCTGGGCGATCGATCAGGTTAGTGCGATGGCCCGGCTGGAGCGCAGGCCGGCGCTGCGCCTGACGGTATTCAAAAACAATCCGGCGCAAAACCTTTATCGAAGAAAAGGAATGTTGGTGCAGGGCGAGGACGAGTGTTTCCTGCGAATGCAGCTCGATTTGAGTACACCTGTGCTCTGAAACCCACGGCCGGCAAGCCCCCGATGAAGAATTGAAACTTTTTATATGTCGCTTGCCGCTAGGTCTGCCCGGCACTTTTTGCTAAGGTGTCCGGCATCCCAATAAGACCATATCGCGAGGTGTCTGCTTGATTAGGGTGCTAGTGGTCGACGACCATGATCTCGTTCGTACAGGCATTACACGTATGCTGGCCGACATCGATGGCCTGCAGGTAGTGGGCCAGGCCGAGTCCGGGGAAGAATCCCTCATCAAGGCTCGTGAGTTGAAGCCCGACGTGGTGCTGATGGACGTCAAGATGCCGGGCATCGGCGGCCTGGAAGCCACGCGCAAACTGTTGCGCAGCCATCCCGACATCAAAGTGGTCGCGGTCACCGTGTGTGAGGAAGACCCGTTTCCTACACGGTTGCTGCAGGCCGGTGCGGCGGGCTATCTGACCAAGGGCGCCGGACTGCCGGAAATGGTTCAGGCCATACGCCTGGTGTTTGCCGGCCAGCGCTATATCAGTCCGCAAATTGCCCAGCAACTCGCCATAAAATCCTTTCAGCCGACCAACGATTCACCATTCGATGCGTTGTCCGAGCGGGAAATCCAGATTGCGCTGATGATTGTCGGCTGTCAGAAGGTTCAGATCATTTCCGACAAATTGTGCCTGTCGCCGAAAACCGTTAACACCTACCGCTACCGCATATTCGAGAAGCTCTCGATCAGCAGCGATGTCGAACTGACGCTTCTTGCGGTTCGTCACGGCATGGTTGATGCCAGCCTCTGATCATGACTGAAACCTTCGATTCAGGCGCCTTTCTGTCAACCGTCAGCGGGCGTCCCGGCGTGTATCGCATGTTCGATAGCGATGCGCGTCTGCTGTACGTCGGCAAGGCGAAGAACCTCAAAAAACGTCTGGCCAGCTACTTCCGCAAGACCGGCCTTGCGCCGAAAACCGCAGCACTGGTCGGGCGTATCGCCCAGGTCGAAACCACCATCACGTCCAACGAGACAGAGGCGTTGCTGCTCGAGCAAACTCTCATCAAGGAGTGGCGGCCGCCGTACAACATCCTGTTGCGCGACGATAAATCCTATCCCTATGTCTTTTTGTCTGACGGGCAATTTCCGCGCCTGAGCATTCATCGCGGGGCTAAAAAGGGCAAGGGCAAGTATTTCGGTCCCTACCCGAGTGCCGGGGCGATCCGCGAAAGCCTCAGCCTTTTGCAGAAGACGTTCTTCGTGCGTCAGTGCGAGGACAGTTACTACAAGAACCGGACCCGGCCGTGCCTGCAATATCAGATCAAGCGTTGCAAGGCGCCCTGCGTCGGATTGGTCGAGCCTGAGGTTTACGCCGAGGACGTGCGTCACTCGGTGATGTTCCTCGAAGGGCGCAGTCATGCGTTGACCAATGAGCTGTCGACGGCGATGGAAGAGGCAGCAATCAACCTCGAATTCGAACGCGCCGCCGAACTGCGCGACCAGATTGCCTTGCTGCGTCGGGTGCAGGATCAACAGAGCATGGAGGGCGGTACCGGCGACATCGATGTGATCGCTGCGTTCGTCAATCCGGGCGGTGCCTGTGTCCACCTGATCAGCGTGCGGGGAGGGCGGGTGCTTGGCAGCAAGAATTTCTTCCCGCAAGTCGGGATTGAAGAGGAAGTGGCCGAGGTCATGGCCGCTTTCCTCGGGCAATATTTCATCAGTAGCCCGGAGCGCGATTTGCCGAGCGAACTGATCGTCAACGTCGTGCACGAAGACTTCCCTGCACTGATCGAGGCCATTCAGGCGCTGCGCGGGCGTGAATTGAGCATCAGTCATCGGGTGCGCGGAACACGGGCGCGCTGGCAGCAACTGGCCGTGACCAATGCCGAACAGGCACTCGGCGCCAGGTTGGCCAATCGTCAACACGTTGCAGCACGTTTCGAGGCACTGGCTGAAGTGTTGAATCTCGATGAGCCGCCACAAAGGCTGGAGTGTTACGACATCAGTCACTCCAGCGGTGAAGCCACGGTTGCGTCCTGTGTGGTGTTCGGCCCGGAAGGGGCGATCAAGTCGGATTACCGTCGTTACAACATCGAAGGTGTGACCGCCGGCGACGATTACGCCGCCATGCATCAGGCCCTGACCCGACGCTTCAGCAAGCTGAAAGAAGGCGAGGGCAAACTGCCGGACATCCTGTTGGTGGACGGCGGCAAGGGGCAGCTGTCGATGGCGCGTGATGTGCTCAACGAACTGGCGGTTCCGGATCTGATCTTGCTGGGGGTCGCGAAAGGCGCCACGCGCAAGGCGGGATTCGAGACTTTGTATCTAAATGATGCGGCAAACGAGTTCACCTTGCGGGGGGATTCGCCGGCGCTGCACCTGATCCAGCAGATTCGTGACGAAGCCCACCGCTTTGCAATTACAGGCCACCGTGCACGACGCGGCAAGACCCGCCGCACGTCAACGCTGGAAGGTGTGGCAGGCGTCGGGCCGACCCGGCGTCGGGACTTGTTGAAACATTTTGGTGGATTGCAGGAGCTGTCTCGTGCAAGCATCGAAGAGATCGCCAAAGCACCGGGGATCAGCAAAAAGCTAGCAGAGTCGATTTATGCAAACCTGCATAGTGAGTAGAATGCCCATTCACCTCGTAGCCAGTTGTGCCGATGAATATCCCTAATCTGATAACCGTTCTCCGCGTCCTGCTCATCCCGATTTTCATTCTGTTGTTCTATCTGCCTTACCAATGGAGCTATCTGGCCTCAAGTTCGGTATTCGCCTTTGCGGCGGCAACGGACTGGCTCGACGGCTATCTCGCGCGACGCCTGGAGCAAAGCACGCCGTTTGGTGCGTTTCTGGATCCCGTCGCTGACAAACTGATGGTTGCCGTTGCCCTGGTGCTACTGGTGCAAGAACACGGCAATCTTTGGCTCACACTTCCGGCGGCTGTCATCATCGGTCGCGAGATCGTAGTTTCGGCATTGCGTGAGTGGATGGCCGAGCTTGGTGCACGGGCCCATGTGGCCGTGTCGAATCTGGGCAAGTGGAAAACTGCTGCACAGATGCTCGCGCTGGTGATCCTGCTGGCCAATCCAAAAGATTTCAGCTTTTGGGTTCTGGTCGGTTATGCGTTGCTGATGGTCTCTGCAGGCCTGACCCTGTGGTCGATGGTTCAATACCTCCGCGCTGCCTGGCCACATCTGAAGACCGATGTTGAAAAGAAATAAAACTTTTTTGAATCAAAGGGTTGACGGGGCATCTGGAATCTATAGAATGCGCCACACCAAGCGGGAATAGCTCAGTTGGTAGAGCACGACCTTGCCAAGGTCGGGGTCGCGAGTTCGAGTCTCGTTTCCCGCTCCAAGTTTGTATAACGTTTGTTGTTGCGCTACTGACAGCAAATGTTTTGAGGCCGAGTAGCAAAATGGTTATGCAGCGGATTGCAAATCCGCCTACGCCGGTTCGATTCCGACCTCGGCCTCCACTATAAACAAGCTCCGTAGATCCATGATTTACGGAGCTTTTTTATTTGCGTTGCACGGAAAGATTTAGTCTTTGAAACGGCAACTGCAAACTTGCTTCACCGGGAAGTGATGTATATATTTCCCCCTCTGCCGCCGACATGCAGTTCCTGTCAGGACTGCGAATCGTCATCAGAGCCAAGCAACACCGCGCTACCGCCCGAATGGCGAAACTGGTAGACGCATGGGACTTAAAATCCCCCGCTCGTAAGGGCGTGCCGGTTCGATTCCGGCTTCGGGCACCATCTAAAATCAAGGGTTTGCGAGCGAAAGCTGATGCAAACCCTTGTTTGTTTCCGGGTCGCAATTTTGACAGCGGTCCGCAATTCGCTTCGTTGGCATCACTTCTTGCCCTTGCGATTCCGGATGTACTACTCGGGTCACCACAACGGTGGTTTGTCCAAATTGATCTTTGGTCTGCATGATATCGCCACTCGATTCCGCCTTGTCAGTGCCAGCCTTGGCGCGCAGGTCACGCATTTGGAACTCGACCTTTTCGACTCCAGCGGCATCGCGGGCCACATCAAAGCTCCTCCGTAAAATCGCCTCCATCTCGGAGTGCCACCTTCCGACACGATCAGCCGTTTCGAACGGACCTTGTGCCCAGCCTTCCGGGCCATGATTCGAACATACAAAACTTTCAGCTCACCAATTACCCATTTGGCGCGTGCGTAGGCTTTCGTACTTATAGCTGAAAGCATCGATTTCGTGATGCATCACCAGCAACTTGGCCATGAGCGTGTTCAGTGAATGGTGAATTTTTGCATCGAGCATATGGGGTCCTTACCGCTATAGCGGCTATCAAATTCAAGGGAGGAAGAAGCCCTGGTTGGATCTGTATCGACAGCCGTCCATTCAGGAACTACCGTGATTGAAAGCTGCCGGAGCCAACGAATCATGTTCAGCAAATATCCAAATCAAAAGCTGGGTAGGAGGCTGTCTTTTTCCCTGTGGATTCTGATGCTGGTAGTAGCGGTTGTGGCTATTTTCACGGCTGACTGGATGAGTGCATCTTTGATACTCCTGGTCTCGAGCGTTTTCTTCATACCCGCGTTTATCCTCAGCGAAGAAGCCTTTGCGCGCCTTGTAAGTGCTCTAGCGAAGGTGAGCTTCCTGGCACCTCTGGTTCGCTTTCTTGGTGGTTGACCTTAAAAGGCAAGAGGTTGCTGGTATTTGTTGCTGATGCCCCCGGCGAAGTCTTCGAGCTCTTCTGCCATGCCGTACATCCTGTGGGGTTTGCCAGGTGAAATAAAACAAGTAAGCCGGGTTATTCCATGTCGGGGCCTGAATCGTAACGGCATTCAGCGAACTGTCTAGTCCTGAAATAGGTTTACACCTGTTTCAGCCTCAAAACGCCCGATGCA
>NZ_JARVSR010000016.1:0-264300 GCF_030209075.1 Pseudomonas sp. lyk4-R2A-10 | reverse complement strand
CGATCAGACGATCAGCACCACCTTCAGCAACGCGGCGTTCGATCAGACGATCAGCACCACCTTCAGCAACGCGGCGTTCGATCAGACGATCAGCACCACCTTCAGCAACACGACGTTCGATCAGACGATCCGAACCACCTTCAGCAACGCGGCGTTCGATCAAACGATCCGAACCACCCTCAGCCAAGCGACTTTCAATCAACCGATCCGAACCGCCTTCGGCGATCATGGTGTGGGCGGGTTTGGCTGCAAAAGCGTTGACTGCAAGAACCGAGAAAGCGATGCCGAGAAGGATTTGGCGTTTCATGATCGTGTGCTCCAGGGGTGTTGTTTGTTGGGTATGGAGCCGATGTTACGCCGCGGATTTTTTATGAGAACTTCATTGAGCTGATGGTGACTATCGACGCCAGCAATGAATGCCAGAACCCTTGTCCTAGGGCGTCAGCGGCCGAATGCACAGCTCTCCGGTGGCGCGCGTCAGGGCCAGATCATGCAGCGCATCGCGGGTCTGGCCGCTGCGCGCCTTGGCCAGCCAGGCCGGGCAGTTCGGGTCGTGACGATAGGGCGTGAAGTCGGCGTATTGCTGCAGCAGACGGGTTTGCAACTCGTCCAGACGCGGGCGAATCTGCTTGCCCAAGTCCGGGCGCGGCGTGTCTGGCGCGGCACCGGCTGCCTGCCACTGTGCGAGCAAACCGTACTGCACCAGTTTGTTGGCCTCCATCTGTGCGGCGATCAACTGCGCGACGTCTTCCGGATCGAGCTTGCGTTCGGCGGCCAGCTTGCGGGCGTTGTCGATCACCTGTGCCTCACGGGGGCTGTCCTGGATCGGTTTGCCGCTGTCCCATTTGGTCAGGGCGACGAGGTCGCCGATGTTCAGGCGTTCGTTCAATGTGTTCACCAATCCTTGCACCACCTCGGGCGAGGGGGCGGGAGCGGCGTGGGCAGTCGTCGCCAGAACAGTCAATAAGGTGCAGCTCAGAAGAAACGAGGAATGGCGCATGGGAGGGGTTCACTTCCTGTCGTGATGGGGAGGCTATGCACATTGGTCGAGGTGCAGATTACGAAGTTTTAATGCAAACCGGTACGACCTGAACGGCATCGCATACCTTAGACTCTGTCATCAGCTCCCACCCGAGACGGATCCTCAATGCAAACCCCCGCTCAATCCCCCCTCTGGAAAACCTACCTGCTGTTCCTCGCCCCGATGGTGCTGTCGAACTTCCTGCAATCGATGTCGGGCACAATCAACAGCATCTACATCGGGCAGATGCTCGGCACGCAGGCGCTGGCGGCGGTGTCGGGGATGTTTCCGATCATCTTTTTCTTTATCGCGCTGGTCATCGGCCTGGGCGCCGGGGCAGGGGTGTTGATCGGTCAGGCGTGGGGCGCGCGTGAGTCGCACATGGTCAAGGCGATTGCCGGGGCGACTTTGTTGCTGGGGGTATTGATCGGGCTGGTGGCGGCGGTGCTGGGCAGTGTGTTTGCGCGTCAGGCCTTGCAGGGTTTGGGCACGCCGGCGGATGTGCTGGATGATGCGGTGGCCTATGCGCGGGTGATGATGTGGACCTTGCCGGTTGTGTTGGTGTACGTGCTGTTCACCCAGTTGTTGCGTGGGGTGAGCGATACGCTGTCGCCGATGCTGGCGCTGCTGCTGTCGACCGTTGTCGGGCTGGCGCTGACACCGGCGTTCATTCGCGGCTGGATCGGCTTGCCGCAACTGGGCATTCAGAGCGCGGCAATTGCGGGTCTGGTCGGTACGTTGACATCGATGGCGTGGCTGTCATGGCGCCTGATCCGCAAGGGCCATCCGCTGGCGCCGGATCGCGAGTTTTTCGCGGCGCTGCGACTGGACGGCGCGATTCTCGGCAAGGTGTTGCGCATCGGCCTGCCGACCGGGGTGCAGATGATTGTGCTGTCGCTGTCGGAGCTGGTGATTCTGGCGCTGGTCAACCAGCACGGCTCGCAGGCGACGGCGGCCTATGGCGCGGTGACGCAGATCGTCAACTACGTGCAGTTTCCGGCGCTGTCGATTGCGATCACCGCGTCGATCCTCGGCGCCCAGGCGATCGGTGCCGGGCGGCTGGAGCGAATGGGTCCGATTCTGCGCACTGGATTGTGGATCAACGTGTGCCTGACCGGTGGTTTGATCCTGGCGGGCTACCTGTTGTCGCACTGGTTGCTGGGGCTGTTCCTGACCGAAGACTCGACCCGGGCGATGGCCGAGCATCTGCTGCACATCATGCTGTGGAGCCTGTTGATCTTCGGTTTCCAGGCGATCATCGGCGGCATCATGCGCGCCAGCGGCACGGTGCTGGTGCCGGTGGGCGTGGCGATCATCTGCGTGCTCGGCGTGCAGTTGCCGGCGGCCTACTGGCTGGACGGGCAGTTCGGTCTGCAGGGTGTGTGGATGGCGTTTCCGATCGCGTATCTGGGGATGCTGGTTTTGCAGACGCTGTATTACACACGGGTCTGGAAGCATCAGAAGATTGAGCGGTTGGTGTGACGGACTGATCCGGTTGGGCGTTGGCGGAACTGGCACAAGTGCCGGATGTTTGCTTAAGTCATTCGAGACCCATCGGGCGCCGGAGCATTGCATGTCGATTCGATTGTTGTTGGCGGCCGCGTCTTGCCTGACCTTCATCCCTGCTGCGAGTGCGGTGGAGTACACCCGGGTCAACACCACCGCCAGCCAGATCAGTTTCACTTACAGCCAGATGGGCTCGCGGATGTACGGCACGTTCGGCAAGTTCGACGCGACGCTGGATTTCGACAGCGATAACCTCGCCAACGCCCGCACCACGCTGCACATCGACCTGACCAGCATCGACGCCGGCAGTGAAGATGCCAATACCGAGCTGGTGAAACCGGCGTGGTTCGACACCGATAAATTCCCGGTGGCGGTGTTCGAATCGACCCGCTTCAGCCCGGTCGGCGCCGACCGTTATCTGGTCGACGGCCACCTGACCCTCAAAGGCATCACCCGTGAGGTGCAGGTGCCGGTGCAACTCAAACCCGACAGCAGCATTGGCATCTTCGACGGCGAACTGGTGCTCAAGCGCGACCAGTTCGGCCTCGGCGCGGGGGAGTGGGCGGACACCGTGGTGTCGAAGGATATCGACATCAAGTTCAAGGTCGTTGCCCCTGCGCAGTGACCGGCCTCAATACGTCCGCCAATGTCCCGGCATCCAGCGCCATTGGTTGCCGGCCCAGCGGTAATGCCCGGCAACCCAGTGATAACCCGGCGCAGGCATGACCGGAACCACTTCGACGATCGGTGGTGGCCGATGCGGGCGAACCGGTTCGACGACACAGCCCGACAGGGTGATCGCCACCAGCGCGGCAGCGAGCAAGCATTTCATGGTTTTCGCGCAACGCAGAACGTTCATGGCAACTCCTCAAGGCCTGCGTCGGAAAATGAACGCAGCTGAAAAATTGGACGCCAAATCGGCGAAAGATCCGTTCTCGGGCAGATGAAATTTTTGTCAGGCTTGCACAGGGTATGATGTCGCGGTTCGCCGGTCACTCAACCCGCCCGGCAACTTGTGTTTTACCGTTGGAGTTCGCCCGCCATGCCCCGCATCACCCATTACAAGTCGCCTTGCCCCGAAGGCGTCAACAGTCAGATCCTGCAAATGGTGGTCGACTATCTCACCGACATCAGTGCCGTCGGGCTGGGCCCGAGCAATCTGCTGTACAACGTCTACCAGTACGCGGTGGGCTACGAGGTGCATCTGTATCTGGAGGCGTTGAACGGCGAGAAGGGCACCGAGGTGGAACTGCTGGTGGCCACCGACGACGATGATCCGGAGCAGGTGGTCGGCTTCCTGTTGTACCTGCCGGTGCAGGGCGATTGGGAGGCGTGCAACGTGGCCTACCTGGCGGTGCGCGAGGGGCATCGGCGTCAGGGCGTGGCCCGTTCGTTGATCGCGGACATGGTGGCGCGTTACCCCCATGCCGAGCTGACCTGCAGCGTCGGCAAGGTGCCGTATTTCGAGGCGCTGGGTTTCGAGGTGCTGGGCCAGCTCGAAACGCAGGTGCTGATGAGCACCCGGCATTACCGCAGCAACGGGCTGCGCGGTTTCATCGACACCACACCGATCTACCGTTCGCTGGAAGTGCAGCAGATCCACACCTACCTGCTGCAAAAACACGGCAAGCGCGCCATGCTCGATGCCGAAAAACAGCGCGACCGGCATCTGGATCAGGTCACCCGCCGCACTGAAGAATTTGTCCGCCAGCGCCTGACCGTTCACTGATTCTTTCTCTTTGAAACGACAAAAGCCCTTGTTGCGATCTGCGCAGCAAGGGCTTTTTTGTGCCGGTGATATCAGGACAGTTTCACGTTCATGGTGATCCGCGCCGTGAACACTTTCTTGCCTTCGGCGTCGTGGACATCCACCGGCACGATCTTGTCGCCTTCGGTCTGCCAGTCCAGCCCTTCACCATTGGCCACGGCGGTCACGTCGGTCTTGGCCTTGGCCAGGTATTCGACGGTCATGCCCTTGGGAATCCAGCGTGCGCCGGCGGGAATCGACACGTCGGTCATCATCCCGGCTGCCAGTTCGGCGGCATTGCACAGGGCGATGGCATGCACGGTGCCGAGATGGTTGGTGATCTCGCGGCGAAACGGCACCTGCACCTGCGCCGAACCTGCCCGCAACTCGGTCACCAGCGGGTTGATGGTGCTGAAGTACGGCGCGACCTGGCAGGCCATCTGGCTGAACGCCTGGGAACCGACACTGTTGAACATGCTGAGAAACTGACTCATGGGTGAAGCCTCGCGGTTAGGGTATTTACAGAATCATATTCCGTTACAGAATATTGTTCTGTAACGGAACGGTATTCTGTTCGCGGGAAATCTGTCAACCTGTGCGTGTTTCGATCACCGGCACGGACGTGCCCTTTACCCGGATTTTCAAGGCCCATGGACACCGCAGATCTACTCGAACGCAGCTACCCCGGCCGCCGCGCCGAACTCAAGCGCGACATCTTTCGCAAAGCCCTGCGCCTGTTCAACGAGCAGGGCATCGAGGCCACCACCATTGAAATGATCCGCGCCGAGTGCGACACCAGCGTCGGGGCGATCTACCACCATTTCGGCAACAAGGAAGGGCTGGTCGCTGCACTGTTTTTCACCGCGCTGGAGGATCAGGCGCGCCTGCGCGACGCCTATCTGGCCGAAGCGACGAGCACCGAAGAGGGCGTTCAGGCGCTGGTCTACAGCTATGTGGATTGGGTCGAGAACCAGCCGGAGTGGGCGCGGTTCCAGTATCACGCGCGCTATGCGGTGACCCGTGGCCCGCACAAGGAGGAGCTGGCCGAGCGCAACAAGACCCGCAATCTGGGCTTGCGCACCTGGCTGGCCGAGTCCGGACGCGTGGCTGAACTTAATGAGTACCCGGCGGAACTGCTGCCGTCGCTGATCGTCGGGCAGGCCGACAGCTATTGCCGCGCGTGGCTGTCCGGGCGAGTGCAAGGCAGTCCGAAGGCGTATCGCGAATTGCTGGCCCAAGCCACGTGGCGCTCAATCCGTCGCGAACCCGAACGCTGATTTTCAGAGACAAAAAAAGAGCCTCAAGACTCTTTGATGGGGAGGAAGTAGAGCCCGCGAGGCTCAAGATGCGCATGAAGCCAGGTGTGGGCTTGATTGGGGTTCAGAGCACCCGCACCTACGCAACGGCTTGGCGGACCAAGCGACTGCGTAGTTCCATCGTAGGAAGGTGGGGGGATGGGCTCAAGTACCGTCAGTCACCTGCTTTGAGGGCGCGGGCAGCGGCTCTTTCGACCATCGCAATGATGGTTGCCAACAGCTCGTCACGGGCCTGTTCGGCGCTGATTTCGTCGGTGGCCGCCGCTTGCGACAGGGCTTCAGCGGCGCCGAGCATGGCGCGTAATCCTGCCTGACCGATCTCTGCGCCGTCCGCGAATGGCGAGAGCACGCTGCGGCACTTCTCCAGGAAAATCGCCTCGTATTCGCGTTTGATCCTCTCCAGTTCCGGCGTACTCGCCAGGGCGGCAATCACTCCCGGAATCTCGTTGCCCTGGGTCATCACGCAATCGACATACGCCGTGGCAATCACCGTCGCAGTGCCGCTCAGGGTTGCTTCGGCATCAGCCAGTGCGGCGTCCATCAGCGCCGTCTGGCGCCGGTCGAAATCCTGATACAGCGCCGCGAGCAGACCGGCGCGAGTGGTGAAGTGGTCGTAGACCACCGGTTTGGTCACACCGGCCTTTTCCGCCAGATAGCCGAGGGTCAGGGCATCGGTGCCTTCTTCGCGAATCAGCTGCCAGGCCACGTCGAGCAACTGGCGCTGGCGGTCTTCCCGGGACAGGCGGCGACGAGGTTGTGCGGGTTCCGGAGTTTCAGTGGTTGACATTGCTTATATACCAAACGTAACTTACTGAAAGTAACTTACTAAGCGTAGCTTATCGAAAGGATAAGCCCTTGGTCAGCAATCACCAACCGGAGATTTCCCCATGCACGCATTGATTGTTGTTGATCACGATGATCCACGTTCGCTGACCCACGCGTTGGCGCAGCAGATTGCCAACGGCCTGTCGGCAAGCGATCCCTCCAACACCTTCGAAATCGCCGACCTGCACGCCGAAGAATTCGACCCACGCTTTGGTGTGGCCGACTGGGCGGTGCATCACCGCGAATCCGCGCCACCGGCGGACGTGCTGGCCGAGCAGGCACGCATCGACCGCGCCGATGCGCTGGTGCTGGTCTATCCGGTGTTCTGGTGGTCGATGCCGGCGCTGCTCAAAGGCTGGATCGACCGGGTGTTCAGCAATGGCTGGGCGTACGATTTCGACGGCGATAAGACCCTGAAGAAGCTCGGACGACTTCGCGTGCACCTGGTTGCACTCGGCGGAGCGGATGCGCGCACTTACGAACGCCACGGCTACGGCGCAGCGATGAAGGCACAGATCGATCACGGCATTTTCGATTACTGCGGGGCGACGGTGACGAGCTCGGCGTTGTTGCTGGAGTCCGAGTCGAGCGATCCGGCAATGCAGTTGCAGGCGGCCCGCGAACTCGGACTTGGGTTGTTCCGCTGAGTGTCAGCGAGCACCCGGCCACCCGGCTTTATCCAGGGCCGCGAGCAGGGTGGCGGCATCCAGCCCCGGCACCGAATGCCCGTTGCCTTCGGTGCTCTCGCTGGTCAGCAAGGCGTTGATGATCGCTTCTTCCACCGCCTCGGTCGCCGCCAGGAACAACTCGCTGATGTGATCGTTGTTGACCATCCGCAAACCGTCGCAGGTCGACGCGCCTTTGCCTTCATAGGCGGCGGGGGGGATATGGCCGTTACCGGTGGCGAAGGCGATGAAGATGTCGCCGCTGTGATCCTCATTGCCGCCACCGGTGCGCGCCAGACCGAGGCTCGCCCGTTGCGCCAGTCGCGTGCATTGATGCGGCAACAGCGGTGCATCGGTGGCGAGGGCCACGACGATCGAGCCCATGCCCGGATGCGGCAACGAAGCGCGAAGGAACGGCGAATCCACCTGTTCCATATATCGCCCGACCGGGTAGCCGTCGACCCGCAGTTCGCTGCGAATCCCGTGGTTGGCCTGGACGATGGCGCCCACTGTCCAGCCACCCTGAGCCTTGCTCAAGCGGCGTGATGCGGTGCCGATCCCACCTTTGAATTCATGGCAGATCATGCCGCTGCCACCACCCACCGCGCCTTCCTGCACCGGGCCGTCAACGGCATTGCTCATCGC
Organism: Pseudomonas sp. lyk4-R2A-10; assembly: GCF_030209075.1. Classification (NCBI taxonomy): domain Bacteria; kingdom Pseudomonadati; phylum Pseudomonadota; class Gammaproteobacteria; order Pseudomonadales; family Pseudomonadaceae; genus Pseudomonas; species Pseudomonas sp. lyk4-R2A-10. Next base: position 256,575 of record NZ_JARVSR010000016.1, on the reverse strand, counting down.
TTCGGCCACATGTTTGGGCTTCACATGAAAGCCGTTGATGTCGTTGAGCAACCCATCGAAGGTTTCCAGCACCACCGGCATGTTCCAGTAGAGACGGCCGTCATCCGGTTGCTGCGCGCGATCCAGCTCGATCAAGGCATCACGCACCACGCCGAGGCTGTGAGTGTTGGTGAAGGCGATCGGGCTGGTCAGCAGGCCGGCTTCGCGAATCCACTCCAGCCCTGTGGCGTCACCGTTGCCGTTGAGGACGTGGACGCCGGCGAAACACGGTTGTGCGTTGGTCGAACCGGCGCGTGGTTCGATCAGGGTGACGCCGCTGCAGATGTCACGACCGCTGGCGCTGCGGCCGCGCACGTTGCTGTGGCCGACCCTTACGCCGGGTACGTCGGTGATGGCGTTGAGCGGGCCAGGCTGCAATTGACCGATGCGGATGTGGAGATCGCGGGCACGTGGTTTCATTGATGTTCTCTCTGTTGAAGGCAGTGATTTGAAGGGGTGTTACTGGCCGTTCTTGACCTTGCTCCACACCCGCGTGCGCACCCGTTCGGTGGCTTTGGGCAAGGGCTCGAGGGTGTACAACGTGGCCATCGCCGTGGCTGACGGGTACACCGCCGGGTTGTCGCGGGTGGTCTGGGCGACCAGCGCCGTCGCGGCTCGATTGCCGTTGGGGTAGGACAAGTGATCGCTGACCGGCGCAATCACATCGGGCCGCAGCAGGTAGTCGATGAACGCCAGGCCTTGGGCCGGATGCGGTGCGTCCTTGAGCAAGACCAGCGTGTCGAACCACACTGGCGCGCCTTCCTTGGGCAGGCTGTACCGGATCTTCACGCCGTTGCCGGCCTGCTCGGCGGTGGACTTGGCTTCGAGCATCGCGCCGGACCAGCCGACCGCCACGCAAATGTTGCCGTTGGACAGATCGCTGATGAATTTCGAGGAATTGAAGTAGGCAATGTGCGGGCGCAGTTTCAGCAGCAGTGCTTCGGCTTTCTGATAGTCCTCGGCGTTGGTGCTGTTGGGCGGCAGGCCGAGATAATGCAGCGCGACCGGGAGCATTTCCGACGGCGAATCGAGCATCGCCACGCCGCATTCGCCGAGTTTGGCCAGGTTCTCTTCCTTGAACACCAGATCCCAGGAATCCACCGGGGCCTTTTCGCCCAGCACGGCGCGCACCTTGTCGACGTTGTAGCCGATGCCGTTGGTGCCCCACAGGTAAGGCACGGCGTATTGGTTGCCGGGGTCGTTGTTGGCCAGCTTGCTCAGCAGATCGTTGTCGAGGTTCTTCCAGCCCGGCAGTTGGTCGCGGGGCAGCGGGGCGAGGGCGCCGGCCTTGATCAGGGTCGGCAGGCTGAAGTTGCTCGCCACCACCACGTCGTAGCCGCTGCGGCTGGTCATCAGTTTGCCTTCCAGCACTTCGGCGCTGTCGAAGGTGTCGTAGACCGGTTCGATACCGCTGTCACGCTTGAAGTCATGCAGGGTGTTAAGGCCGATGTAGTCGTACCAGTTATAGACATGCACGCTCGGCGCATCGGCCGCCTGCGCACTCAGCGCAGCGGACAAAACGCCCATCAGACCCAGGTTGATATACCCACGATGACCACGCATGATGCGGCACTCCTGGCCTGTTGGCAGGCCGGTGATGAACAGGAGTGGTCAGCCTATCGGGCGGGCCGCGCCGCACCCATTCCCATCATGGGTTACTCGAAAGGGGTAGTGCGTGGACGCGTTGCTGCAGGAATTGCCGGTGCATCAGAGCCTGTCGCGGGTGTTCGCTACGGTCGGACAGGACGGTTTCTGGCGGGCGTTGGTCGATACGCTGCGATTGCTGGTGCCGTTGGACAATGCGCTGGTGGCGGTGATGCAGACGGGGCGGCCGCCGCAATTGCTGATCGACTTCGACAGTCAGGGCCGCGCCGACGAGCAGGAAGAACTGGCCGGTTACTGTGCCGGCATGTACCTGCTTGATCCGTTCTACCAGGCCGCCGTCGCCGGGGTCGCCGACGGTTTGTACAGCCTCGCGTCCGTGGCTCCGGACCAGTTTCTGCACAGCGAGTACTACCAGAGTTACTTCCGTTCGGTGGTCGGCGCGGATGAGCTGCAATTTCTGGTCAACACCGATGGCGGCGTGCTCGGCTTGTCGATGGGCCGCTCGACGGCGTTCAGTTTGCAGGAGCAGGGGCGCCTGCTCTGTGTGCGGGACTGGGTGCTGTCAGCGATGCGTCGGCATGTGCAGTTGATGCCGCCGCAAGGCGCGGTGGTCGAGGCGCCGGTCGGCGATATTGCGGCGCTGCTCGACCGCTTCGACGCCCGTCTGACCGCGCGCGAGATCGATACGGCGCGTCTGATTCTTCAGGGCTTTTCCAGCAAGGCCATCGCCCAGCACATGAACATTTCGCCGGAGACCGTGAAGGTGCACCGGCGCAATCTCTACCACAAGCTCAACGTCACCGGGCATGGTGAGCTGTTTGCGTTGGTGCTGCGCCCGCGCTGACCGGAATCAGCCGATCTGCTTGAACAGTAGCGCCTTCAGACCGCTTTCCGGGTCGATATCCGGAAACTCCGGCGGATTTTCCAGCCGCTGCTCGAAGCGCAGGCTCGGTGCTTCCTGGGTCACGCCGTCGATCAGGAAGTCGGAGCCGAACGAAGGGTCGTTCATGCACGCCAGCACGCTGCCTTGGGCAGTCAGCAATTCCGGCAGACGACGCAGCACCCGCTGATAATCCTTGGTCAGCAGAAAACTGCCTTTCTGGAACGACGGCGGGTCGATGATCACCAGATCGTACGGGCCGCTGTTGATCACTTTGCCCCAGGACTTGAACAGGTCATGGCCAAGGAAACTCACCTTGCTCAGGTCATGCCCGTTCAACCGGTGATTGTCGCGGCCCCGGCTCAGCGCGGCGCGGGACATGTCGAGGTTGACCACATGGCTGGCGCCGCCCTCGATGGCCGCCACCGAAAAGCCGCAGGTGTAGGCGAACAGGTTCAGCACCCGTTTGCCCGCCGCCTGTTCGCGCACCCAGTTGCGGCCGTAGCGCATGTCGAGGAACAGCCCGGTGTTCTGCTTGCGGCCCAGATCCACCCGATATTTCAGCCCGCCCTCGACGATGGTCATTTCGTCGATCTCTTCACCCAATAGCCATTCGGCGGTGCTTTGCGGCAGGTAACGGTGCTGGATCAACAAAGTGTGGGCGCCGGACTGCTGCCATGGCTCCGAACCGGTGATTTCCAGCAGCAGGCGCTTGAGGTCGTCCAGCTGCGAAGCCTCGGGCTCCTTGAACAGCGACACCAGTACGACGCCTTGCAGCCAGTCCACGGTGACTTGCTCCAGCCCCAGCCAGCAACGCCCGCGCCCATGGAACAGGCGCCGGGTTTCGGCCGGTGCCGACGTCAGCGCGGTGAGCAGGTGGGCATGGAGAACGGCGAGGGCTTGAGGGTTCATCAATCGGGATCGGCCAGCAAAAGGGCGCGCATTTTAACCGCAATTTCGTACCGGCGACTGCCCATCAACCGAGTGTTATCGAAAAGACCTGTATCAAAAATGAATTTCTGTAGAAGGCGCTGCTCATACCAGATAAGCAGCGGGATCAAGCCGCTAAATCGTTCATGCAATTCAGGGAGTGCCAGTTCATGTGTCCAATTTCGACGTCGAGCGCGCACCTTCCTGGCGGATTGATTCTGGTAGTCGAGGACGATCCGTTGATTCTGGAGTTTCTGTGCGAAATTCTTCAGGAGGAAGGTTTCAAGGTCGAGCCGCAGACCAGCGCCGATGCGGCTTCGGTCTATCTGGAGGAGCATGCGCCGGAAGTGGCGCTGCTGCTCACCGACATCACCATGCCCGGCACGCTTAACGGCGCGGACCTGGCCAATCTGGTCGGCGAGCGCTGGCCGGACAAACCGGTGATGGTCATGTCCGGTTATGAAACACCGGAAACCTCGGGTGTGAAGCATCCGGTGGCGTTCATCAAGAAGCCCTGGGCCATCGGCCAGTTGCTCGATTGCGTGGACGGTGCGTTCAAATCCAAGGCGCCGCGTCTGCACTGAAGCATCCCGCAGGTGCTACATTGCCGGGCATCGTTGCCCGGCCCCTTGCGAGGAAGTGATCTTTTGTCTGCTCACGATGCTGTTTTCAACCGCGCGTTCGGCGCGTTCCTGTTCGACATGGACGGCACCGTCCTCAATTCCATCGCCGCCGCCGAGCGGATCTGGTCCGCCTGGGCCGTGCGCCACGGGGTGAACGTCGAAACGTTCCTGCCGACCATCCATGGCGTGCGCGCCATCGACACCATCACGCGTTTGAACCTGCCGGGCGTGGACGCCGAGGCGCAAGCGGCGTTCATCACCGAGGCGGAAATCGAAGACGTCGAAGGCATCGTCGAGATCCCCGGCGCGGCAGCGTTTCTCAAATCGTTGCCGGCGGATCGCTGGGCCATGGTGACCTCGGCGCCACGGGATCTGGCGTTGCGGCGGATGGGCGCGGCGGGGATTCCTGAACCGGCGGTGATGATCACCGCTGAAGATGTGACCGCTGGCAAACCGGATCCGGCCGGTTATCGTCTGGCGGCCAGACGCCTGGGGCTGGAGCCGGCGGATTGCCTGATTTTCGAAGACGCCACTGTCGGTATTCAGGCCGCTGAAGCCGCGGGTGCGCCGTTGATGATCATCACCACGACTCACCAGCATCCGCTCGAAACCGCCCACGCGACCATCGCCAGTTACCGCGACATTGCGCTGAGCATCGACAGCGACGGCCAGTTGCGTCTGCAACCTCAATAAACCCCGGGCAGCAATCGCCAGCTGCGGGCGCAATAAGCGTCGTATTCGGCGCCGAACTGCGTGCGCAGCAAGGCCTCTTCGGAGTGGATGCGGGCGATCAGCGGGATCAGTGTCAGCGCCGCCAGCAACAGGCCGACCACCGAGCGGAACGCCAGCGCCCAGCCTATCGCATTGATCACCAGCCCCAGATAACTGGGGTTGCGCAGATGCCGATAAATGCCCTCGGTCACCAGCCGGTGCCCCGGTTGAATCGCCACCAGCCCGCTGAATCGATGGCCCAGTACAAACACCGGCCACAAACGCAACCCGCCGCCGACGATAAACAGCAGCGCGCCCAGCCAACGGGTGCCCTCGCGGCCGATGGTCCAGAAACCGATGCGGTCGCAATAAGCCGGCAGAATGGCACTGACCAATCCAATGACCGCGAACGCCGGAATCACCCAGCGATTGGCCCGGTCCTCGCGTTCGCCGGTGCTCAGGTTCACTTCCGTGAACAACGACGCCACCACCATGGCCAGCGTGGCCAGGGCCACCACGACCAACGCCCCGTGAGAAAAGAACACCGCCACGCCACCGATGCCCCACATCGCCAGGCCCAGATAGGCGAGGGTGGCGAGCACGGCGACCACGGTCATTTGCGCAGACATTTTCATAGGCACCTCACAGTTGTTCCGTTCAGTGTAGATCCCGGCACGATCCCCGGCGTTTAGCCGCTGGCAGGGGCGTGGACTAAACTTCAGGCAGAGACGTTCCGATCATCCGATCCGCCGCTTCGGGAGTCCGCCATGTTGCACATCCGCACGCCGCTGATCCTCCATCCGACCCTGTCGACTGCGTCCCGGCGCATGTGGCTGAAGCTGGAAAACCTGCAACCCTGTGGCTCGTTCAAGCTGCGCGGGATGGGCTTGTTGTGCAGTCAGGCAGCGGCGCAGGGCAAGCGCAAGGTCGTATGCCCGTCCGGCGGCAATGCCGGGCTGGCCACGGCGGTGGCAGCGGTCAGCCTGGGTTTGCAAGCCTGCATCGTGGTGCCGCACACCACGCCTGAAGCGACCCGCGCGCGTATTCGCCGCACCGGCGCGGACGTCATCGTCCACGGCAAAGTCTGGGACGAGGCCAATCAGCGAGCGCGAGAACTGGCCAGCGCGGCGGACACCGAATACGTGCCGGCCTTCGATCACCCGGTGTTGTGGGAAGGGCACAGCTCGATGGTCGACGAAATCCTCGACGACTGCCCGCAGGTCGATACCGTGGTCACGTCGGTCGGCGGCGGTGGTTTGCTGGCGGGCATCCTCACCGGGCTGCTGCGCCATGACCGCCGAGACTGCCGCATCATCACCTGCGAAACCACAGGCGCCGCCTCGTTCGCTGCGGCCGTCCAGGCTGGCCATCCGGTGCGCCTGAGTCGGATCGACAGTGTCGCCACCTCCCTCGGCGCCGCCCAGGTGGCGGCTTGGCCGGTAGAGCATATCGGCGAGTTCGATCATGAGTGTCTGGTGCTGTCAGATGACGACGCGATCATGGGCGTGGTGCGTTATGCCAGTGATCTGCGGCAATTGGTGGAGCCTGCGTGCGGGGTTTCGCTGGCGGTGGCGTACCTCGATCATCCGGCGTTGGCGGGGGCGAATGATGTGGTGGTCATTGTTTGCGGCGGGGTGAGTATCAGTGCGCAACTGGTGGCGGGGTGGGCGCGGTTGGGATCTTGAATGCTCAGGAGTTCCGCGTAGACCGCTTGCCCTCACCCCAGCCCTCTCCCGGAGGGAGAGGGAGCCGACCGAGGTGTCTTGAGAGGTACATCGACCTGATGCACCGAGTCGATTATGGATTCCAAGCGTCGACCTGATGCACCGAGTCGATTATGGATTTCAAGCATCGATCTGAAACACAAGGTCGATTACGGATTCACCGCAGATTTTTCAGGTCGATGTATTCCGACAATATCCCCCAATCGGCTCCCTCTCCCTCCGGGAGAGGGCTGGGGTGAGGGCGCTTTTCGGATCAGGATTGCGCTCTCAAAACCTCCGCAACCCGCACAATCTGCTCCAGCACGTCACTCATCTGCTGAATCACCTCCAGATTGCTAAACCGCACCACCTCAATCCCCAGTCGCTGAAGATAAGCCGTACGCCGCCGGTCATGAATTTCTCCCGCCTCCTCAAAGTGCTGCCCCCCATCCAGCTCTACCGCCAGCTTCAATTCCACACAGTAGAAATCCAGCACGAATGGCGGAACCGGCACCTGCCGCCGAAATTTCAGCCCTGCCACCTGCCGCGCCCGCAGCTTCTGCCAGAGCAGTTGCTCACAATCGGTCTGGCTGGCGCGTAAGTGGCGGGCGAATCGGCGTTGGTCGAGGGTAGGGCGATTTTGCATGCTTCACGTCCTTGTGAAGTGGAATGGAAAATTCACTGTAGACCAGACCAACTCTCAGTGCCGGATCAACCTGGTTATGGATTCACACCAGATTTTTCAGGTCGATTTATCACGTCAATATCCCTCGATAGGTTCCCTCTCCCTACGGGCGGTCCGACGTTTCGAGAGGGCTGGGGTGAGGACCTGCGGATATTCAGGCGGCGGAGATATCGGACCCGGTCAACACTTTACGAAACGTCTCCACCAACGGCCGTAAATTGACTCGGTGCCAAGCCGCCCACAACGGCGTGGTAAACGCCAGCCACGGCACTTCCCGCAGCACCACGCCCGGCGGTGCGTTATGGCTCAGGCCTTTCTGGATCATCGCGATCCCCAGCCCCGAGGCCACCAGCCCCAACGCGGTAAACGGTTCCGTGGCCTGCATCCGCACATCCGGGGTGAAACCTGCGCGGATGCAGGCGCTGACGAACTCATCGTCGGCCCCTTGGCGCGGTTGCACGCCAATCCATTCCTGATCGGCCAGATCCGCCGGGGTCAGCAATGGCAATTGATTCAGCGGGTGATGTTCGGGCAGCGCCAGCAGCATCGGGTCGTCCAGCACCTGAAAGCCCAGCAGGTCAGGGTCGTCGATCGTCGGCGGTTCACTGACCAGCGCGATATCGAGGCTACGCTGACGCAGGCCTTCCAGTTGTTCGGCGGAACTCAGGTTGTACAGCGCGACATGCACGTTCGGCCGATCCACCCGCAGCACGCGCAAGGCGTTGGGCAAGACCCCGGCGTGCATCGCGTTCTCGATGTAGCCGATGCACAGGCCACCTTCTTCGCCACGGCCCAGGCGTTTGCCGAGGGATTCCAAGCGGTTGGCGTGGGTCAGCAGGGCGCGGGTTTCGGCGAGAAAGGTCTGGCCGTCGCGGGTCAGGCGGATGCGTTGCTGGCTGCGTTCGAACAGAGTCAGGCCCAGGCGCTCTTCGAGCTGGGCGATCTGCCGGCTCAGGGGCGACTGGGAAATGTGCAGGCGCTCGGCGGCGCGGCCGACGTGTTCTTCCTCGGCGACGGCGACGAAGTAGCGCAATTGGCGGATGTCGATCATGTCAGACCTTAAGGGACTCAAGTGCTGCTGATTATGTCTTGGACGGTCTGAGTGGCGCAATCTAGGATCTGCTCAACGGTCAACACCGACCACGAACTACGAGGACAGCATCATGAGCTTGAAAGACAAACTCCCCGGCCAACTCGGCTTCGGCACCGCGCCGCTGGGCAACATGTTCCGCGCCATTCCTGAAGAAGAAGCCCAAGCTACCGTGCACGCGGCGTGGGAGGCCGGCGTGCGTTACTTCGACACCGCGCCGTTCTACGGCTCGGGCCTGTCGGAAATCCGCCTCGGCGAAGCATTGTCCCGCTACAAGCGCGACGACTATGTACTCAGCACCAAGGTCGGCCGGGTGATTCTCGATGAAGTCGAAGACGCTGCTGCCCGGGATCTTGGCGAGAAGAGCGGGGTATTTGAACACGGCCGCCCGAACAAGATCGTCAACGACTACAGCGCCGACGCCACCCTGCGCTCGATCGAAGACAGCCTCAAGCGCCTGAAAACCGATCGCCTCGACATCGTCTGGGTCCACGACATCGCTCAGGATTTCTACGGCGATCAATGGCTGGAGTACTTCAATCAGGCCCGTACCGGCGCCTTCAAAGTCCTGACCCGTCTGCGTGAAGAAGGCGTGATCAAGGGCTGGGGCCTGGGCGTGAACAAGGTCGAGCCGTGCGAGTTGACGCTGGACCTGACCGGGGCGCAGCCTGACGGCTTCCTGTTGGCCGGCCGCTACACCTTGCTCGATCACGACCGCGCTCTGCAGCGCTTGATGGATTCGGCCCGGGCGCAGAACGTTGAAATCGTTGTCGGCGGTCCATACAGCTCTGGGATTCTGGCCGGCGGTGCGCACTTCGAATACCAGAAGGCCAGTCCTGAAGTCGTTGCCAGGGTTGAGCAGATCAAACGCATCGCCGCGGCTTACGGCGTCGATGTCAAAGCGGCTGCACTACAATTCTCGCTGGCCAATCCGGCCGTGGCGGCAGTGATTCCCGGCGCGAGCAAACCGGGGCGCATCGCTGAAGATGTGGCGGCGCTGTCAGCGGTCATTCCGGCCGGTTTCTGGCAGGCCATGCGTGGAGCGAAACTGGTGTCCGAACGTGCACCATTACCCATCGACGAGGTGAAAGCATGAAGATCGATCTGAGCGGAAAACTGGCGATTGTCAGCGGCAGCACGGCGGGCATCGGTTTGGGCATCAGCCAGTCGCTGGCCGAGGCGGGCGCCACGGTGGTGGTGATCGGTCGCGACGCGGCCAAGGTCGAACAGGCGCTGGCGAGCATTCGCGACAAGGTGCCGGGCGCGCAACTGCGCGGTCTGACGGCGGATCTGGGCACGGCCGAAGGCGCGCAGAAACTGTTCGCCGCCGAACCGAAAGCCGACATCCTGGTGAACAACCTCGGCATCTACAACGCGGTGGATTTCTTCGACGCGCCGGACGATGAGTGGACGCGCTTCTATGAAATCAACGTGATCTCCGGCGTGCGCCTGTCGCGGCATTACGTGCCGGCGATGGTCGAGCAGGGCTGGGGTCGGGTGATCTTCCTGTCTTCGGAATCCGGCGTGGCCACCCCGGCCGACATGATCAACTACGGCGTGACCAAAAGCGCCAACCTTGCGGTGTCCCATGGCCTGGCCAAACGCCTGGCGGGCACCGGGGTTACGGTCAACGCGATCCTGCCGGGGCCGACCTTCACCGACGGCGTCGAGGAAATGCTCAAGGATGCCGCCGCCGAGTCTGGCCGCAGCTTGCGTGACGAAGCCGACGCCTTTGTGCGCCGAGCCCGCCCGAGCTCGATCATCCAGCGCGTGGCGGATGTCGAAGAGGTCGCGCACCTGGTCACCTACATCGCTTCACCGCTGTCTTCGGCCACCACCGGCGCCGCCTTGCGGGTCGACGGCGGCGTGGTCGACAGCCTGACTATCTGAATTCATCGAGAGAGACTTTTTATTTATGGCAACAGCATCAGCAACGATCGACATTCCGGCTTCGGCCGATCAGGTCTGGCAATTGATTGGCGGCTTCAACACCTTGCCGGACTGGCTGCCGTTCATTCCCAACAGCGAACTGAGCGAAGGTGGGCGCGTGCGCACCCTGCAAACCGCTGACGGTGGCGTGGTGGTCGAGCGTCTGGAAACGTTCGATAACGCGGGCAAAACCTACAGCTATTCGATTCTGCAGGCACCGTTTCCGGCCACCGATTATCTGGCGACGATTCGGGTCGAAGCTCAAGGGCAGGGCGCGAAGGTGACGTGGTCGGGACGCTTCACGGCCAAGGGCGTGAGCGAGGAGGAAGTGGTGGCGCTGTTCAGCGGGATCTATCAGGGTGGGCTCGAGGCACTGCGCGCCAACTACCCCGCTTAAGTTGATCGCTGATCGTTCCCACGCGGCGTGGGAACGATCTCTTCAAGACTGTGAAATCAGACTCTGCCGACAATCCAGCACCAGCTTCGCCCCGCCCAGATCGCTGCGTCCCACCTCAAGACTGAACCCGTGCAGATTGACGATCGCCGCGACGATCGACAGTCCCAGTCCAAAACCATTCTGCAACTGCCCACCCTCGGCGCGGTAGAACCGCTGGAACACCGCCTCCCGTTCCGACTCGGGAATGCCCGGCCCGGAGTCATGCACCTCGATCCGCGTATGCCCCGCATCATTGACCCCGCGCAACACCACCGTGCCACCGGCCGGGGTGAACTTGATCGAGTTGCTCAACAGGTTCGCCAGCGCTTCAAACAGCAACGCTCGATCACCGTTCAGCATGGGCAGGGTTTCCGGCATGTTCAGTTCGAAGCGCAACTCGTCGTCTTCGGCCAGCGGCAGATAAAACTCGTGCAATTCCTGCAGCAACAACACCGGATCGAGCTCGACAAACCCCGAGCGGCGCTGACGATCTTCCAGTTCGGAAATCCTCAGCAACCCGCGAAACCGCGCCATCAGCGTATCGGCCTCGGCCAGCACCAGATCCAATTGCGCCGCTTCCGGCGAACCTTCGCCAGCCTGTTGCTGCATGCGATACAACTGCGCGCGCAATCGGGTCAGCGGGGTGCGCAGGTCATGGGCAATGTTGTCGCACACGCCTTTGACTTCATTCATCAAGCGCTCGATGCGATCGAGCATGGCGTTGACGATGGCGGCGAGCATGTCCAGCTCATCGCGGCGATTGGACAGCGGCAAACGGTGGGTCAGGTCCCCGGCGACAATCGACTGGGCGCTGGCCTGGATCGCCCGGATCCGCCGCAACGGCCGGCGACGCAGCAAATGCCAGCCGATGATGCCCGGCACAATCGTCAGCGATACGCCCCAGAGCAACGCATGCAGAATGATCCTGGTCACCGCGAACAGCGAACCGTTGTCACGCAACAACACCAGCCAGCGGCCATCTTGGGTCGGGGTGGCGACTGCGTCGCAGCTGTCGGCGGGCAGGGTCGGGTCGTCGGAGTCGGCGCATTCGCTGAGCATGTGGATCTTGCCGTCCAGCGGCAGGCCCTCGGGGATCTTCTGCAACGCGCCGCCGAGGTAGCGATGCTGGGCGTCAAACAGGCCGTAGGCGTCGATGCCGCGAATGTCGAAGGTCATGCTGGCGGCGAGGGCCTCTTCCAGTTGATCGCCGCGAAAATGCTTGAACAGGTGCTGACGTTGCATCAGCGAATGCTTGGCCAGGTTGTCGAGATAACCGGAAACCTCGAAGTACATGACCCCCATGAGGATCGCGCTCCAGGCCACGAACAACGAACTGTACAGCGCCAGCAAGCGGCTGCTGGAAGAGCGCCAACCGTCAGACGGGTTCGGCAATGACATAACCCGAGCCTCGCACCGTGCGGATCAGCGGGACATTGCCCGGCGGGTCGATCTTCTTGCGCAGACGGCCGATGTGCACGTCGATCAGGTTGGTGCCAGGGTCGAAGTGGTAGCCCCAGACTTCCTCGAAAATCATCATCCGCGACAGGATCTGACCGCTGTTGCGCATCAGGAATTCCAGCAACTTGTACTCGGTCGGCAGCAGCGTCAGCACTTGCTCGGCGCGACGGGCTTCGTGGCTGATCAGGTCGAGTTGCAGATCCGCCACCTGCAACGTGGTCGGCTGGGCGCCGTTGCTGTTCTGCCGACGCAGCAACACTTCGACCCGGGCGGCCATTTCATCGGTGGCGAACGGTTTGGTCAGGTAATCATCGCCGCCGGCGCGCAAGCCGCGCACGCGCTCGTCGACATCGGAGAGGGCGCTGATCATCAGGATCGGCGTGGCCACGCCCATGGTGCGCAGGGTGGTGACGATGGCCAGGCCATCGAGTTCCGGCAGCATGCGGTCGAGGGTGATCAGGTCGTAGTTGCCGCTGACGGCGCGGTCCAGGCCTTCACGGCCGTTGTCGACCCAGTCCACGTCGAGGCCGTGGCTGCTCAGTTCGGCGACAATTTCCCGGGCGGTCACGGCGTCGTCTTCGATGGTGAGGATGCGAGTCATGGTGGGCCTGCTGGTCTGTTCAAACGCAATGGCAGCATTTTGCCAAGATTTTGCGCGGGCGCTTTAAATTAACTTTCATGTTTTAGCCGTCATTAGTCGCAGTCGCCGAATTATTTTGTGAAACGTTGATATCATATGGCCATATTTTTCAAGGAGTGATGCCGTGAGCCGGTTGATTCGTGGTGGCTGGATGCCGATGGCCGGGATGTTGCTGGCGCTGCTGAGCGCTTCGGCACTGGCCGCCAACACCCCGTGTTCCGGGAAAAAGGGCGGCATCGATCGCTGCGACGGCGATCTGTTCCTGTGCAATGACGGCTCCATCAGCGGCTCGAAGAAGAGCTGCGCCGCCATGTTCGGCATCCGCGAACAGGCGCGACCGCAACAACTTCTGCAAAGCAACGATGGCTGTGATTGCGGCACCGGCTCATTCTGCACCGGGCCGCGCGGCGGCGTGTATTGCCTGACTCCGAGTGGCAAGAAAAGCTACAAACGCAAATGACCGGGCTTTTGTGCCAATGCATAAAACCCGCTGTTATTGAGCCGTTGTTGCAAATTGCATGGTCCTGGGAAGTTCAGACTTTTTAACTGATTGAATCCAAACGATTTATTTAGTGTCGGCGACTGGCACGGTCACTGCAATTCCTCTGATGACGAGTTGTAACACCATTTTTCATGCCTGGAGCACTACAACAATGAATAGATCCTCTGATGGGTTTTATCCTGCCTACGAAGGAGAGTCGAGCAACGTCTCGGGGGTGTCCTGGGGCGCGATCTTCGCAGGGGCTGCCGCTGCGGCGGCACTGTCGCTGATTCTCGTGCTGCTGGGCTTCGGTCTGGGCTTCTCCGCCGTATCACCGTGGGCAGGGGAGGGTATCAGCGCCAAGGGGCTGGGCATTTCCACCATCATCTGGCTGGCGGCCACGCAAATCATCGCTTCGGGGCTCGGTGGCTACATCGCTGGTCGCTTGCGAGTGAAGTGGGCCAACATGCACGGTGACGAGGTGTATTTCCGCGACACCGCTCATGGCTTTCTCTCCTGGTGTGTAGCGACTCTGGTCACCGCAACGCTGGTGGTCGGCTCGGTCAGCAGCATCGTCAGCGGTGGCGTGCAGGCCGGTGCAAGTGTCGCCGGTGGCGCAGCCAGTGCGATGACTCAGGCGGCGGGTACTGCCGCGGCCAACACCGACAGTGATCAGTACGGCTACTTCGTCGACAGCCTGTTTCGCGACGATCGTCCCGCCGCCGTCAGCGATGACGCCGCCCGTGGCACCGTGACCCGGATCTTCGCCCAAAGCCTGGCCAACGGTCAGCTCAGCGCCGAAGACCGTACCTATCTCGCACAACTGGTCGCTCAGCGTACCAACCTGACCCAGGCCGACGCCGAACGTCGGGTCGATGAAATCTACGCCCGTACCCAGAAAGCTATCGCGGACGCCAAGGTGAAAGCGCAACAAGCCGCCGACACCGCCGCCAAAGTCGCTGCCTGGACCACGCTGTGGATGTTCATCGCATTGTTGGCCGGTGCGTTCTTCGCCAGCCTCTCGGCCACCTTCGGCGGTCGCCGCCGGGATGCGGTCGAGTACGTCGAAGTCGAAACCTACACCACGACCACGCTGCCGCCCGTCCGTTAATCAAGGAGAATCACCATGCGCTCACTACTGCTGTTTTTCCTCGGCGTTCCAATCCCGATCATCATCCTGATCGCCCTCTTCGTGCACTGATTCCTTGAGGCACATGCCTTGGCCGCTTCCATCTTCGGGTTGAAGCGGCTTTTTGCTTTCTGCGCGGGGCCGAAGGCGCAGAACCGTACAGTCATTTCCATGGCCTGGATCAATATCCGTTAACGCAATATCCCCTAACGTGAAATTTCCAGGCCCTTGCCGCTGGATCGACTACATTGCTTGCGCGCACTCTGCTGCGCGAGCAAAACCCGCCTGCCGGCCCGATAGAGAGCGATAACCCCCACGAGCCGGCAAGGTGTAGTGCAGCAAGGAGCTGTTTCAACCTCACCTGAACTTTTCACGGATGATCATCGCAATGCACTGCCTAGAAAGAACCTTCGATATCCAGCCTTTGGCGCAGGCGGATATGACTGTCCATATCAACGGCCAGCCGGTCACCGCCGCCATCGGCGAAACCGTGCTCAGCGTCATTCAGTCCCTTGGCGTGCGCCAAGTGGCGCGCAACGATCACAACCAGATCAGCGGTGCCTATTGCGGCATGGGCGTGTGCCAGTGCTGCCTGGTGAAAATCAACGGCCGGCACAAGCGTCGAGCCTGCCAGACCGTGGTGCGCGAGGGCATGCTGATCGAAACCCAGGCCAACCGTATTCACGGGCAGGAGGTGCTATGAGCCTGCATCCGGTGATCGTCGGCGGTGGCCCGGCGGGAATGGCCGCGGCCATCGAACTGGCCCTGCATGGGGTGCGCTGCACTTTGCTCGAAGAAGCTTCGCGCCTTGGCGGCGTGGTCTATCGCGGGCCGCTGCGTGACGGCGTGCAGCTGGATTATCTGGGGCCGCGTTACTCCGAGGCGTTGGGCAAATTGCACGGTGATTTCCAGGAGCAGTCCGGGCTGATCGACGTGCGCCTCAACCACCGCGTAGTCGGCGCAGAAGGCACGCGTTCGCTGGTGGTACTGGACGGCGACGAGCGGCTGCATGAAATCCAATACCCGCAGTTGCTGCTGGCCGCCGGTTGTCACGAGCGCAGCGTGCCGTTTCCAGGCTGGACGCTGCCCGGCGTGATCCTGCTGGGCGGTCTGCAATTGCAGATCAAAAGCGGGGTGGTCAAACCGCAGGGGCCGGTGGTGATCGCCGGTACCGGGCCGCTGTTGCCGCTGGTGGCGACCCAGTTGCATGCGTCGGGCGTGAGTGTGGCGGGGGTCTACGAGGCCTGCGCATTCGGCAAGATTGCCAAGGAAAGCCTGGCACTGCTGAACAAGCCGCAGCTGTTCCTCGATGGCTTGAGCATGCTCGCCTACCTGAAACTGCACAGCATCCCGATGCACTACGGCTGGGGCGTGGTCGAAGCGCACGGCGAAGGCGAACTGAAAAGCGTCAGCGTGGCACCGTACTCGGCAACGTGGGAGCCGGACCTGAGCCGGGTTGAACGCTTCGAAGCGAAGACCCTAGCCGTCGGCTACGGCTTCATCCCGCGCACGCAACTGAGTCAGCAAATGGGTCTGGATCACGGCTTCAGCGACGACGGTTACCTGCGCGCCAACGCCAATATCTGGCAGCAAAGCAGCGAGCCCCACGTGCATCTGGCCGGTGACATGGGCGGGATTCGTGGCGGCGAAGCGGCGATGCTCGCCGGCAAGATCGCCGCCACTTCGATCCTGCTGCAACGCGGCGTGCTGGAAGAAGAGCTGGCGCGGGTCCGTCGCGACCGTTACCTGAGCAAACTCAAAGCCATCGTACGTTTCCGCGCCGCAGTGGATCGCTACACCGAACGCGGCGTCGGGCAGACCGCATTGCCGGCCGCCGACACGGTGATCTGCCGCTGCGAACACGCGACCCGCGCCGACATCGACCGGGCGCTGGAGCAGGGCGTGCAAGACATCGCCAGCCTGAAAATGCGCACCCGCATAAGCATGGGCGACTGCCAGGGGCGGATGTGCGTCGGCTATTGCAGCGACCGCTTGCGTCAGGCCTCCGGGCGCAAGGATGTCGGCTGGCTGCGCCCGCGTTTCCCGATCGATCCGATCCCTTTTTCCGCGTTCCAGTCCCTCGGCACGGAGGCCGTTTCCCATGAGTAAGTTCTATGACGTGGTCATCGCCGGCGGCGGTGTGATCGGCGCCTCCATCGCCTATCAGTTGTCCAAACGCAAAGGCCTCAAGGTTGCGCTGATCGACGCCAAGCGTCCGGGCAACGCGACCCGCGCTTCGGCCGGCGGTTTGTGGGCGATTGGCGAGTCAGTGGGGCTGGGCTGCGGGGTGATTTTCTTCCGCATGATGTCGGCCAGCCGCAAGCGCGAAACCCAGGGCGCGGCGGTGGCGGTGGACGCCAGCACGCCGCACATTCTGCCGCCGTCGTTTTTCGATTTCGCCTTGCAGTCCAACGCGCTGTACCCGGCGCTGCACCGCGAACTGCGCGACAACCACGGGATGGATTTCAAGTTCGAAAAGACCGGGCTCAAGTTCGTGATCTATGACGATGAAGACCGGTTGTACGCCGAGCACATCGTCAGTTGCATTCCGCACTTGGCCGATCAGGTGCGCTGGCTGGATCAGGCGGCGTTGCGCGAGTCCGAGCCGAGCGTCAGCCATGAGGCACGCGGGGCGCTGGAGTTTCTCTGCGACCACCAGGTCAGCCCGTTCCGCCTGGCCGACGCCTACACCGAAGGCGCCCGGCAGAATGGCGTGGACATGTACGTCAACACCAACATCACCGGCGTGTTGCATCACGGCACCCGGGTGACTGGCGTACAGACGGCCGAAGCCGGGGTGTTCCACTGCAAAACCCTGATCAACGCCGCCGGCGCCTGGGCAGCGGACTTGAGCGAGTGGGCCACGGGCATCCGCATTCCGGTGAAACCGGTTAAAGGCCAGATCCTGCTCACCGAACGTCTGCCGAAAATCCTCAACGGTTGCCTGACCACCAGCGATTGCTACATGGCGCAGAAGGACAACGGCGAAATCCTGATCGGCAGCACCACCGAGGATAAGGGCTTCGACGTCACCACCACCTGGCCGGAAATCGCCGGGCTGGTGCAGGGCGCGGTGCGTTGTTTGCCGGAACTGGCGGACATCAACCTCAAACGCACCTGGGCCGGGTTGCGGCCGGGCTCGCCGGACGAATTGCCGATTCTCGGGCCGATGGCCGGGGTCGAGGGTTACCTCAACGCCTGTGGGCATTTCCGCACCGGGGTGCTGACGTCGGCGATCACCGGGGTGTTGCTGGACAAAATGGTCAACGATGAACCGCTGCCGCTGGACATCACGCCGTTTCTGGCGGACCGGTTTGCAGAGGCGCCCCTGAAGGAGGAGCGGGCGCTGGAGATGGCCTGATCAGAACCTTCCCGCGCATTGCGCGGGAAGGATTGATGGCGGGGCTCAGGACTTGCCCGATTGTTCTTCCAGTTGATCCGACTCGAACAACCGGGCCAGTTCCGCCCGCGCTTCCTGGGCGGTCTGCAGCACTTTGGCCGCGTCGTCGTACACCGCGTGTTGAGCTTCCAGCACCTGTTCGTCATGGTGCTTGAAGCGCTTGATCCGCGCATCGGCCTGGGCCTGGGTCAAGCCAAGGCCAACCAGGGTGCGGCGGCTCATTTCCAGGCTTGAGTAATAGGTCTCCCGGATCGGATCGGCCCCCACATCCACCAGCCGATGCACATGCTGCCGGTTACGCGCCCGGGCGATGATCTTCATGTCTGGGTAGAGCTTGCGCACGATCTCAGCGGTCTTGATGTTGGTTTCCGGATCATCCGTGGCAATCACGAAGTACTCCGCTTCACCGACCTTGGCCGCACTGAGGATTTCCGGACGCATCGGGTCACCGTAGAACACCGGTACGCCACCAAAACTGCGCGACAGTTCGATGGTTTCCACCGAGGTGTCCAGCGCCACGAACTTGATGTTCTGCGCCCGCAGGATCCGCGCCACGATCTGCCCCATGCGGCCCATGCCGGCGATCACTACCCGTGGGGATTCGGTCTCGATCTGGCGGAATTTCTCCGGCACTTCCACCGGCTGCACCTTCGGGCTGACCAGCCGTGCGCAGACCAGCAGCAACAGCGGCGTGACGGCCATCGACAGGGTGATGGTCAGCACCAGCAGGTCGTACAGACGTGGTTCAAACAGGCCTTGATCGCGGCCAATCTTGAACACTACGAAAGCAAACTCACCGCCCGCTGCCAGCACGATGCCGAGGCGAATCGCGCTGACCTTGTTCAATCCACCGGCCAGACGCCCGACTACAAACAACAACGGCAACTTCAGGGCGATCAGCAACAGCGTCAGCCCCAGCACCGTGATCGGCGCGCTGAGCAGCAGACTGAGGTTGGCGCCCATGCCGACGCTGATGAAAAACAGCCCCAGCAGCAGGCCCTTGAACGGCTCGATCTGCGCTTCCAGCTCATGGCGATATTCCGAATCCGCCAACAGCAACCCGGCGAGAAACGCGCCCAGCGCCATCGACACACCGACCATGTCCATCAGCCATGCGGTGCCGATCACCACCAGCAACGCGGTGGCGGTAGAGACTTCCGGCAGACCGGTTTTCGCCACCACGCGAAACACCGGACGCAACAGATATCGCCCGCCGATCACCACCACGGCGATACTGCCGAGCACCTGCAAACTGTGACGAATATCGTCGGCGGTGCTGGTGTGGTGATCGACCCCCGCGAGCATCGGCACCAGGGCGATCAACGGGATCGCGGCGATGTCCTGGAACAGCAGAATCGCAAACGCCAACCGCCCGTGGGGGCTGGTCAGTTCCTTGCGCTCGGCGAGGCTTTGCAGGCCGAATGCGGTGGACGACAGCGCCAGGCCCAGGCCCAGAACAATCGCGCTGTTCAGCGGCTGGCCGAACACCGACAACGCCAGCACACCGATCACCGAACCGGTCAGCAGCACCTGCGCCAGACCCACGCCGAACACCGATTTGCGCATCACCCACAAACGTCGCGGCGACAGCTCAAGACCGATGATGAACAACAGCAGCACCACGCCCAGTTCCGAGATATGGCTGACACTTTGCGGATTGCCGATCAGACCCAGTACCGACGGGCCGATGATCACCCCGGCAAACAGATAACCGAGCACCGCGCCCAGTTGCAGACGCTTGGCCAGGGGAACGGTGAGCACGGCGGCCAGGAGAAAGACGACGGCGGCTTGCAACAGATTGCCTTCATGGGGCATGAGCGGAACTCCAGTAACGCGGTACGGCGGGGGGCGACAAGGATAAAGGCTGAAATCATTGCAGATCTACCGCACAGCCTGCTTGAGCAGATGTGCTTCTGTAATAATTTGCATCAATTGGTTACATTTATAACCTCAACGAATCAATTCCTTCGAGTCTTTCATGGCCATCAACTTCGACCTCAACGACCTGCAAGCCTTTCGCGCCGTGGTCGAGCAGGGCAGTTTCCGCAAGGCCGCCGACACCGTGCGCCTGTCGCAACCGGCCCTGAGCCGGCGCATCGAAAAGCTCGAAGACGCTCTCGGCGTGAAGCTGTTCGAGCGCACCACGCGTAAGGTCAGCCTGACCCAGGCCGGACGCGGTTTCATGCCCAGCGTCGAACGCTTGCTCGACGATCTGGACGTCGCGTTGCTCGGCATCAGTGAGGTCGCCTCGAATCGGCAGGGCCACGTGACCGTCGCTTGCGTGCCGTCGGCGGCGTACTACTTCATGCCGAGCGTCGTCGCCCGTTATCACCGGCAGTTTCCGCGAATCAAAGTCAAAGTCCTCGACTCCAGCGCCCACGACGTGCTGAGCGCAGTGGTCAACGGCGAGGCGGATTTCGGCCTGAGTTTCATGGGCACCCAAGAGGCGGGCGTGGATTTCGAGCCGCTGGTGCAGGAGAGCTACGTAGTCGCCTGTCGCCGCGATCATCCGCTGGCCGGGCGCAGCAGCGTCACCTGGGACGAGTTCTACCGGCAGGATTACATCTCGCTGGACAAGACTTCCGGCAATCGCTTTTTGCTCGATCAGGCCCTGGCCAAAGTGGTGCCGCAGCGCCCGAGCATCTGCGAGACGCGGCATGTGACGACCATGATCGGTCTGGTGGAAGCGGGATTGGGTGTGGCGGCGGTGCCGCTGATGGCGATGCCGGCGGCGGATCATCCGATTCTGACGCGGGTGCCGCTGACCGATCCGCAAGTGATGCGCAGCGTCGGCATCATCAAACGCCGGGGTCGCACGCTGACCCCGGCGGCACTGGAACTGGAGCGGCTGGTGGTGGAAATGAAGGTCCAGCCGCCGACGGTCAGCGCTTGACCGAATCCAGCCCGGTGGCCTGCACGTCAGGCTGGGCTGCAGGTGCGGCCAGATAAGCGAGCAACGCCTTGGCTTCCTGCGGGTGCTGCGCGCCCACCGGAATCCCCGCTGCAAACCGCGTTACCGACTGCACCGATTCCGGAATCTTCGCCACAAAACTCACCCCCGGCACCGGCAGCAATTCGCTGACCTGCTGGAAGCCCAGTTGATAGTCGCCGTTTGCGACCACCGAACCCACCGGGATTTTCGGGATCATCTTCGCCTTCGGTTTCAGCTGATCTTCGATACCCAGTTTCTTGAACAATTGCTGCTCGATGTACACGCCGCTGGCGCTGTCGGAGTAGGCCACCGATTTTGCATCGAGCAGGGTTTTCTTCA
The DNA here is from genome assembly GCF_030209075.1 of Pseudomonas sp. lyk4-R2A-10. Classification (NCBI taxonomy): domain Bacteria; kingdom Pseudomonadati; phylum Pseudomonadota; class Gammaproteobacteria; order Pseudomonadales; family Pseudomonadaceae; genus Pseudomonas; species Pseudomonas sp. lyk4-R2A-10. The sequence continues at coordinate 235,565 of NZ_JARVSR010000016.1, read as the reverse complement.
GAGCGTCGACGTTGCTGATGTCCGGTTTCGGCGCGCCTTCGCGCACCACCAGGCCGATTCGCGAATCCGCCAGTTCCACCCGCGAAGCCGGATCAACCTTGCCTTGCTTGATCAGATCATCGAGGGCGTAGCCGACCATGATCACCACGTCGGCCTTTTCACCACGGGCGAGGCGATTGGGGATTGCCTCCGGCGCCTTGCCCATCGACGGGCCGAGTTGGGTGTCCAGCGTGTTGCCGGTGGCGGCGGCGAATTTCGGCCCGAGGATCTTGTAGGCGGCGGTGAAACCGCCGGAGGTCATGACCCGCAGTTCTTCGGCCTGGGCCGCAACGTTGAACGCAAGACCGGCAAGCAGGGCGGTAACGGTAAACAGTTTTTTCATGGTGATGTTCTCAGGCAGTAACAGGTTGCAGACGACCGCCGGCCCGGCGATACAGATAAAGCGTCGCGCCCAATGCGCAGAGCGCGCCGATGCTCATCCAGTAACCCGGTGCCGCTTTGTCGCCGGTGTACTGGATCAGGAAGGTCGACATCGCTGGAGTGAATCCGCCGAACACGGCAGTGGCGAGGCTGTAAGCCAGGGAGAAACCGGCCACTCGCACTTCCACCGGCATGATCTCGGTCAGCGCGGGAATCATCGCGCCGTTGTACAGGCCGTAGATAAACGACAGCCACAACAGCGACAGCAGCATGTGACTGAAGCTCGGCGCCTGCACCAGGTACGACAGCGCTGGATACGTGGTGGCCAGCGCCAGCAGCGCCATGGCGATCAGCACTGGACGGCGGCCGACGCGATCGGACAATGCACCGCCAATCGGCAGCCAGAAGAAGTTGGAAACGCCCACCAGCAATGTCACCAGCAACGCATCGGATGTGCTCAGGTGCAGCACGGTTTTGCCGAAGGTCGGTGCGTACACGGTGATCAGGTAGAACGCAGTGGTAGTCAGGGCAACCATCAGCATCCCGCCCAGCACCACGCCCCAGTTCTGACCGAGGGTGCGGAACACTTCCTTCATGCTTGGACGATGTTTGCGAGCGGCGAACTCTTCGGTTTCCGCCAGATTGCGCCGCAGAAAGAAGATGAACGGAACGATCATGCAGCCGACGAAAAACGGAATCCGCCAGCCCCAATCGGCGACAGCTTCCGGCGCCATCCATTGGTTCAAACCGTAACCGAGCGCGGCGGCGACGACGATGGCCACCTGCTGACTGGCCGACTGCCAGGCGGTGAAAAAGCCTTTGCGACCGGGCGTGGCGATCTCCGAGAGATACACCGAAACCCCGCCCAGTTCGGCACCGGCGGAGAAGCCTTGCAACAGGCGCCCGATCAACACCAACGCCGGGGCGAACAGGCCAATGGTTTCGTATCCGGGCACCAGCACAATCAAGATCGTGCCGCTGGCCATGATCGACAGGGTGACAATCAACCCTTTGCGCCGACCGACGTCATCAATGTACGCGCCGAGCACGATAGCCCCCAGCGGACGCATCAAAAAGCCTGCGCCGAACACTGCGAAAGTCATCATCAGGGACGCGAACTCACTGCTCGCCGGAAAGAACACCGCCGCGATCTGCGTGGCGTAGAAGCCGAACAGAAAGAAGTCGAACTGTTCGAGGAAGTTACCCGAGGTCACCCGGAAAATGGCGCCGGCCCGCGAGCCGCCGTGTGGGATTGAGGCTGTCATAGAAAAGTACTCCACCGCTTTTATGACGTGCGCGACGGGGAGGCGGCGCACGGTTTTTATTGGGGCGGATAGTGGCGCGCAGGGATCGATTTGTTAATTGCATTGTTGGCATGGATTGATGTGCAAGGCGGATCAATCGAGATCGTTGTGGGAGCTGGCTTGCCAGCGATGGCGTCATGACTGGCGACTACAATCGCCGGCTCAGCGCCATCAAAAAACAAGGAATGATTCCAGAACCCCGCAGTCGGAGTTCAGGTATCACACATTTCAGGAGGTTCACCGATGAACAACAAGACCCTAATCGCCAGCCTGGCCCTCGTCGCCGGCATCGCCGGGATCAGCCCCCTCGTTCAAGCGGCGCAAACCTCGAACGACACCGTCGAGCAATCACCGACCGGCAACCGCGAACTGAACGTCAACGACCGCGCCCCGGACATTTACCAGCGCAGCGAAAAAGCCATCAAAAACTGGAAACAGAAAGGCCTCAAGCAGCCGGAACCGCAGGCGCAGTGGGTACAGATCAACGATAAATATGTGATGGTGATGATCACCAACGGGACGATTGTGGCGATTCAGCCGGTGGAGCGCTGACCTCAAGCAACAATTGGCCATGGACGGTTGATTGCATTCGAGCGCCATTCCGGTAAAACGCGAGGGCGTTTCGAGTGACTGGATGTCAGGAGCAATAGGTTGGAAAAGAAACCCCTTTATCGCAAAGAAAACACCACCGCCCACAACGTCTGGCGCAACAACCCGGGCGGGCATTACCGGCATCAGCGAAATACCAAGGCTGAAATCCACAGCGAGGCTATACGCGGGTCGATGCATGGCATTAAGCATCATGGCTACGATTACACGCCGTTGTTTCGCTTTCTGTTGTCGCGAGTCGGCGGTGATTGGGACGAGATTTTCAGTGAAGCGGTGTCGCGGCTGGATCGGCAAGAGCCGGTGTTCTGGATGGTCGCTCTGCATGAACATGAGAGAAGGGATGTCGTGGGGATGGGCGAGTCCAGCATCTACAGCGGGTTATACGTCGATGAGAACAAGCGCCTGCAAATCGTCAATCCCGCCCTGAAAGCCGAAGACATGACGCCCAGCTGCCGGTGCTGCACGCATACCTTCAATGGCGTTGTATTCGGTACGCCCGAGCGCTGAAATTCAATCAGCCCGGCCATGACTCAGCGTCTGCCCGCCGCCCAACCGATACTGATTGTTCCCACTGCGCTTGGCCTCATACATCGCCAGATCCGCAATGTGCAGCAAGCGATCCATGGTCGGCGCATGGTCGGGGAAGACAGCAACGCCGAGGCTGGTGCCGATGTGGCGTTGTTCGTTGCCGATGGGGATTGGCGGGGACAGTTCGATAAAGATTTTCTGGCAGATGCTGCGCGCTTCGTCCTGCAGGTTCAGTCCGGGGGCGAGGCCTTGCAGGATGACTACGAATTCATCGCCGCCGATGCGCGCGACGGTGTCGCTGACCCGCAGGATGCGTTTCAGGCGCGTGGCGGTGGTGATCAGAACGCGGTCGCCGGCGGCGTGACCGTAGCGGTCGTTGATCGCTTTGAAGCCGTTGAGATCGATAAACACCAACGCCACCCGCGTCTCGGTCATGCGCGCATGTTCCAGTGCTTCCGATAGCCGTTCTTCCAGCACCAGCCGGTTGGGCAGTCCGGTCAGCGGGTCGAAGTGGGCCAGGTGCTGGAGGTAGCTGGCCGAGGCCTTTTCTTCGGTGATGTCGCGCACCACCCCCATCATCTTGATCACCGCGTCGTGATCGTTGCGCACCACATTGCCGGTTTCCCGCAGCCAGCGGATTGTGCCGTCTGGCCAGACCACGCGGTACTCCTCGTCGTGGTTTTCGCCGGTCTCCAGGCATCGCAATTCCCCGGCGCGCACCCTGGCGCGGTCATCGGGGTGTACGCAGGAACAGAACAGCGCGTAGGAGGGCGTCACTTCGCCGATCTTGAAGCCGAACATGCCGAATATTGCGTCGGACCAATAGAGTCGATCCGTGTCGACTTCCCAATCCCAAGTGCCGATCCGCGCAAAATACTGGCTGCGCTTGAAGCGGTCGGCGTCGCCATCCTGACGGATGTTCTGGCCCTCGGCGGCGCGGGTGAGCAGTTCGCGATACTCGGCGAGTTGCTGACGAAGCGCGCGCACTCGCCGGATCAGAACGGCAATCAAGACCAACAGCACAACGACAATGGCGAAGCTGATCCAGAGTTGAGTCATTCAAGCGTCGCTGTCATGGCGTATCGATCAGGATTGGTAGCGGGTGGCCATCATCCATCACGGCCGACGTAGGGTCAAACGGTTGCCAATGGCCGGTATTTCTGGGAAAACGGCGGCCAGCGGAACAATAGAGTGAATGTTATGAATGATGAACTGCAGATAATCGATCTTCAGACCGGAGACGGAAAAGCCGCCGTCAAAGGCGCGTTGATCACCACCCAATACACGGGTTGGCTGGAAGACGGCACCGAATTCGATTCGTCCTGGAGCCGGGGCAAGCCGTTTCAGTGCGTGATCGGCACGGGCCGGGTGATCAAGGGCTGGGATCAGGGGATCATGGGCATGCAGGTGGGGGGCAAGCGCAAACTGCTGGTGCCGGCGCATCTGGGTTACGGCGAACGGACGATGGGCAAGATTCCGCCGAATTCGAATCTGGTGTTCGAGATTGAGTTGCTTGAGGTTTTGACGCGGGAGGATTGAATCCGGCGTGCAGAATTGATGATCGCATTCAGGGATTAGCACATGGACGTGTGGCACATGATTTCTCAGATTGCCGAGTGGTTGGGCGAGAAACACTCGTCGCACGGGCGCTGGTCTTACGGGTATATGGCTGTGCTCAACGCTGCTGTGGGGGTTGGCACTTGGGTTGTGGCCAGGGAACTGATGGCAAAGCGCAAAGTGCTCAAGGATCGTGTGACAACGACGCTTGCGTCTGGAAGCCTTACAGCGACTTCCTTCGCAGAAGAAGACGGGCAACAGGTCAGATTCACCGGCGTTCTGCTGGAGGAAGAGGGGATTTATACCGTGACCCTGACTCGACAAGATGTTCAAGGCTCCGTTGTTTCTTCGAGCGACGGACTGCACTCGCTGGAGGAGGTCGAGGCTTACTTGAGGGGGCATACGCCTTTCATTCTGTCTGACTTTCGACGGTGATTGCGTCTGCACACAAAACCCGTTGTGATGAGGGAAAACCCTGATCAAAACGTCCTGCAAGGGCTTTAAATCAGGTAAATGCCTCAATATCGTCAAGCGTGTCTGCGATCACGCCTTCCAGCGAGGGGAATCTTGTCTTTACCTCCTCCAGCGCTGCAAAGGCAATGTCTTTGTCCAGCTCGCAGTGTCTTCGAGCAACGTGGCCGAGAGCGGTAATGGCAGAGGTGAGAACCGACTCATTGCTGCTGGCGAAATACTTCAGGCAGGTTTGCTGAGCCCAGATTCTGTCTGATTCGTTCAAGCCAATAGAAATCAATCCAGCGACAACATTCCTTTCCACGCCGCTTTCAAGAAGCCTCACTGCTTCATCGTGGTTCACTGTTGGTTCCTGATAGGAAAGACTCAACTATTCCCGAACCCCGATAAAAAGATCTAGTTCAGTTGGTAGGTGTTCATTAAGGACTGAAGCGATTTGCCGGACCTGACCTTCATTCAATAACCATTCTCCGGCCTCGCTTTCTTCCAGGCTTTCCCAACCCAGCAACGCTAAAACCGCAGCTTCTGCCTCAGGCTTCACTGTCAGTTCAAACTTCAAAGAGTCGTCCTCTTCATCACCTTTCAAAAAGCCACTTATCCATAAAAACATTAAAAGCCTCCTGTATTTACTTGGGGGTTAACCTGTTATTGGAGAGCTCGGAAAACACTGAACCCGCTGCCTCCCTCCACTGAGACAGCGGGTTTTTCTTGCCTTGTACCCCAGGTGTTACGCAGCCATTGCCATCTCATCCAGCGTCGCGGCAACCGTACCGGTCAGGCTTGGAAATCTGCGTTTTACGCTGGCGAGTGCCGGCAGCAGGCGGTTGCGGTCCAGTTCGCCATGGTCGCGGGCAATCTGGGCGAGGGCGGTGAGGGCGGCGCTGACGATGGATTTCCGTTCGCTCTCGAGCAGTAGCAGACAGGCTTTCTGGGCCCATTGGCTGTCTTTCTCGTTGAGGCCGATGGAGATCAGGGCGGCGACGACGTGTGCATCGGATTTGCTTTCCATGGGGTGTTCCTCAGGTCGTGGCATCGAGAGTGTCCAGCGCCCGGTTCACGGCGAGCTCGCCACACATCACCACTTGGGCGATGCCCAGCACGGTGCTGCGGTAGGGCGGGTCCAGCAGCGCGGCGAAGTCGCTGAGCATCACGCTGGCCGAAGCCATCGACTCGCAGGCGTGGGCCAGCAGGGCATGCTGATCGATGTGGGGGGCGATGAGGAACATGCGGCCGGGGCAGTGCTGTTTCGGGGCGGTGGGTTTCAGGTAATGGTCGAGGGCGCGCTCGGCGGCTTCGTGGAGTTTTTTTGAGTCGGTTGTGGAGTAGGGAGAGGTTGGGTCGGATTCGGACTGGATGTCTGTTTCCGGAGGATTGGGTGTTGGCTTGATCATTTGCTTAGAACCTTTCAATTGAGGCTTACACCGTCATTTGCGACTAAACAAATTGGGTGGCAGCTATGCGCAGGTTAGTCGACCGGTGGTTCTAAGCTTTCCCGGCGCACCCGAAGGTGCCCTGCGCACAGCTACCATTAAGTACAGGCGTAGAAATGCCTGACAGAAATGACTCTATGCAGCTTAAAACCCACCGAGCGACTAAACCCGTTCACTGACCATTCAGTGATGCGAATCAAGTTACGGGCAGGCTCCAAACCGCACAAGCCGGCGGATTCTGGCGTAGTTGTAGGCAAAGGCGCAAGGCAATGTAGCCTCCCGGATGGGGGCAAAATGATGCGTCATTTTTCAGTCCGCCATCGCGAGCAAGCTCGCTCCCACAGGGGCTCTGTGTCGGCTTATCAAGTGTGCCGACTCGCGAATTTCTGCTTTGTGCTACCAAATGTCAGATAAGCCAATTCAAACTTGATTTATATCGATTTCGATATAGTCTGCTGGGATGTGATCGCTGCCATTCCTTGCAACACACCGCCGCGACACGATTCCGTCCGGGCTATTACGCTTTTCCTTCCAACACAGGAGAAGTCAATGCCAAGACACAAGGACGTGGTATTTGTCGGGAGTGCGCTCAAGGATCTGAGAGCTTTTCCCCTCGATGCTCGCAGAGCTGCCGGATTCCAATTGGATCTGTTGCAGCAGGGTGACGAACCCTTTGACTGGCGCCCCATGAAGACCGTCGGGCGGGGCGTCAATGAAATCAGAATCACCGAGGATTCAGGAGCGTTTCGAGTGTTTTATGTGGTCAACCGGCCTGACGCGATTTATGTGCTGCACGCCCTGCAAAAGACCACGCGCAAAACCGAGACGCGAGACATAGAACTGGCACGGGCCAGATACCAGGAAATAGGTTGAACCATGACGGATCATCAAAACTCTTCCCAGCGTTTCGCAAGCGTCTGGGATGCACTGGAAGACACGCCGCAGGAAGCGGCCAACATGCGCCTGCGGGCCAAGCTGATGCGCACGTTGTGCGAAACGATTCGTGCCTGGGAGCTTCCGCAGAAGGAGGCGGCCAAGCGTCTAGGCATCACCCAGCCGCGCCTTAACGACGTACTCAACGGCAAAATCGACAAGTTCTCTCTGGATGCGCTGGTCAACCTGTCGGCTGCAGCGCAACTGGACGTAGACCTCTGCTTCTCGTCGTCCTCGCCACTGCAATGGGCCTGACAGACGAGGGTTCCCAACGATCCTGCCTCTGAAACACCTTCCAGAGTCGGTTGCCGACTGACGCTCCGCCTCAATCCTTTCACGTCAAAAATTCAAGCTGCGACGGATGGTCGAAAACAGGCCTTGCCCCTCTCGATCGGAACAGCGACTATGCTCGCCATATAGGGGTAGGGGGTATAGGTATGTCGCACACGCACGAACACAAAGGCGAGTTGCTCAACCGGGTCCGGCGCATTGCCGGGCAGGTTCAGGCTGTTGAAAAAGCGCTGGAATCCGAGGCCGATTGTGCCAAGACGTTGCACCTGATGGCGGCGATTCGCGGCGCGGTCAATGGCTTGATGGAGCAGTTCATCGAGGCCCACGCCCGCGAGCATGTCGCCCGTCCCGACCTCAGCGACGAAGCCCGCGCCCAGGGCGTGGAAGAGTTGCTGCTGGCCATCCGCCGATATTCCAAGTGAGCGCCGACATCATGACCCTCAAGGTTGATGACTTTTCCCACAACCACCAGTTTCTCGGTGCTTCGCACGATGAAAACGCCCGCCGCACCCTGTGGGTGGTGGTGCTGACTTTCGTGATGATGATCGGCGAAATTGCCGCCGGTTATCTCACCGGTTCCATGGCATTGCTGGCCGACGGTTTCCACATGGCGACCCACGCCGGCGCCTTGGGCATCGCGGCGGCGGCCTATGGTTTTGCGCGGCGTAACGCCAACAACCGACGCTACAGTTTCGGCACCGGCAAGGTCGGTGATCTGGCGGGTTTTGCCTCGGCGATGGTGCTGGGGCTGGTGTCGCTGGGGATTGCCGGGGAATCGGTTTTCCGTCTGTTCCAGCCAACCAGTGTGGCGTTCGGAGAAGCAACCTTGATCGCCGTGGTCGGCTTGGGCGTCAATCTGCTCAGCGCTTTTCTGCTGGCCGGTCACCACAGCCATCACGACCACAGCCATCACGACCACGGCCATAGTCACGACCACAGCCACGATCATGGCCATCACCACCATCACGACAACAACCTGCGTTCAGCCTACGTGCACGTATTGGCGGACGCGTTGACATCGGTGCTGGCGATTGCCGCGCTGCTGGCCGGTCGCTATCTGGGCTGGGTGTGGATGGATCCGGTGATGGGCATCGTCGGTTCCATCGTCATCGCCAAATGGGCCTGGAACCTGATGCGCGACAGCGCCGCCGTGTTGCTCGACACCACCGATGAACCCGTGGCCGAGGAGATCCGCGAACTGCTGGAAACCTCCGATGATGTGCGCATCAGCGACCTGCACGTCTGGCAGGTCGGCCCGCAGGCGCGGGCGGCGATTGTCAGTGTGGTCGCGGTGGCGGGCGTGACTGCCGACGCGATCCGTGAGCGCCTGGCGCCGGTGCATGAGCTTTCGCACCTGACCATCGAATTGCGCAACGCTTAAGGCTGCACCTCGCTGAACATCGGAACTCGTCCATTCAGCGAAGGCCGGTAGTGCCACGTGAATCTTCCCGGATCAATGTTGCGGGCGAGGATTTCAGTGAGCGTGGCGCTGGCGATCGTTATTGCCAGCGTCTGTCCGGGACATTGATGCCGACCGCTGCCGAACGTGAAGCTGCGTCGGTTCGGGCGATCCACCCTAAAGCGATCCGGGTTTTCATTCAGTGCCGGGTCACGATTGGCTGAGGCCAGCAGCACCAGAATCATGTCGCCGGCTTCCAGTCGCACGCCGTCGATTTCACAGCTGTTCGCCATAAAACGGCGAGTGTTCTGTACCGAGGGATCGAAGCGCTGGACTTCAGCCAACAACGAATCCACTGACGCGTTGCGTAATTCAGGCTGACGATGCAACGCCACCAGCGCATTACCGATAAGCCCGGCGGTGGCCTCGAACGTCTGCGAACAGAGGCCGATCAGGTTGGCGAGCAGCACGTCCGCATCGCCGACAAAACGCTGGCGAATGTCGGCGAGAAACGGGTTCGGATCCGCCAGCAATTCCATGAAGTATCCGCGCAATTGCTCCGCCGCCCGATGCGCTGCCGCCAGTTGCAGGTCATTGCTCAGCGGCGACAGACACGCCGCGAAATCCGCCGTCAGTTCACTGATGACCCGCGCCTGCGCCGGGGTGAATCCGAGCAACGATGCAACCACGCACACCGGGCCGCGAAACATGGCTTTATAGAGCCCGTCGGAATCATTGGTGATCAACCGCGCGGACACCAGTGCGCCGACTTCTTCCCGATCAATCAACCCCAGCGGAGGCTCGATGGCCGAACGCGGGCAGCGCTGAGCTTCGCCGTCATTCATGCGCATCAAAAGGCCAAACACCTTGCCCGCCATGCCATCGACGATGGCTTTGGGCACCGGTTCCTGCACCGGACGTACCCGGCAATCCGGATGCGCCAGCACCGCGCATACCGCGCGGGCGCTGCTGGCAACCCACAGTTTCAGTCCGTGATGAAAGGTCAGCCCGCCCGCCGCGCGCAGTTCGGCGTAGTAGGGGTAGGGATCGGCGTGAGTCGCCGCGATGATCGGGTCCATGGATCGCAACCTTGTCGGTGGGGAAAGTGTTGCTACTATCTCCAGTCCTTGAGGGCGATGATTCGTCCGGGAGCGAAATATGCACGCAGAACATCAAGACATCGGCGTCTCGCAAGTGGCTGCCGCCATCGCGGAACCGGCGCGAACCAAAATGCTGTGCTCGCTGATGGACGGCCACGCCCGCACCGCCACCGAGCTGGCAACCCTTGCCGAAGTCAGCGCCTCGACCGCCAGCGCACACCTGGCCAAGCTCAAGGATCTGGCCTTGGTGCGCCTGCATGTGCAGGGCCGCCACCGTTATTACAGCCTCGCCGACAAGCGCGTGGCCCAGGCGCTGGAAGCGCTGATGGTGATCGGACAGAACTCCGCACCGACCTTCAAGCCGCATACACCGGATCGCCTGCAATTCGCCCGCACCTGCTACGACCACATGGCCGGGACGCTGGCGGTGTTGTTGCATGACCGCTTGCTGGAGACGGGATGGCTGGTGGAAACCGATGAACAGGTTTATCGCCTCAGTGAAAGTGGCGAGGCGTTTTTTGAAGGGCTGGGTATTGAGGTCAAGGATCTGTCGACGTTGCGCCGACGGTTCGCCTGCCCGTGTCTGGACTGGAGCATGCGCCGGCCGCATCTGGGCGGTTCGCTCGGTGCGGCGTTGTTGCAGGCGGCGCTGAAGCGCAAATGGGTGACGCAGGATCTGGACAGTCGGGCGCTGACGTTGACGGTGCAGGGGCGCCGAGAATTGTCATCGCGCTGGGGGCTGGTTTTGCCCGAAGCCGGGCGGGATTCGTCAGGTCGCCAGTTGGCTGATTCCACGCCCGGATCGGTGCATGCGCGTTAGCTCAAGGTGTATCCGCTGTCGACTACCCAGTCCTGACCGATGACGCCGCGTGCGCCATTGCCCAGCTGGAACAGAATGACGTCGGCCACTGCCGCAGGTTCTAGGAATTGTCCGCCCAGCAGTCGTTTGTTGACGCCTTGGGCCACGTCGCCGAGCGCTTCGTCACTCAGGCCCAATGTCGACCAGATCGGCGTTGCGGTCGGGCCGGGGGAAACGCAATTGATGCGCACACCGTGGGGTGCCAGCTCGACTGCAAGGGTTCGGGCATGGGCGATCAACGCCGCTTTTGACGCGATGTAGGCGGCCAATCCCGCGAAACTGATTCGGGCCAGAAAAGTACCGATGAACACCACTGACGCCTTGTCTGCAAGGTGCGGGCGCAGGGCGGCCAAGGTGTTCAGGGCGCCGGCGCCGTTTACTGCCCATTGGCGACCGAATGCCGAGCTGTCGAGCCCGTCGGCCAGTTCTGCGATACCGGCGTTGGGCACCACGAAACTTACCGGACCGATGCGTGCAGCTTGCTCGGCCAAAGCGGCAAGGTCAGCGGCTTGAGCGACATCGCCGGAGTGCCACACCAGTTGCTGCGGATACCGCTCAAGCAGTTCGGCCAGTGCGCCGAGCTTTCGCGACATGGCCAATACGCGCGCGCCTTGATCGAGCAGACGCTCGGTAGCGGCCAGGCCTATGCCCGAACTGGCACCGGTGATGACGGCAAGCTTGCCCTGAAAAACATGATCCATGTTCGACTCCCGTTTTTGGTCTTCAGCCAAATGGCTACGGGAGACCAGTCAATTTTCGGGCCATGCCGGACAGCCTTTAATATCAAGGGCTGCGCAGGGTTGATAGTCATTATGACGCTTGTGGAATCGAGTCAATCTGACTGCTGCTGAGTCAAATTGACCTGACTCCTGCGGTGCGACATTCCGACGAAGAGCGGCATTGCACCTTGTGTGAGCCAATCGCTGTCTATACTGTATATGCGAACAGTATCGAGTCAGTGCCATGCAAATCATCGACAAGCTCAGCATCCTCGCCGACGCCGCCAAGTACGACGCCTCCTGCGCCAGCAGTGGCGCGCCCAAGCGCAGTTCCGAAGGCAAGGACGGGCTGGGTTCGACTGATGGCATGGGCATTTGCCACAGCTACACGCCGGACGGGCGTTGTGTGTCGCTGCTCAAGATTCTGCTGACCAATTTCTGTCTCTACGACTGCCAATACTGCGTCAACCGCCGTTCCAGCGACGTGCCCCGTGCGCGTTTCACGCCCGAGGAAGTGGTGACGCTGACCCTGGATTTCTACCGGCGCAATTGCGTCAGCGGGTTGTTTCTCAGCTCGGGGATCATTCGTTCGGCGGACTACACCATGGAGCAACTGGTGCGTGTCGCGAAGTTGCTGCGCGAAGAGCATGAGTTCCGTGGCTACATTCATCTCAAAACCATTCCCGATGCGGATCCCGCGCTGATCGAAGAGGCCGGGCGTTACGCCGATCGCCTGAGCGTCAACATCGAATTGCCCACGGATGCCAGCCTGCAAACCCTGGCGCCGGAGAAGCACATCGGTTCGATCAAGCAGGCGATGAACACCATCTACACCGGTGTGCAGACCGTGCTCAACGAACCCCGCGCACCAAAGTTCGCCCCGGCCGGGCAGAGTACGCAGATGATTGTGGGTGCCGATGACACCGACGACAGCACCATCCTGCACAGCGCGCAGGCGCTTTACGGCAACTTCCGTCTGCGCCGGGTCTATTACTCGGCCTTCAGCCCGATTCCCGACAGCCCGAAAAGCGTGCCTTTGGCCGCACCGCCGCTGATGCGCGAGCACCGCTTGTATCAGGCGGATTTTCTGTTGCGCGGTTATGGCTATACCGCCGGTGAGTTGCTTCAGGGGCCGGGCAATCTGGCGTTGGACATCGACCCGAAACTGGCCTGGGCGCTGCAGAACCGCGAGGTGTTCCCGCTGGACCTCAATCGCGCCGAACCGGCGTTGATTTCACGCATCCCCGGCATCGGCTTGCGCACCACCGAACGTCTGGTGGAACTGCGTCGGCAGCGGCGCATTCGCTACGAAGACGTGGCGCGCATGCGCTGTGTGCTGGCCAAAGCCAAGCCGTTCATCATCACCAGCGATTACCACCCTCAGCAGGCGGAAGTCACCAGCCAGATGCTTTATCAGCAATTGCGCGACCGACCAATGCCGCAACAGATGGGGCTGTGGGGATGATCAATCTCGACTGCGACGACCTGTTCGACACCTGGCGCCAGCAGGCGCGCTGGCTGCTCAGCCATGAAATTGATCCGAGTCTGGTGAGCTGGGCGTCGGAAGGCGTGAGCGATCTGTTCGCCAGTGACGTGTCGGTGCCCGAAGGGCAGGGGCCGTTTCAGGCGCGGATTCCGCGTGCGCTGCTCGACACCTTGGAACAAGCGTCGCGATACCGTGGCGATCAGCGCTGGAGTTTGCTGTATGAAGTGCTGTGGCGAGTCAGCCACGGCGACCGTACGGCAATGATGGCCGGCGACAAGCTGGGCAGCGAGTTGCAGCGGCGGATCAAGCAGGTGCAGCGCGAAGCCCATCATCTGCATGCGTTCGTGCGTTTCATCGAGCGCCCGGCAGAGCTGCCGGGCCCGCAATACGTCGCGTGGCACGAACCGGCCCACGACATCCTGCACAGCGCCAGCGAACACTTCATCGGGCGCATGGGCCGGCATCGCTGGCTGATCGCCACGCCCCGCGATGGGGTTTATTACGATGGTGAACAACTGATCCATGAACGTCAGTGTCCGCTGGAGTGGCAGCAACTGGCGCAGAACGTCGACGACCCCCACGGTGACTTGTGGCTGACGTACTACAGCCACATCTTCAACCCGGCGCGGTTGAACGAGAAAGTCATGCAAGGGCATTTGCCAACGCGGTTCTGGAAGAACCTGCCGGAGGGGGAGCTGATTCCCGGATTGATTACCCAGGCCCGAATGGGCAAGCAGCAGAATGGGCAGGCGAGCGGGATTGCCGGTCGTGCGGGCAAACGGATTGCCATGAAGGCCAGCGAGCGAGGCGAATAAAAAAGCCCCCATCGATCACTCGATGGGGGCTTTTGTGCATCTGGCCGTCAGATCAAACCTTGACGATCCAGCCGGCTGGCGCTTCGACGTCGCCGGTCTGCACGCCGGTCAGCTCTTTGTAGAGCTTCTGGGTCACAGGGCCGACTTCTGTTTCGCTGTGGAATACGTGCAGGTGGTCGTTGTAGCTGATGCCACCGATCGGGGTGATCACCGCCGCAGTACCGCAGGCGCCGGCCTCTTTGAAGTCCGACAGCTTGTCGATGAATACGTCGCCTTCGACCACTTCCAGGCCCAGACGGGACTTGGCCAGTTCGATCAGCGACAGACGGGTGATACCCGGCAGTACCGATGGCGAGTTCGGGGTCACGAACTTGTTGTCGTGGGTGATCCCGAAGAAGTTGGCCGAACCGACTTCTTCGATCTTCTTGTGGGTCAGCGGATCCAGGTAGATGGCGTCAGCGAAGTGCGCTTTCTTGGCCTGGGAGCCAGGCATCAGGCTGGCCGCGTAGTTGCCACCGACCTTGGCGGCACCGGTGCCTTGTGGCGCGGCGCGGTCGAAGGTGGAAATCTGGAAGTTGTGCGGGGTCAGGCCGCCCTTGAAGTAGGCACCGACCGGGATCGCGAACACCGAGAAGATGAACTCAGGTGCGGTACGCACGCCGATGTTGTCACCCACGCCGATCACGAACGGACGCAGGTACAGCGCGCCACCGGTGCCGTAAGGCGGGATGAAGCGCTCGTTGGCGCGAACCACTTCCTTGCACGCTTCGATGAACTGCTCGGTGGATACATGCGGCATCAGCAGGCGGGCGCAGCTGCGTTGCATGCGCGCGGCGTTCTGGTCCGGACGGAACAGGTTGATCGAGCCGTCCTTGCAACGATAGGCCTTCAGGCCTTCGAAGCATTGCTGGCCATAGTGAAGGGCAGTGGAGCCTTCGCTGATGTGCAGCACGTTGTCTTCGGTCAGGGTGCCTTTGTCCCACTCGCCGTTGCGAAAGTACGACAGATAGCGTTTGTCGGTCTTGATGTAGTCAAAACCCAGCTTGTCCCAGTTGATGCTTTCGTTACCCATGACACCCTCTATCACTGAACAACCGCCGAAGCGGTTCAAGGCTTCTGACGTTTTTTTGGATGGGCACAACAATACTTCATTCTTGAGCGGTTTCGCAGCCCGGGCGATGGGGGAGCAGCAGATTTATTAGCCTGCTTATGAAAAAACTCCCCCGTGTCGGGTTTTTACAGGTGCAACGCGTGCCCAAGCGCACGCAACGCCGCTTCCTGCACCGCTTCACCCAGAGTCGGGTGTGCATGGATGGTGCCGCCGATGTCTTCCAGTCGCGCGCCCATTTCCAGGCTTTGCGCGAACGCAGTCGACAGCTCCGAGACCCCGACACCGACCGCCTGCCAGCCGACAATCACATGATTGTCTCGACGGGCGACCACCCGCACGAAGCCGGTTTTCGATTCCAGCGTCATCGCCCGGCCATTGGCCGCGAACGGGAAGTTCGACACGATGCAGTCAAGTCCCGCCGCCTTGGCCTCGTCCGGCGTCTTGCCGACGACCACCAGTTCCGGGTCGGTAAAGCACACGGCAGCGATGGCGGTCGGGTTGAATTCGCGGGTCTTGCCGCTGATCAGCTCGGCGACCATTTCGCCCTGGGCCATGGCGCGGTGGGCCAGCATCGGCTCGCCGCTCAGGTCGCCGATGGCGTAGACATTACGCATGCTGGTCTGGCAGCGGCTGTCAATCTTGATCGCCGAGCCGTTCATGTCCAGGTTCAGCGCTTCAAGGTTCCAGCCCTGGGTATTGGGTTTGCGACCGACGGCCACCAGCACCTGATCGGTTTCCAGATTCAGCGTGTCACCGTTCGGATCGCGCACCTGCAACGTACCGTCGAAACCCAGCACGCTGTGCTTGAGGTAGAGCTTCACGCCCAGTTGCTTCAGCGCGTCGTGCACCGGTTGAGTCAGTTCGGCGTCGTAGGCCGGCAGGATCCGATCCTGCGCCTCGACCACACTGACCTCGGCGCCGAGCTTGCGATAGGCAATGCCCAATTCCAGACCGATGTAACCACCGCCGACCACGATCAGGCGTTTCGGCACCGACTTCGGCGCCAACGCCTCGGTGGACGATATGATCGGCCCGCCAATCGGCAGGATCGGCAGATTGACGCTTTTCGAGCCGGTGGCCAGCACCAGATGTTCACACTGGATGCGGGTGTCGCCGACTTCCACGGTCTTGCCGTCGATGACCTTGGCCCAGCCGTTGATGACCTGAACCTTGTTCTTCTTCAGCAGCGCGGCGACGCCGGTGGTCAGGCGATCAACGATGCCGTCCTTCCACTCGACGCTTTTAGTGATGTCGAGGGTAGGCGCCGAAACGCTGATGCCCAGTGCCGAATGCTGGTTGTGATGTTGCGTCTGGTGAAACTGCTCGGCCACGTGGATCAGCGCTTTCGACGGAATGCAGCCGATGTTCAGGCAGGTGCCGCCCAGCGATTCACCCTCGACCAGAATGGTCGAAATGCCCAGTTGCCCGGCACGAATGGCCGTCACGTAACCGCCAGGACCGCCGCCGATGATCAGCAGCGTGGTGTTCAGAGATTGCATGCCATCACTCCACAAACAGGGTCGCGGGTTGTTCGAGCAGACCACGAATGGCCTGGATGAAGAGCGCCGCGTCCATCCCGTCGACCACGCGGTGATCGAAGGAGCTGGAGAGGTTCATCATCTTGCGGATCACCACCTGGCCTTTGACGACCATTGGCCGTTCGGCGATTTTGTTCACGCCGACGATGGCCACTTCCGGCAGGTTCAGCACCGGGGTACTGACGATGCCGCCAAGGGCGCCGAGGCTGGTCAGGGTGATGGTCGAGCCGGACAGTTCATCGCGGCTGGCCTTGCCATTGCGGGCGGCGTTGGCCAGGCGGGAGATTTCCGCCGCGCTGTCCCACAGGCTGCGCGCTTCGGCGTGACGCACCACCGGCACCATCAGGCCGACGTCGCTTTGGGTGGCGACGCCGACGTGCACCGCGCCGAGGCGGGTGATGACCTGGGCTTCGTCGTCGTAACGGGCGTTCATCTGCGGGAAATCGCGCAGGGCGACGACCAGTGCGCGCACCAGGAACGGCAGTAAGGTCAGCTTGCCACGGCTCGCGCCGTGTTTTTCGTTCAAATGGGCGCGCAGTTCTTCAATCGCGGTGACGTCAATTTCTTCGACATAACTGAAGTGTGCCGCACGCTGGGTGGCGTCCTGCATGCGCTGGGCAATCTTGCGGCGCATGCCGATCACTTGAATCTGTTCTTCATCATTACGCTGGGCGTACGCAGCGGCGACCGGCGCCGAAGCATTCGACTGACCCTGCGCCAGATAGGCGTCGAGGTCTTCGTGCAGCACGCGGCCGGCCGGACCGGAACCGCGCACCAGACGTAATTGAATGCCCAGATCCAGCGCGTGTTTGCGCACGGCTGGCGAGGCCAGCGGGCGCTCATTGGCTTCGCGGGCAACCATCGGGCCCTGGCAAACCGGAGCCGTTCGGGGCGCGACGGGTTTGCTTTCAACGACAGCTTCAACTTTTGGTGCGACAGGTGTTTCTTTTGTCGCGACAGGAGCCGGTTTGTCCGACTCCTTCAGATTACCGGCGCCTTCCACTTCGATGCTGATCAGCACACTGCCGACCGCCATCACTTCGCCCGGCTGACCGCCGAGTGCAATCACCTTGCCGTGGACCGGCGACGGAATGTCGACCATCGCCTTGTCGGTCATCACATCCGCCAGCACCTGATCTTCAACGACCAGGTCGCCAACCTTGACGTGCCACTGCGACAGTTCTACTTCTGCGATGCCTTCTCCGATGTCCGGCATCTTGATAACGTGCGTGCCCATTCAGACCTCCATGACCCGTTTCAGCGCCGCGCCCACTCGGGACGGCCCAGGGAAATACGCCCACTCCTGCGCGTGCGGGTAGGGGGTGTCCCAACCGGTGACGCGTTCGATCGGCGCTTCCAGGTGATGGAAGCAATGCTCTTGCACCAGCGACACCAGTTCGGCGCCGAATCCGCAGGTGCGGGTAGCTTCGTGAACCACGACGCAACGGCCGGTTTTCTTCACGGATTTGACGATGGTTTCCAGGTCCAGCGGCCACAAGCTGCGCAGGTCGATGACTTCAGCGTCAACGCCGCTTTCTTCAGCAGCGACTTGCGACACGTACACAGTAGTGCCGTAGGTCAGCACGGTCACGTCCTTGCCCGGACGGGTAATCGCGGCAACGTCCAGCGGCACGGTGTAGTAACCGTCCGGCACCTGGGCTTGCGGGTGTTTCGACCACGGGGTCACCGGGCGGTCGTGGTGGCCGTCGAACGGGCCGTTGTACAGGCGTTTTGGCTCGAGGAAGATCACCGGGTCATCGTTTTCGATGGAGGCGATCAGCAGGCCTTTGGCGTCATACGGGTTGGACGGCATGACGGTGCGCAGACCGCAGACCTGAGTGAACATCGCCTCGATGCTCTGGCTGTGGGTCTGGCCGCCGTAGATGCCACCGCCGCAAGGCATGCGCAGGGTCATCGGGGCGGTGAACTCGCCGGCCGAGCGATAACGCAGACGGGCGGCCTCGGAAATGATCTGGTCGGACGCCGGGTACACGTAGTCGGCGAACTGAATCTCGGCCACCGGACGCAAGCCATAAGCGCCCATGCCCACCGCGACGCCGACGATACCGCTCTCGGAAATCGGCGCATCGAACACCCGCGAGGTGCCGTACTTGGTCTGCAAGCCTTCGGTGCAACGGAACACGCCGCCGAAGTAGCCGACGTCCTGTCCGAACACCACCACGTTGTCGTCACGCTCAAGCATCACATCCATGGCCGAGCGCAGGGCCTGGATCATGGTCATGGTGGTCGTGGTCATGGCGGTTTCCAACTGAATATTGTTGTTGTGATCGTTCATGTCAGATCCCCAACTGCTGACGCTGGCGCTTCAAGTGCTCCGGCATCTCTTTGTAGACGTCTTCGAACATGGTGGCGGCGCTCGGAATCTGGCCGCCGGCGAGGGTGCCGTACTGTTCGGCCTGTTTCTGTGCGGCGATCACTTCGGCTTCGAGCTCGGCGCTGACGGCGGCGTGCTCTTCTTCCGACCAGTGGCCGACTTTGATCAGGTGCTGTTTCAGGCGGGCAATCGGGTCGCCCAGCGGGAAGTGGCTCCAGTCGTCGGCAGGACGGTATTTGGACGGATCGTCGGAGGTCGAGTGCGGGCCGGCGCGGTAGGTGACCCATTCGATCATGGTCGGGCCGAGGTTGCGGCGGGCGCGTTCGGCAGCCCAGGCGGAGGCGGCGTAGACCGCGTAAAAATCGTTGCCATCCACCCGCAGCGAGGCGATGCCGCAACCGACACCGCGTCCGGCGAAGGTGGTGGCTTCACCACCGGCGATGGCCTGGAAGGTCGAGATCGCCCACTGGTTGTTGACCACGTTGAGGATCACCGGCGCACGATAGACGTGAGCGAAGGTGAGGGCGGTGTGGAAGTCCGATTCGGCGGTGGCGCCGTCGCCGATCCAGGCCGAGGCGATTTTGGTGTCGCCTTTGATCGCCGAGGCCATGCCCCAGCCCACGCCCTGAATGAACTGGGTGGCGAGGTTACCGGAAATGGTGAAGAAACCGGCGTCCTTGACCGAGTACATGATCGGCAGCTGACGTCCCTTGAGTGGATCGCGCTCGTTGGACAGCAACTGGCAGATCAGGTCGACCAGCGGTACGTCGCGGGCCATCAGAATGCTTTGCTGGCGGTAGGTGGGGAAGCACATGTCGTCGATGTTCAAGGCCAGGGCCTGGGCACTGCCAATGGCTTCTTCGCCAAGGCTCTGCATGTAGAACGACATTTTTTTCTGACGCTGGGCAACCACCATGCGGTTGTCGTAGATCCGGGTCTTGAGCATGGCGCGCATGCCTTTGCGCAGGATCTCGACCGGAACGTTTTCAGCCCATGGGCCGAGGGCGTTGCCCTGGTCGTCGAGCACGCGGATCAGGCCACGGGCCAGGTCGGCGGTGTCGGCGGGTTCTACGTCGATGGAAGGTTTGCGCACCGTGCCGGCATCGGTCAGATGCAGGTAGGAGAAATCGGTTTTGCAGCCTGGGCGGCCCGAGGGTTCAGGGACGTGCAGACGCAGCGGTTCATACGCTTGGGTCATGGCTTCTACGCTCGATCTTGTGAATTTCTTGTAGTGAGCTGGCAGTCATTCTTCGATAAAAGAAATCTTGTCCTACAACAATCATAGGCCCGGGCAAGAAGAATATTTCTCTCTGTTTCGTTGCACTGGAGATCATTTGCAGATAGAAATTCTGCATAAACATAAAAAACAGGTGGTTTTGTCTCATGCGCAAACTGGACCGTACCGACATCGGCATTCTCAACAGCCTTCAGGAGAACGCGCGCATCACCAACGCCGACCTTGCCCGTTCGGTCAATCTGTCGCCGACGCCGTGCTTCAACCGGGTCAAGGCGATGGAAGAGCTGGGGCTGATCCGCGAGCAGGTGACGCTGCTGGATGCAGACCTGCTGGGCCTGCACGTCAACGTGTTCATCCACGTCAGTCTCGAGAAGCAGGTAGAGGAAGCGCTGCAGCATTTCGAAGAAGCCATTTCCGATCGTCCCGAAGTCATGGAGTGCTACCTGATGGCCGGCGACCCTGACTACTTGATCCGGGTGCTGGTGCCGACCATTCAGTCGCTCGAACGCTTCATGATGGACTTTCTGACCAAGGTGCCGGGCGTGGCCAACATTCGGTCAAGTTTTGCGCTCAAGCAGGTGCGCTATAAGACGGCATTGCCGCTGCCGGCGAACGGTTTGACGCTGGGCAACTGAATCCGGTGCCGTTCACAGGTATTCATATCGATAACCCAGTTCTTCGGTAAAAAGAGTCTGCTCAATGGTGAAGCTTTGAGGCCACGGAGCGAGTTCGTTTTCGGGGTGAAAGACCAGTGTCGAGTTGCTCAGTTCCTCCTGCGGGAAAGAGGGAACGTTCGGATGCTGGTGTTTCCAGCGCTCCCAGAGCAGATCCAGATAACAATGATGCAGGAAGAATATCGGGTCATTGGGAGAGGATGCCTCCATCATGTTGCCTCCGATCCAGGCATGCACGGGATTGTGCAGTTCACGTTCGGAAAAGTTTTCCCAACCGCCCGGCTCCATCCAATAGGACGTTCTGTTCAGGGCCGAGATGACGGTTTCTGGTGACGGCAAGGCGCCCGCAGCCCCGAGATTGCGACGCAAGCCCGCGTCACCGACACCCTCGTCCCATACCGAGACAATGAATGGCGACTGGTTATTGGAAAAGGGTCCGCTGGTTACCAGCTGATTCTGGGTATTGTCACCGTTGCCGCCCATGAAGTCCGAGGTGAATGGATTGTCGGCGCCGCCGATTTGCCAGTTCCAGTAGGGCAGTGTGATGCGAGGGTCATCGGCGGCGGCCTGCAGCTCCAGTTCGAACTGGCGGATCAGGACCCGGTGCCACGGATAAAACAAGGGGCTTTGATGAGGGCTGGGTGCGAGCGGATTGCCACGTCCCATTGAGTTTTTGTGGATCTGAACGAAGTCATCGTAACGGCTTTGCTGACCGGGACGCAGCACGCTGTTGACGTTGTTTTTCAGCCTGAGGACTGCGTTGATGAAGGCGGATTTCTCTTCCCGGGACAGATCCCGGTGGTTACGGCGAATATCCATATTGCCAAATCTCCATGGGTTGATTGCCCAATGAAGTCTGCCTGCCCGCGGAGATTACGCCCAGCTCATGGCATTCGACGTGACAGGTACGAATACTCTTGTTTTGAGTTCCCTCAATGATTTTTTCTTACACGGAGTTGATAGGGATCTTCAGGTAAACAACGCCATTGCCTTCCGCCGGTGGCAGATTTCCCGCCCGCACATTCACCTGAATCGCCGGCAACAACAGTGTCGGCATTCCAAGTCCGGCATCCCGTTTGGTACGCATCTCGACAAACGCGGCCTCATCGACGCCGTCATGCACATGGATATTGCTTTTGCGCTGTTCACCCACGGTGGTCTGGCACTGCGAGTCGCGGCCTTGCGGCGGATAGTCGTGGCAGACATAGAGCTTCACGCTGGCAGGGAAGGCCAGCAGCTTGTGAATCGAATTGAACAACTGATGGGCGTTGCCACCTGGGAAGTCGCAACGGGCGGTGCCGACGTCGGGCATGAACAGCGTGTCGCCGACCAGGATCTGTTCGCCGTCGATCAAGTAGGCCATGTCCGCCGGGGTGTGGCCGGGGACATGCAGGGCGGTGGCCTTGAGATTGCCGATCCGGAACGACTCGTTCGGCGCGAACAGATGATCGAACTGCGAGCCGTCGACGCGAAATTCCGGTTCCAGGTTGAACAGCGCCTTGAACACGTTCTGCACTTTGCTGATCGATTCGCCAATGGCGATTTTCCCGCCCAGTTCCCGGCGCAGGTAGGGCGCGGCGGACAGGTGGTCGGCGTGGGCATGGGTTTCCAGCAGCCATTGCACTTGCAAGTGATGGGCATGCACGAAGGCGATGATCCTGTCGGCCTGAGCCGTGCAGGTGCGGCCGGCGGCCCCGTCGTAATCGAGCACCGGATCGACGATTGCGCATTGCCCGCCATCGGCCTCGTAGACCACATAGCTGTAGGTCGAAGAGGCGGGGTCGAGGAAAGCTTCAATCAGCGCGGGCATGGACACGGTCCTGTGCAGAAGGTGGAAAGTCAGAGTTGCAACACTTTATGTAAACACATAATGTCCGCAGCTTAAGTGACGTTGAAGGCATCCTGCAAATGCAATCCAGTCTGACCGAATGTGAAGTGGCGCAACTGCGCGCCTCGGCCTCCAAGGCCTGTTCGCTGCTCAAGGCCTTGGCCAACGAGGATCGGCTGTTGATCCTGTGCCAGTTGACCCAGGGCGAGCGCAACGTCGGCGAACTGGAGAAAATGACCGGCGTGCGTCAGCCGACCCTGTCCCAGCAACTGGGCATCCTGCGCGATGAAGGGCTGGTCGCGACCCGTCGTGAAGGCAAGTACATTTTTTACGGTCTCGCCAGTCACGAAGTGATCCAGGTGATGAAAACCCTCTCGGGACTCTACTGCGGAGCCGTGCTCAAAAGCTGGGCGCAATAGACCCGGCTATCCTTGCGTGCAGCCATAAGGAACAAACAATGAACGATCAACACTGGGGCCCATCCATCAGTGCGGACATCGTGGTCATCGGCGGCGGCACTGCCGGCATCGGTTTTGTCGCGAGCCTGCTCAAGCGCGATCCCGGCCTGAAAATCACGGTGATCGAGCCGAGCACCCTGCATTACTACCAACCGGCGTGGACGCTGGTCGGCGGTGGCGCCTATGACGCCAAAGACACCGCCCGACCGATGAACAAGGTGATGCCGCGCCAGGCCACCTGGATTCAGGCCGCCGTGACCGGCATCGACCCCGACCAGCGCCGTCTCACCCTCAACGATCAACGCACCATCACCTATCAGAACCTGATCGTCTGCCCCGGCCTGCGCCTGGCGTGGGAGAAGATCGAAGGCCTGCAGGACAGTCTCGGCCAGCACGGCGTCACCTCCAACTACAGCTATCAGCACGCGCAATACACCTGGGATCAGGTGCAGAAACTGGGCGGCGGCAAAGCGCTGTTCACCCAGCCGCCGATCCCGATCAAGTGTGCCGGCGCGCCGCAAAAGGCGCTGTACCTGTCCTGCGATCACTGGCTCAAGCGCAACGTGCTGAGTAAGGTCGATGTCGAGTTCAATCTGGCCGGTGCCGCGCTGTTCGGCGTGCCGACCTTCGTACCGCCGCTGATGAAGTACATCGAGAAATACAACGCGCGGCTGGCATTCAATTCCAATCTGGTGAAGGTCGACGGCCCGGCGAAAACTGCCTGGTTCGACGTCAAGGATGCGGACGGCAACGTTACCCGTCAGGCCAAGACTTTCGATTTGTTGCACGTCGTCCCGCCGCAGGTTTCACCGGATTTCATCGCACAA
The DNA here is from genome assembly GCF_030209075.1 of Pseudomonas sp. lyk4-R2A-10. NCBI lineage: Bacteria > Pseudomonadati > Pseudomonadota > Gammaproteobacteria > Pseudomonadales > Pseudomonadaceae > Pseudomonas > Pseudomonas sp. lyk4-R2A-10. The sequence continues at coordinate 211,636 of NZ_JARVSR010000016.1, read as the reverse complement.
AGTCCGCTGGCCGACGCCGCCGGCTGGTGCGAGGTCAACCCGCACACCCTGCAACACCCGCGCTATCCCGAAGTGTTTGCCCTGGGCGATATCTGCGGCACCACCAATGCGAAAACCGCCGCGGCAGTGCGCAAGCAGGTTGTGGTGGTGGCGGAAAACCTGCTGGCCCTGCGCAAGGAACTGGCGTTGCCGCTGAAGTACGACGGCTACGGCTCCTGCCCGCTGACGGTGGAGAAGGGCAAGGTGATCCTCGCCGAGTTCGGCTACGGCGGAAAATTGTTGCCGACCTTTCCCCTCGACCCGACCGTGCCGCGCCGCTCCGCGTGGTGGCTGAAGGCGACGCTGCTGCCGTGGTTCTACTGGAACGGCATGCTCAAGGGCCGCGAATGGCTGACGCGTCTGTCCAGGGTCGACTGAGAACACGCTATGTTGCTGGCAAGTCTGTTTGGCGTGGTGATGGGATTGATCCTCGGACTGACCGGGGCCGGCGGCGGGATTCTCGCCGTACCGGCGCTGGTGCTCGGGCTGGGCTGGACGATGACGCAGGCGGCGCCGGTGGCGTTGTTTGCCGTTGGCAGCGCAGCGGCGGTCGGCGCGATCGATGGCTTGCGCCATGGTCTGGTGCGTTATCGCGCGGCGCTGCTGATCGCGGCGCTCGGCGCGGTGTTTTCACCGGTGGGCATCTACTTCGCCCATCAGTTGCCGGAAAAGGTTCTGATGATCCTGTTCAGCCTGCTGATGGTGATGGTGGCGTGGCGCATGCTGCGCCGCGAACGCCAGCAAGAGGGCCCGAGCGACCATGGCCACGCCAGTTGGGGCCAGAAGAACTGCATGCTCAATGAGCAGACCGGCCGTTTCGACTGGACCGCCAAATGCACCGCGACCCTCGCGGCACTGGGCGCGGTCACCGGCGTGGTGTCCGGGTTGCTGGGGGTGGGCGGCGGGTTTCTGATCGTGCCGGCGTTCAAGCAACTGACCGATGTGCAGATGCGCGGCATCGTCGCCACTTCACTGATGGTCATCAGCCTGATTTCCGCCATCGGCGTGATCGGCGCGTTTCACGCGGGGGTGCGGATTGATCGCCTGGGTGCTGCGTTCATTGTGGCGAGCATCGTCGGCATGATCATCGGTCGCCAACTTTGCGCGCGAGTACCGGCGAGGACGTTGCAGGTGGGGTTTGCCAGTGTGTGCTTGGTGGTTGCGGCTTATATGTTGCTGCGGGCGTGAGACAACACCTGTGGCGAGGGAGCAAGCGCCCTCGCCACAGTGATCGCGTTACAACACCAGGTGCGGTAACCACAGCGACAGCGCCGGAACGTAGGTCACCAGCATCAACACCAGGAACAGCACGGCGTAGAACGGCAGCAGCGCCTTCACCGTGCTTTCGATACTGACCTTGCCCACCGCCGAACCCACGAACAGCACGGCTCCTACGGGCGGCGTTATCAGGCCGATACCGAGGTTGACCAGCATGATCATGCCGAACTGCACCGGGTCGACGCCGATACCGAGAATCACCGGCATCAGGATCGGTGTGAGGATCAGGATCAGCGGTGCCATGTCCATTACGGTGCCGAGCAACAGCAGCATGACGTTGATGCACATCAGGATCACGTAGCGGTTGTCGGACAGGGTCAGGAACAGCGTGGTGATCTTCGCCGGGATCTGCATCAGGGTCATGATGTAGCCGAAGCTGGCGGCGAAGCCGATCAGGATCATCACGATGGAAATGGTGCGCACTGTGCGATGCATCAGTTTCGGCAGCTCACTCCATTTGTAGTCGCGGTAGATGAACATGGTGACGAAAAACGACCACAGCACGGCGATGGCCGCCGACTCGGTGGCCGTGAAGATCCCCGAAAGAATCCCGCCGAGAATGATCACCATCGCCATCAGGCCCCACAAGGCTTCGCCGCAGATCTTCAGGGCTTCGCGCAGCGGGATCACTTCGCCCTTGGGGTAGTCGCGTTTGCGCGCAAAAATCAGACACAACACCATCAGGCACGCGCTCATCAGCAGGCCCGGCACCACGCCGGCCATGAACAGCGACGCAATGGAAACGGTGCCGCCGGCCGCCAGCGAGTAGAGCACCGAGTTGTGACTCGGCGGGGTCAGCAGGGCCTGTACCGAACCGCTGACGGTGACCGCTGTGGAGAATTCCCGAGGGTAGCCCTTGCGCTCCATTTCCGGGATCAGCACCGAACCCACCGACGCCGTGTCGGCCACCGACGAGCCGGAAATCGCGCCGAAAAAGGTCGAGGCCATGATGTTGACCAGCGACAGGCCGCCCCGCACGAACCCCACTAGGACCCCGGCGAACGCCACCAGCCGCCGAGACATGCCGCCCTCGGCCATGATCGCGCCGGCCAGCACGAAGAACGGAATCGCCAGCAGCGAGAATTTGTTCACCCCGCCCGCCACCTGAATCATCAAGGCCTGGAACGGGATGTCGATCCACCACGCGCCGATCAGCGCCGACAGCCCGAGGGCATAGGCAACCGGCATGCCGATCAGGATCAGTGCGATAAAACTGCCCAGCAGAATCAATGCGTCCATCAGGCAGCCCCTTCGTTTTCTTCAACCAGGTCGAATCGCACCACGCGGCGATTGCTTTGATCGCCGAGCAACAGTTTTTCCAGTACGAAAACCAGCGTCAGCGCACCGCCAACCGGGATCGGCATGTAGGTGATGCCGACCCGCAATGTCGGCAGGGCGCTCATGAACTGGTTCCACGTCGATAGGCACAGTTTGGTGCCCCAGATGGTCATGAACAGGCAGATGGTGCCCATGAGCACTTGCGAAATAATGCTCATGGTTCGGCGCATCTTTGGTTGCAGGCGATCGGTGACCATCGCCACCGCCATGTGCGCGCCGGCGCGATAGCTGGCGGCGGCGCCGATGAAGGTGAAGACCATCATCAGCAGAATGGCGGTGGGCTCCGGCCAGCTCGAACCTGTGCCGAGGACGTAACGGGCGAACACGCCCCAGGGGATGATCAGGGAAATGGTCAGCACCGACAGACCGGCGACCCAGATGCAGGCCATGTAGATCCGGTCATTGATGCGCAGCAGCAAATTCTTCATCGGGTTCCACCGTAACCGGGCACGCGCGGACATCAGGCGACGTCAGCGCTGCCGGGCCTTTTGCAGAGGGCTGGGAGGTTTACTGAACGGCTTCGATGCGCTTGATCAGGTCGGCGTAGGGCGCGCCGTATTTTTCACGGATCGAGGCGGTGGCCTCATAGAAGGGCTTCTTGTCGACGGTGATGAACTCGACGCCGGCCGCCTTGAGTTTTTCCTCGCTGCTGACGGACTTGGCGTCCCACAGCGTGCGCTCCTGAGCCTGTGCAGCCTTGGCGGCTTTTTTCACCAGCGTCTGCTGATCGGGGGTGAGTTTGTCCCAGGTGATTTTCGACATCACGATCGGTTCGGGCAGAATCAAGTGCCCGGTCAGGCTGTAGAACTTGGCGTTCTGGTAGTGGTTGTGTTCAAGCAGGGTCGGTGGGTTGTTTTCCGCGCCGTCGATGACGCCGGTCTGCAGCGCACTGAAGATTTCGCCGGTGTCCATGGCGATCCCGTTGCCGCCCATGGCGTTGATGGTTTCGATGAACATCGGGTTGCCCTGCACACGGATTTTCATGCCCTTGAGGTCTTCAAGGCTGCGCACCGGTTTCTTGGTGTAGATGTTGCGCGTGCCGCCGTCCATCCACGCCAGAGCGACGAGGTTGAATTCGGATTGAGTGATCTTGTCGAGGATCTCGTCACCGATTTCACCGTCGATGATCTTGCGCATGTGCGCCTGGTCACGGAACACGAACGGCATGTTGAACACGTTCACGTCCGGCACCACCGGGCCGACGATGCCGAGGCTGACGCGGGCCATTTGAATGGCGCCGACCTGAGCCTGCTCGACCACTTCCTTTTCCGAGCCGAGCACGCCGCCGGGAAACATTTTGAAGGTCAGCTTGCCGTCACTTTCGGCAACCAGGGTCTTGCCCAACTGTTCTTCAGCGACCACGGTCGGATACCCGGCGGGGTGGATGTCGGCGAATTTGATTTCCAGCGCCTGGGCGGCGCTGCCGAAGGTGAGTGCGAGGGGGAGAGCGGCGGCGAGCAACGTGCGTTTGAAGTCCATGAGGGGTTCTCCAGTCTTGTTATTTTTGTGTTCAAGGCACAGCGATGCAGCAGGGGGTTACAGCAGGTCGTCGAACAATGGCTCCGGCAGGCCTTTGACGCCGGGGTTGAGGGCGAACACGCCGCCGGCCAGCGAATGCAGGTCCTGGTCGTCGGCGGGGCGGATGGAAGTCACGAACAAGGTGTCCATCCGGCTGCCACCGAAGGCGCACATGGTGGGTTTTTTCACCGGTACCGGCAGCGAGCGGTCAAGGCGACCTTCCGGGGTGAACCGGTGGATCAGGCCGACATCGTTGGCGCAGATCCAGTAGCAGCCATCGGCATCCACGGCAGCGCCGTCGGGACGGCCGTAAAAATGGTTCATGTCCACGAACACCCGTCGGTTGGAGGGGGTGCCGCTGGCAATGTCGTAATCGAAGGCCCAGATCAGTTGCACGTTCGGGTGCGAGTCCGACAGGTACATGGTTTTGCCGTCCGGACTGAAGCCCAGACCGTTGGGCACGATGAAGCCATCAAGCTGTGCCTCGATCGCGCCTGTTTGCCCGGCGGCGTAGCGATAGAGCCGGCCTTCGGGCAGATTCAGGCCCATGTTCAGCACCATGCTGCCGGCCCAGAACCGGCCCTGACGGTCGCAGCGGCCGTCGTTCAGGCGCATGTCCTGGCGGCTGTGTTCCACGGTCGCGAGCAGGTCGCTGTCAAGGCTGCCATCGCTGTGGGGGCGCAGTTGAAAGAACCCGCTCTCCATACCGGCCACCCAGCCGCCCCGGCTGTGTCGGGCGAGGCAGGCGAGCATCTCGGGAGCCTTCCAGGCGTGAACATGGCCAGTGTCGGCATCCCAGCGTTGCAGGCCACCGTTGGGGATATCGACCCAGTAGAGCGCATTTTCCTGCGGCACCCACACCGGGCTTTCACCCACCGCGTTGCGGGCGTCGACGATCAATTCGGCTTGCATACTCATTCCCTTGGTTTTATTGGAGACGTGAATCGCGCCGGTCAATCGCCGAACGGGCCGGCCGCAACGAAGGCCCCGCCCTGATAGATCCGCGCCGGGTCATCGCTGGCGGGCACCGGCTGCGCTTCGACCTTGTCTCGAAACACTTCGGAGGTGTCTTTGGCCTCGAAGCCGAGGTGGCTGGCGAAGCGGTTGTCCCACCACACGTCCTTGTTGGCGGACATGCCATAAACCACGGTGTGGCCGACGTTGGGGGTGTACAGCGAACGTTCGAGCAATTGGGTGAGGTCGTCGAAGCTCAGCCAGGTGTGCATCATTCGGCGGTTCTGTGGTTCGGGAAACGACGAGCCGATGCGGATGCTGACAGTTTCGATGCCATAGCGATCGAAGTAGAAACTGGCCATGTCTTCGCCGTAGGACTTGGACAGACCGTAGTAGCCGTCGGGGCGGCGAGCGGAGCTGGCGTCGAGGTGTTCGTCCTGTTTGTAGAAGCCGATGACATGGTTGGAGCTGGCGAAGATCACCCGTTTGACGCCGTGGCGGCGTGCCGCTTCATAGATATGGAATACGCCGCAGATGTTGGCGCCGAGGATTTCTTCGAAGGGGCGCTCCACCGAGACGCCACCGAAGTGCAGGATCGCATCCACGCCTTCGACCAGCTGATGCACGGCAGCTTTGTCGGCGAGGTCGCAGAGCACGACTTCTTCCCGGTCATCGATGGCCGGGGCGAGGGCGGCGATGTCCGACAAGCGCAACACATTGGCGTAGGGGCGCAGACGTTCGCGCAAGACTTTGCCCAGGCCACCGGCGGCGCCGGTCAGCAGCAGGCGATTGAACGGAGTTGGGGCGGTGGAGGTGGACGTCATGGCAATCCCTTACACGTTGTTATTAGGTTTGTTGTAGGTTGTCGTATGACTGCGCTGAAGTATCGGTAGGGTTTCCGGAACTTGTCAACGCGACTTTCGGTGTAAATGACGGAAGGCTGATTCACCTTCCGCTCATGCCATGTTCGGGTCTACAGCAAGGAAATCGGGTAGCTGATGAAGATCCGGTTCTCGTCGAATTCATTGGTGCTGAAGTCCCGGCGAATCGTCGCGTTGCGCCATTTGACGTTGAGGTTCTTCAGCGGGCCGCTCTGCACGGTGTAGGCCAGTTCCGATTCGCGACCCCATTCCTTGCCATCGGTGATGGTGCCGGTGTGCACGTTGTCGCCGCTGATGTAGCGGTTCATCAACGTCAAGCCGGGGACGCCGAGGACGACGAAGTTGTAGTCGTGGCGAATCTGCCAGGAGCGCTCCTTCGCGTTGTCGTAACTGGCGTTGTAGCTGTCGTTGGCCAGGGTGCCGCCGCTGGTGCCGTTGACGCGCATCCAGGCATCGTCGCCGCTGAGCTTTTGCAAGCCGATGTAGAACGTGTTGCCGCCGTATCTGGCCGAAAGCATGGCGAACGCGGTTTTGTTGTCGAGGTCGCCGGCCTGGGCGCTGCCGTCCTCCTTGCCGGTGAAGAAACCGAGGTTGGCGCCGAGTGTCCAGTCGCCCAGTGGCTGGCTGTGGTTGAGGTTGAAATACTGCTGCTGGTAGATGCCGCTGAGTTCGGCGTACCACACACCGACGAGCGTGCGCTTATCGTTGAAGGTGTATTCGCCGCCGCCGAAGTTGAAGCGGTCGGAGGTGAAGGCGCCGCGGCCGTTCATCGACATGTCCTCCATGCTGGCATCGTTGCGTGGGCTGTTGCCGCGGAACTGGCCACCGTAAAGGGTCAGGCCATTGATTTCGGTAGACGTGATCTGGCCGCCGCGAAAGGTCTGGGGCAGTGATCGACCATCATCCGAGCGCAGGATGGGCAGCACCGGCATCCATTCACCCACCTTCAATTCGGTCTTCGACACCTTGGCCTTGAGCGCTACACCCAGGCGCCCGAAATTGTCCGCCGGGCGCCCGTCATCGTGGATCGGTAGCAGTTGCGTACCGCCGGTGCCTTTGCCGCCATCGAGCTTCTGCGAATACATGCCCAGCACGTCCAGGCCAAAGCCGACCGTGCCCTGAGTGAAACCGGATTTGGCGTCGAGGATGAAGTTCTGTGTCCACTCTTCAGCCTTGCCCTGTGGGTAGTTGGGGTTGACGAAGTTGCGATTGAAGTAGGCGTTGCGCAGGTTCAGCGTGGCTTTACTGTCTTCGATGAAGCCCTCGGCATCGGCGCTCATCGGCAAGAAGAGGGCCAGACTGCTGCAACCGATCAGGCTTAGGGTGGAACGCGGGCGGGGGATAGAAAAACGGGACGTGCGGACGGAATTGCAGACGAGTGTGCTCACTGTGACGCTCCCTGTTTCATTTGTTGTTTTTATTATTTGTTATACGTCGTCGTACAACATGGTTGCGGATATTTGCGAGGTTTTCCGGAAATGTCAACAGGGCGTCGTACGATGACTTTGGGTGAGCGGGCAGCCCTCAAAGCGCTGTGAAGAGGGCTGCTTTCGGCACGTTTACTGGTTGTAGAGCGCTTCAGTGTTATCGATCAGGGGATTTTTTTCGGTCAGCACGATCTGGGCGATCTGATCCTTGCGCATGAAACTCACCTTCGAATGCGACTGGGCGTACCGGATGAAGCGCTCCATGGCTTCGACCATCGCCGGAGTACCGCCGATGCGATCGTGCAGACTCACCGACATCATCCGCCGCTTGCTCGCGCCTTCGGCGTAGAGGCGATCGAATTCCAGCACCAGTTGCTGATAGAACTGCTCGGCGGAGAAGTGCCGACCCTCAACCAGCACGATGTCGTTGTTGCGCAGGGTGTATGGCACCACGGCAAATTTACGCCCGCGAACCATGGTCACAAACGGCTCGTCACGGCTGACGTCGTCAATGTGGTAGGTGAAATTCAGATCCTGCAGCACCTTCAGCGTATTGGGGCTGCGGCGCAGCCAGTTGGCGTTGTAGCCGACCGAGCGCTGGCCGGTGATTTTCTCCACCGCTGCGACACCGTCGCCGATGAACTGTTTTTCCTGGGCGTAGTTCATGTTGTACGAATCGGCCCAGCGCATGCCGTGGGCCGCCAGTTCATGACCGCGCTCGGCGATTGCCTTGGCCAGTTCCGGGTGCTTGAGCGCCGCCTCGCCGACCACATGGGAGGTGACTTTGATGCCGGTGCGATCCCACAGATCGAGCATGCGCCACAGGCCTTCCTTGTAGCCGTAATCGAACCAGGTCTGCGCCGGCAGGTCCGGATAGCCTTTTGGCAGCGGTGTGCCGGAGAACGGACTTTCGGCGCCCTCGGGCTGGCCGCCGGTTTCGAACTGCATCGACACCGAAATCACCAGTTGCGAGCCATCCGGCCACGGGCGTTCCTGAGCGAAGGCGAGGGCGGGCAGCATCAGCGCGGCGGCCAGCAGGTTTTTCAGCAGACGCGGGGAGCGTTGCCAGCGGGGAGTGGTCATATCGGGCACCTTGCAGGTTGAGAAGTGCTGCAAGGTTGGCATCCGCTACGCTTGGGAAAAATCCGCTGCGGGCGAGATGTCTTTTAAACAGAATTTACGAATCCACCCAAAATTCCTTTGTGGAAGCGAGCAAGCTCGCTCCCACACTGGATAGGTGTTTGGCCAGGATTTGCGGCACACTTGAGCGACTAACAGACAAGGCCTTTCAATGGATCAATACGCCCCGCGCAACTGGCAGCCGCACGAGAAGCCCAGTCTGCCCGGTTCCCCCTCGACGCCGCTGCATTCCAACCCCAAGCGCCTGGCTTATGCGCTGGTGGGCGTGCTTGTCGCGGTGACCGGTGGTCTGGGCAATGCGCTGGTGGTCGCCAACCTGCCTTACCTGCAAGGCGCGCTCGGGGCGACCACGGCGGAGATGGCCTGGCTGCCGGCGGCGTACGTGATGACCAACGTGTCGATGAACCTGCTGCTGGTGAAGTTTCGTCAGCAGTTCGGCCTGCGGGCGTTCACCGAGGTGTTTCTGGTGCTGTATGCGCTGGTGACCTTCGGCCATCTGTTTGTCAATGACCTGAATTCGGCGATCGCGGTGCGTGCAGCCCACGGCATGGTCGGCGCGGCGCTCAGTTCGCTGGGCCTGTATTACATGGTGCAGGCGTTCCCGGCCAAATGGCGGATGAAGGCGCTGGTGTTGGGCCTCGGCACCTCACAGCTGGCCTTGCCACTGGCGCGATTGTTTTCCGAAGACCTGCTGCAGATCGCCGAATGGCGCGGCCTGTACCTGTTTGAATTGGGCATGGCGTTGCTGTCGCTGGGCTGCGTCTTGTTGCTCAAACTGCCGCCGGGTGACCGCTTCAAGACCTTCGAACCCCTCGACTTCCTGACCTTTGCGATCCTTGCCAGTGGCGTGGCCCTGTTGTGCGCCGTGTTGTCCCTGGGCCGGATCGACTGGTGGCTGGAGGCCGACTGGATCGGCATCGCCTTGGCCGCATCGATTGTCCTGATTCTCGCGGGGCTGGCCATCGAACATAACCGCAGCAATCCGATGCTGATGACCCGCTGGCTCGGCAGCGGGGTAATGATCCGCCTGGCGCTGGCGGTGATCCTGATTCGCATGGTGACCTCGGAGCAATCCACCGGCGCCGTGGGCTTCATGCAAAACCTGAACATGAGCAGCCAGCAGCTTCATAGCCTGTATGTGGTGATGCTGATCGGCAGCGTCGCCGGGCTGCTGACCAGTGCGCTGACCATCGACCCGAAACACCTGCTGATGCCGCTGATCGTTTCGCTGGCGTTGATGGCCACCGGCTCGATCATGGACAGCTCATCGAACAACCTGACCCGCCCCGCAAACCTGTATTTCAGCCAGTTTCTGCTGGCGTTCGGCAGTACCTTCTTCCTCGGCCCGACCATGGTGCTGGGCACGCGCAACGTGCTGACCAATCCGCGCAACCTCGTGAGTTTTTCGGTGTTGTTCGGGATCTGCAACAACCTCGGCGGCCTGATCGGCGCGGCGTTGCTGGGGACGTTCCAGATCGTGCGCGAGAAGTTTCATTCCAGCCACATCGTCGAGCAACTGGTGATGTCCGACCCGCGTGTCGCCGCCCGGGTGCAGAGCGGCGGGTCGGCGGTTGGCTCCGTGATTGCCGACCCGAGCCTGCGCAATCTGCAAGGCATTCGCAGCCTGGCCAACGCCGCCACCCGCGAAGCCAACGTGCTGGCCTATAACGATGTGTTCATGCTGATCGCGGTGATCGCGATCCTGACCATGATCTGGATTTCCATCCGTGCGCTGTGGCTGATCAGCACCACCCGAGCCGTCGCCCCGACATCTTCCGTACCTTCCAGCGGTGCCACCTCTTCATGACCGAACCGACCACCACAACCACCAATGCCATCGCCGCCACCCCTGAAGGCGTGGCGCCGCCGTCATCACCGAATACCGAGCCGCGGTCGTTGCGGGTGCGGATCATCTCGTCGCTGGGCTTTGCCGGGGTCGCCATCGTCGGTGTGCTGATCGTGCTCTATGCCTGGCAGTTGCCGCCGTTCAGCAGCGCGGTGGAGACCACTGAAAACGCCCTGGTGCGCGGGCAGGTGACGATCATCGGCCCGCAGCTCAGTGGCTATGTGTTTGAGGTGCCGGTACAGGACTTTCAGTTTGTGAAGGAGGGCGATTTGCTGGTACGTCTCGATGACCGCATCTATCAGCAACGCCTCGACCAGTCGCTGGCACAACTGGCGGTGCAGAAGGCTTCGCTGGCCAACGTGGTGCAGCAGCGCAACAGCGCCGAAGCCACGATAAAACTGCGGCAGGCGGTGGTGGCCGACAGCGAAGCGCAGTTGCGCAAAAGCGAGGCTGACTTGCGACGCAACAAAGCGCTGGTCAATGACGGCTCCGTGTCCAAACGCGAGATGGACGTAGCGCTGGCCGCCAACGCGCAAAGCATTGCAGCGGTGGCGCAGGCCAAGGCCAATCTGGAAATCGCCCGGCAGGATCTGCAAACGGTGATCGTCAATCGCGGTTCGCTGGAGGCGGCGGTGGCCAGTGCCGAGGCGGCGGTGCAGTTGGCGCGGATCGACTTGTCCAACACCCGGATCATCGCCCCGCGTGACGGACAGCTCGGGCAGATCGGCGTGCGCCTCGGCGCCTACGTCAACTCTGGGGCGCAGTTGATGGCGCTGGTGCCGAACCAGAAATGGGTAATCGCCAACCTCAAGGAGACCCAGATGGACAACGTGCGCGTGGGGCAGCCGGCGAGCTTCACCGTCGATGCCTTGAACCACCGTAAATTCACCGGCCACGTTCAGCACATCTCTCCGGGCACCGGTTCCGAGTTCGCGTTGTTGCAGGCCGACAACGCCACCGGCAACTTCGTGAAGATCGCCCAGCGTGTGCCGGTGCGCATTACCATCGATCCTGATCAGCAGGAGAGCGAGCGTTTACGGCCGGGGATGTCGGTGGTGGTCAGCATTGATACGGCGGCGGGCGACACCCAGAAACACTGACCTCAGGCAGCGATCATTGGCGGCAGGGTGCCGAGCACGGACACCGCCGCCACGGCGCCGATCCCCAGCAGCCATTCGAGCATGACGCTGCGCTTGAGGGTGTCGATCCGCTGTTCGCAATCGTTGATCCGCAGGCGATTGAACAGTGCCAGTGCAAGCATGCCGAACACCAGCAGCGCCTTGATCAGCAGGATCAGGGCGAATCCCGAGAACAGCGGTGTCGGCCACCACTGGCCGGTGAGCACGCGCACGTTGATCAACCCGGTGATCAGCAGGCCGGCGACCAGCCCGTAACCGAGCCCACTGAATCGCCGCAGGATTTCGCGAATGTTTTTGTCAGGTTGGCGCAGGATCATCACCAGCATCGGCAGACCGCCGAGCCAGGCGCCGACGCACGTCAGGTGAATGACCTGATTGAGGATCAGCATCTGCCCGCTGAAGCCGTCGAGCATCGCGCCGTGTCCGACCGGTGCCAGCGTCATCAGCAACAGCGCGCTCAGGCCCAGTCGCAATGGCCGGTTTGAATGCCAAGGCGTAAACAGCAAGGCCAGCAACAAGGCGTTGATCAACAGATGCCAGCGCCAGACCTGACCGAAAAACGTGTGCCCCAGCACTAGCTCGACGGTGGCCGGATCAAACGCGGCCGCCGCCGAACCGGCCATGCTGGCGGTAATCAACAACGCCCAACAGACGCCGCTGGCCAGGGCAATTGCCACCAGCCAGCGGGACAGTTGCGCCAGCCGCCGATCCAGCGCCGGCGCTTCACCCTTGAGCAGCAGCGGCCGGAACAGCCAGGCCCCGAACAGCATCAATACCACGATGAAATGCAGGAACCGGCACAGCACCAGCGCTTCGCTCATGAATTACTGGCCAACCTTGAACTGATAGGCGCCTTCGCTCTTGTGCGTGTCGACCGACACCGCGTGCCATTCGACCTTGTACTCGCCAGCGGTCAGCGGTGCTTCGGGGGTGATGATCAGGGTTTTTTTGTCGCCTTCAGTGGTCAGCGGTTTGACCGCCACCGGCTTGCCGTCGTGGGTCACGGTGACTTTGGTGAAGCTGGCTTCGACGCCTTCGGAAAACACCAGGCGCAGATCCGCCGGTGCGGCGACGGTGCTGTCGGCGGCCGGGGTCTGGCTTTTCAGATGGGCGTGGGCGAAGGCCTGGGAAGTGACGATCAGCGAGGCTAGCAGCGCGCCAGCGGTGAACAGTTTTTTCATCGACATGGAACGATTCCTTTCAGTGAAATGGCGGGCTGAGTATAGGACGTGGATCACAGGGCTTTCAGGCGCATGTGAATGACCGGAAACGGCCGGCCTTCGCCGTCGAGTGCCGAGCGGCCGATGTCTTCGAAGCCGTAGTGCCGGTAGAAACCGTGGGCCTGCGGGTTCTGTTCATTGACGTCGACCTTCAGCAGCGGGCGGCGGACATGGTCGAGCAAGCGGCGGCCGATCCCCTGGCCACGCTGAGCCGGGTCGATGAACAGCATCTGCACGGTGTCGTCATCGGTGGCGATGAAGCCTGCCGGGGAGTGGTCGGGGTTCTCGAAGACCCAGACATCCAGTGCAGGCAGGTAGGCGTCACGGACCAGCGGGAACAGCCGGTGAATGTCGTCTTCCGGGAGGAAATCGTGGGTGGCGCGGACCGAGCGCTCCCACAGTGCGGCGAGCTGCGGATCATCCGCAGCGACGCGCTTTCGAATGGCCATGGACAGATCCTTCAGTGTCTGACGGGGAGAAGGAGGGCGATCCTAAACCAGAAAAAAGCCCAAGTGTGTGAAGAATCGTTCTCGGCTGTCGCCCCGTGCCCAGAGCGGATGCTAGTCTTCAACAACGTTGTCTTCAGGGAGCCCTCATGGGCAATCACAAGATCGAAATCCGCCGCACCAACGTCGACAAAATCCTGCTGGCGGCGGAAAAAGTCTTCGCCGAAAAAGGTTTCGGCGGCACCGCCATGGCGGACATCGCCGCTGAAGTGCAGCTGCCGCGTTCCAACCTGCATTACTACTTCTCGACCAAGAGCGAGCTGTACAGCGCGGTGCTGTTCGACCTGCTGGAAGTGTGGAAGCAGGACGCGCTGTGCTTCGAGATGTTCGACGATCCGCGCGTGGTGCTCAGCAGCTACATCCGCGCCAAGATGAACCACTCGCGCAGCCGGCCTTACGGGTCGAAAGTCTGGGCCAACGAAATCATCCACGGCGCCCCGACCCTCGGCGAGGCGCTGGATGTGAGCCTGTATGACTGGGCGAAGATGAAAGAGGCGAAGATCCGCCAGTGGGTCGAGGACAAGCGGATTCTGCCGGTGGAGCCGTCGAGCCTGCTGTACATGATCTGGGCCTCGACGCAGCACTATGCGGACTTTGATCATCAGGTGAATATTCTGAATGAGCACCAGCCGTTGTCGGACATGCAGTTCGAGCGGGCGGTGCAGACGGTGACGAGTGTGATTTTGCGAGGGATCGGATTAGAACCGTAACTGATCGTTCCCACGCTCTGCGTGGGAATGCCTCAAGGGACGCTCCGCGTTCCAGTGGGACGCAGAGCGTCCCGGGCTGCATTCCCACGCGGACGGTTCGACGCCTCGACGTGGGAACGATCATTCAAGGGCTGACGTGATAGGGATTGCGCGGATCATGATTCCAGTCCAGAAACGGCTTGCCCGTTTCCATCGGCACCATCTCGATGCAGTCCGCCACCGGACAGGTGATCTGGCACAGATTGCACCCCACACACTCATCATCGATCACTTCATATTTATGCGTGCCATCGGCCTGTTTCAGACTGCTGATCGCCTGGTGTGAAGTGTCTTCGCAGGCAATGTGGCAACGCCCGCATCCGATACACGCTTCCTGATCGATCTTCGCGATGACCTGATAGTTGATGTCCAAATACTTCCAGTCCGTGGTGTTGCCCACCGCGCGCCCGGAAAACTCGGCAATGCTGGCGTAACCCTGACTGTCCATCCACCGCGACAGGCCATCCTTCATCTCATCGACAATCCGGAAGCCGTGCAGCATCGCCGCCGTGCACACTTGCACCGCGCCGCTGCCCAGTGCGATGAACTCCGCCGCGTCACGCCAGCTGCCAATGCCGCCAATGCCGCAGATCGGCAGGCCCTGGGTCTGCGGGTCACGGGCGATTTCCGCGACCATGTTCAGCGCGATCGGCTTGACCGCCGAGCCGCAATAACCGCCGTGGGTGCTTTTGCTGCCGACGGTGGGCAGGGCGACCATGTGTTCGAGGTCGACGCTGGTGATCGAGTTGATGGTGTTGATCAGCGACACCGCATCGGCGCCGCCCCGGTGTGCGGCGCGGGCGGCGACGCGGATGTCGGTGATGTTCGGTGTGAGTTTGACGATCACCGGCAGCGAGCAATAGGTCTTGCACCAGCGCGTAACCTGCTCGACGTACTCCGGCACCTGACCGACCGCCGCGCCCATGCCGCGCTCGGGCATGCCGTGGGGGCAGCCGAAATTCAGTTCGATGCCATCGGCGCCGGTGGCTTCCACCAGTGGCAGGATGTGTTTCCACGACTCTTCGACGCACGGCACCATCAGCGACACGATCAGCGCGCGATCCGGCCAGTCCTTTTTCACCTGGGTGATTTCCCGCAGGTTGATTTCCAGCGAGCGGTCGGTGATCAGTTCGATGTTGTTGATGCCCATCACTTCGCGGTTGGCGCCGTAATGCGCCGAATAACGCGACGACACGTTGACCGCCGCCGGGTCTTCACCCAGGGTTTTCCAGACCACGCCGCCCCAGCCGGCCTCGAAGGCGCGCACCACGTTGTAGGCCTTGTCGGTCGGCGGCGCGGAGGCCAGCCAGAACGGGTTGGGGGCTTTGATACCGGCGAAGACTATCGAGAGATCGGCCATTTACGCAGCCTCCACGTTGAGCATCAGTTGAGCGTTGATCGCCTCGGCGGCGCGCTTGCCGTGTTGCACCGCTTGCACGGTCAGGTCCTGATCGAGGCTGGTGCAGTCGCCGCCTGCGTACACGCCGGGGATGCTGGTGCGCAGGTTTTCATCGACCTGGATGCGTTCGCCCTGACGCTTGAGTTCGCGGGCCAGCGGGTCGGCGAGGGCGCTGCCGTCGAAGGCCTGGCCGATGGCTTTGAAGATCGCATCGGCGGCCAGCTCGAAAGTCTCGCCCGTGGTTTGCAGGCGACCGTCCACCAGATGCGTACGGGCGAAACGCATGCCACGAACCTTGCCTTGCGCGTCGAGCAGCACTTCGTCCGGTTGCGCCCATGTCAGCAACCGCACCTGATTGGCCTTGGCGATGTCCTGCTCATGGCCGGTGGCGCCCATGTCTGCCGCGCCACGGCGATAGACCAGATTGACGTCGCGGGCGCCGAGGCGGGCCATTTGCACGGCCATGTCGATGGCGGTATTGCCGGCACCGAGGACGATGCAACGTTCGGCCAGCGGCAGTTGCGACAGGTCATCGGCCTGGCGCAGTTCGCGGATGTAGTCGGTGGCGGCGAGCAGGCCGGGGGCGTCTTCGTGGGGCAGGCCGAGTTGCTTGCTCGCGTTCAGGCCGAGGCCGAGGAACACCGCGTCGAACTGTTGATGCAGTTCGCTGAGGGTCAGATTCTCACCGAGTTTCTGGCCGTGACGGATTTCGATGCCGCCGATCTGCAGGAGGAAATCCAGCTCCTTCTGCGCGTAGTCATCCACCAGTTTGTATTTGGCGATCCCGTATTCGTTGAGCCCGCCAGCCTTCTCCCGTGCTTCGAAAATCACCACCTCGTGACCGTGCATGGCGCTGCGATGCGCGCAGGACAAACCCGCCGGGCCGGCACCGACCACCGCGATGCGTTTGCCGGTTGCGGCGGCGCGCTGGAACGGATGCTCGGTAAAGTTCGCGTTGTCCACGGCGTAGCGCTGCAGCAGGCCGATCAGTACCGGTGCGCATTCGTGGGCGTTGTTGCGCACGCAGGCTTGCTGGCAGAGGATTTCGGTCGGACAGACCCGCGCGCAACTGCCGCCGAGGATGTTCGCCGAGAGGATTTTCTGCGCCGCGCCGGGCACGTTGTCCTGATGGATATTGCGGATGAACGACGGAATGTCGATCTCGCTCGGGCATGCATTCACGCACGGCGCGTCGTAGCAATACAGGCAGCGCGAGGCTTCCAGATGCGCCTGACGGTCGTTGAGCGGTGGCGCCAGATCGGTGAAATGGCCGGCGAGGGCGGCCGCACTTTCTTGCGGGTGCGGGAGATGGTTCAGGGTCTCGATCACGGTTTTTGCCTCACGGTTAATTGAGGTTTTCTGCCTCTGTCGGGCAGTGGTTTTTTGTGGTGTCTGAACTGGCCTCATCGCTGGCAAGCCAGCTCCCACAGGGATCTACGGCGCGCATAAAACCTGTGGGAGCGGGCTTGCCCGCGATGAGGCCGAAGGCCGCTTTCAGCGTTTCACAGCAGTAGGCTTATGTTGCTCAGCCCGCTTGCTCAGCAAATCAAACACCGCCGGATACGCCGGCCGTTCGATATACCGGCCCGCCCCACGCTCGGCGCGCAGGTCACCGTCGGCCCAGACCACCCGGCCCTGGCTGACGGTATGGCTCGGCACACCGGTCACGGTCTTGCCTTCGAAGATGTTGAAGTCCACCTGCTGATGGTGGGTCTTGGCGGAGATGGTGCGGGTGCCTTGCGGGTCCCACAGCACCAGGTCGGCATCGGCGCCGACGCGGATCGCGCCCTTGCGCGGGTAGAGGTTGAAGATCTTTGCAGTGTTGGTGGAGGTGAGGGCGACGAAGTCCTGCATCGACAATCGCCCCGAATTCACCCCTTCATCCCACAACACCGCCATGCGGTCTTCGATGCCGGCAGTGCCGTTGGGGATCTTGCTGAAGTCGTCGCGGCCGGCGGCTTTCTGCTCGGCGCAGAAGCAGCAATGGTCGGTGGCGGTGGTGTGCAGATTGCCGCTCTGCAAACCATGCCACAGCGCATCCTGATGCCCGCGCGGACGGAACGGCGGGCTCATCACATAACCGGCGGCGGTCTGCCAGTCCGGATGCTGATAGACACTGTCGTCCAGCAGCAGATGCCCGGCCAGCACTTCGCCGTAAACCGGTTGGCCCTTGCTGCGGGCATAGGTGATTTCGTCGAGGGCTTCCTTGGTCGAGACGTGCACCAGGTACAGCGGCGTGCCGATGGTTTCAGCGATCCGGATTGCCCGGCTCGCGGCTTCGCCTTCGACCTGCGAGGGCCGCGACAGCGGATGCGCTTCCGGCCCGGTGATGCCCTGGGCCATCAACTTGCGTTGCAGGTGATAGACCAGCTCGCCGTTTTCTGCGTGCACGGTCGGCACCGCGCCGAGTTCCAGGCAGCGCTCGAAGCTCGCCACCAGCGTGTCGTCGGCGGCCATGATCGCGTTCTTGTAAGCCATGAAATGCTTGAAGCTGTTGATCCCGTGATGGCTGACCAGCTCGGCCATTTCCTCACGCACCTGCTCACTCCACCAGGTAATCGCGACGTGGAAGCCGTAGTCGGACGCGGATTTTTCCGCCCAGCCACGCCACTGGTGAAACGCTTCGAGCAGTGACTGCTGCGGATTGGGAATCACGAAATCGATGATCGAAGTGGTGCCTCCGGCCAGGCCTGCGGCGGTGCCGCTGTAGAAGTCTTCGCTGGCCACGGTGCCCATGAACGGGAGTTGCATGTGGGTGTGCGGATCGATGCCGCCGGGCATCAGGTATTGTCCGCTGCCGTCGAGCACTTCGGCGCCGGCGGGAATATCCAGGTTTTCACCAATGGCTTTGATCACGCCGTCAGCGCAATAGACATCGGCGCGGTAACTTTCATCATGGGTAACAATGGTGGCGCCACGGATCAACAGAGACATTCCGAGTTCCTCGCAGGCATGACCGACTTGTGTCGGTTCTAGTGTTTTATTGTCTGCAGCGCCAAATGCGTAATCTTGTCAGCGCTGTCAGGAATAGACGCTAGTCGCAGTTAAGCAATTGATCAAGATTATTTTTTATAAGCTTATGACTGTTTTAAGTCGTTGAAAAATAACGATAAAAATACAAAATCACCAAAATGGTGAGGCGCTTCACCATTTTGACGCACTTGACAGGATGGAAATATGAGCAAGATTTCCTATGTGAAATCAGCCGCTTGAAGTTGAGCGGAGAGTGAGGCGTCCTGAAGAAAAATAATGCAGTGCACCAGATTGAGTCCTGACAGTTCGGACAACTTGCCTGGCATTTGGCCTGAGTGTTCAGTCAAGTTTTCGCGGCCTGAACAGGTGAATAATTAAAACTGATAAACATCAGTCAGTTACAACAAGATCAAAGCACGGCCCTGGCGCCAGGCGGTTCCCCCGGCACGTTTATTGATGCCGCCGCTGACACCATGGCCGGTGCATGAAAGTTGTCAGTTCCTCCGGCCATCGTCCGGCTCGCACCTGCGTGTGCAGCCGCCTGATGAGCAAAAAAATAATCAGAAGAACAGTGGAGCGGCCATGCAACAGAACAGATCGCAAGTGACCGAGCGCGACGGCTTGTTCGAACTCGAAGCCGGCAGCGACGTCCTCGACAGTCCCCGTTACAACCACGACATGGCACCGACCAAGGTGCGCGAACGAACCTGGAATAAGTGGCACATCACCGCGCTGTGGGTCGGCATGTCGATCTGCGTGCCGACCTACACCCTCGGCGGCGTGCTCACCGCGTATTTCGGCCTGAGCGTCGGCGAAGCCTTGCTGGCGATTCTGTTTGCCAACGTCATCGTCCTGATTCCTCTCACGCTCAATGCGTTTCCCGGCACCAAGTACGGGATTCCGTTTCCGGTGCTGCTGCGATCGTCGTTCGGGATTCTCGGCTCCAACGTGCCGTGCCTGATCCGGGCGCTGGTGGCGTGCGGCTGGTTCGGCATTCAGACCATGTTCGGCGGGCTGGCGATTCACCTGTTTCTCGGGTCGGTGTTCGACGGCTGGAAATCCCTCGGCGGGACGGGGGAGGTGATCGGTTTCATGGTCTTCTGGGCGCTCAACCTGTGGGTGGTGATCCGCGGCGCCGAGTCGATCAAATGGCTGGAAACCCTGTCGGCACCGCTGCTGGTGGCGGTCGGCATCGGGCTGTTGGTGTGGGCCATGCCGAATGTGTCGATGACTGAATTGCTGGCGATTCCGCCGAAGCGTCCCGAAGGTGCGAGCGTGGTCAGTTACTTCGCCGCCGGGCTGACGGCGATGGTCGGTTTCTGGGCCACCCTGTCGCTGAACATTCCCGACTTCAGCCGCTATGCCCGCAGCCAGAAGGATCAGATCCTCGGGCAGATTTTCGGTCTGCCGCTGACCATGTTCCTGTTTGCCGCACTGGGCGTGGTGATGACCGCCGCTTCGGTGAAACTGGTGGGCGTCAGCGTCTCCGATCCGGTGACGTTGATCGGCCATATCCAGAGCCCGGTGTGGGTCGCGGTGGCCATGGCGCTGATCATCATCGCCACGCTGTCGACCAACACCGCCGCCAACATTGTTTCGCCAACCAACGACTTCCAGAACATCGCGCCCAAGGTGATCAACCGTACCAAAGCGGTAATCCTCACCGGGTTCGTCGGGCTGGCACTGATGGGCCATGAGCTGCTGAAGAAGCTCGGCCTGATCGTCTCCGATGTCAGTCTGGAAACCGTGTATTCGAACTGGCTGCTGGGCTATTCCAGCCTGCTCGGGCCGATTGCCGGGATCATGGTGGTGGACTATTTCCTGATCAAGAAACAGCAACTGGACCTGGCCGGCCTGTACCGCGACGACGTGTACCCGGCGTGGAACTGGTCCGGGTTCATCGCCTTCGGCGTGCCGGTGGTGCTGACCCTGCTGTCGCTGGGCAGCAGCGCATTCAGCTGGTTCTACAGCTACGGCTGGTTCACCGGCTCGGCGCTGGGCGGGTTGATCTATTACGGGTTGTGCGCGATGCGTGCGCAGCCGGTGGCCGTCAAATCGCCGTTGTAATTCCCATAAGAACTGCCTGAGGAGATCCCCATGAACGCAGCCGTAGACGTTCTGCAATCGACCCATCAGCACATCAACCGCGACCGTTTGTGGGCGTCGCTCATGGAACTGGCCAAACTCGGCGCGACGGTCAAGGGCGGAGTCTGTCGCCTGGCCCTGACCGACCTCGACCGCCAGGCCCGTGACCTGTTCGTGCAGTGGTGCAAGGACGCCGGTTGCAGCGTCACGGTCGATGAAGTCGGCAACATCTTCGCCCGTCGCCCCGGGCGTAACCCGAACCTGCCACCGGTGATGACCGGCAGCCACATCGACACTCAGCCCACCGGCGGCAAGTTCGACGGTTGCTTCGGCGTGCTGGCCGGGGTCGAAGTGCTGCGCACTCTCAACGACCTCGGCGTGGAAACCGAGGCACCGCTGGAAGTGGTGGTCTGGACCAACGAAGAAGGCTCGCGCTTCGCCCCATGCATGATGGGCTCCGGCGTGTTCGCCGAAAAATTCACCCTCGAAGAAACCCTGGCCAAGGTCGATGCCGACGGCGTGACGGTCGGCGAAGCGCTGAACGCCATCGGCTACGCCGGGCCGCGCAAGGTCAGCGGGCACAAGGTCGGCGCCTATTTCGAAGCGCACATCGAACAAGGACCGATCCTTGAGGACGAACAGAAAACCATCGGCGTAGTGCTCGGCGCTCTGGGGCAGAAGTGGTTCGACCTGAAACTGCGCGGTGTCGAAGCCCACGCCGGCCCGACCCCGATGCACCTGCGCAAGGACGCACTGGTCGGCGCTGCGGTGATCGTCGGCGCGGTCAATCGCGCGGCGCTCGGCCATCAACCCCACGCTTGCGGCACGGTCGGTTGCCTGCAAGCCTATCCGGGTTCGCGCAACGTCATCCCCGGCGAAGTGCGCATGACTCTCGACTTCCGGCATCTGGAGCCGGCGCGTCTCGACTCGATGATCGCCGAGGTCAGGCAAGTTATCGAAGCCACCTGCGAGGAGCACGGCTTGACCTATGAACTGACCCCGACTGCCGACTTCCCGCCGCTGTACTTTGAAAAAGGCTGTGTCGAAGCCGTGCGCGGCGCCGCCAAAGGTCTGGGCCTGTCGCATATGGATATCGTCAGCGGCGCTGGCCATGACGCAATCTTCCTCGCCGAACTGGGCCCGGCCGGGATGATCTTCGTGCCGTGCGAAGGCGGCATCAGCCATAACGAAATCGAAAACGCCGCGCCGGACGATCTGGCGGCCGGGTGTGCGGTGTTGCTGCGGGCGATGCTGGCAGCTTCTGCGGCGGTGGCCGGGGGACAACGCGCTGCCTGACGTTCATTAATCGTTCATGAAAATGTGCGACGTTGCCGCCCCTGAAAAGGAAGTCAGGGACGCGTAATGTCGCCCATCAAAGTCATCACCTCAGGCTCGGCGTATCTGGACATCGACGCCTACGCCTGCTGCATCGCCTACGCCGAACTGCTCAACCTGCAGGGCATTTCGGCCCGCGCCGTCAGCAGCGCAAAACCCAATGCCAGCGTTTCGACAACCGTGCTCGGCTGGGGCGCTGTTTTGCACGACTACCGCCCGACATCCAGCGATGAGTTTGTGCTGGTCGACGTATCCGATTACCACTATTTCGACCCAATGGTCGCGCTCGATCGGGTGGTGGAAGTCATCGACCATCATCCGGGCTTCGAACAGCATTGGGCACAGACACTCGGATCTGCCGCCGACATCCGCCCGATCGGCGCGGCGGCGACGCAGGTTTTCCAGCGCTGGAAAGCCGCAGGATGGCTGTCGAGGATCAGCGAACAAAGCGCCGCGCTGCTGGCCACGGCGATTCTGGACAACACGCTGAATTTCACCGGGCAGATGACCACGACAGCGGACATCGACGCCTATGCCGAGCTCGCACCCCACGGGAAACTCACAGCGGACTGGCCCGGGCAATACTTCCTCGAATGTCAGACCGCTATCGAATCTGACATCTGCGCAGCACTGGCAGCAGACTTGAAAAGGATGAAACCCGACAGCCTCCTGCCGCAGGTCTTCGCTCAAATGACGGTCTGGGACGCCGATGCCTTGCTCGAAAGGCATCGCTCGACGATCAACGACTGGATGGCCGGGCAGGGCGATGACTGGCTGCTGAACCTCATCAGCATCCGCGACCAAAAAAGCTGTCTGCTGGCCAAACCCTTGGTCTCCCAGCAGAAGCTGAGCCATTTGTTATCACTTGAATGGCACGCTGGAATGGCCGTTATAGAGCCATCAATGCTGCGCAAGGAACTGCTGAAGCTTTCTTTACAGACCCCACGTCACAAACCCGAAAGCTGAATCGTCATCCCGTTGAATCCCTCAAACACGGAGCAACGCGATGTCGTCCAATACCCAAGCCGTCAACCTGCAACAGGCCATGCCGCAAGTGTTCGAAAGCCTGACCCAGGTGCATGTCAGCCTCAACGACCACGACTTGCCGCCGTCGCTGCGGCACCTGATTCACCTGCGTGCCTCGCAGATCAACCAGTGCGGTTTCTGCGTAAAAATGCACACCCGCGAGGCGCGCGAAGCCGATGAAAGCAACGAGCGTCTGGATCGCTTGATCGTCTGGCGCCACGTCAACGATTTCACTGCCGCCGAACAAGCGGCGCTGGCCTGGACCGAAGCCCTGACGGTGCTCGATCCGCACGCCGACTACGCACCGTTGCGCGGCGCCCTGCGCGAACATTTCAACGACGCGCAGATCGCTGCCTTGACGGCGGAAATCGGCATGATCAACCTGTGGAACCGTTTGCAGGTGTCGAGGCACTGATCGATGAACTTCGCTGAAAAAACCGTCGCTGTGTTCGAACAGCGACGACCCTTTCTGCTGGGGCTGGCGTATCGCATTCTCGGTTCCCGCGCGGAAGCCGAGGATGCGGTGCAAGAGCTGTTCATCAAATGGCTGGAGGCCGATCAGGCCTCCATCACCACACCGGCCGCGTGGCTGACCACCGCTTGCACCCGCCACTGCATCGACCTGTTGCGCTCGGCGCACAAGTCCCGTGTCGATTACATGGGCACTTGGTTGCCGGAGCCGATTCACACCACCCACCACGAATCGCCTGAACACATGCATGAACTCGCCGCGTCGCTGTCCACCGCGTTCCTGCTGATGCTCGAACGGCTGACGCCCAAGGAGCGGGCGGCGTACCTGCTGCATGAAATTTTCGATTTCGATTACTCGCAGGTCGCTGAAACCCTCGGCATTCAGGAAGCCGCGTGCCGCAAACTGGTGTCCCGGGCCAAGGCAAGCATCGGTGGCGAGCAGATCCGTTTTCAGCCGGAGCCGGCGCGCCAGTCGCAGTTGCTGGATGCCTTTCATTCGGCCATCGCCAGCGGCTCGACCAACGCCCTCAGTGCGCTGCTGAGCGAAGACGTCGAACTCTGCGCCGACAGCGGCGGCAAGGCGTCGGCGATCCGCGAAACCTTGTTCGGCCAGAAGCATGTGCTGGACTTCATTGGCCAATCGCTGCACGCCTACTGGCAGGCGCAGGAGTGGCTGCCGGTCGAGATCAATGGCGCGCAGGGCGTAGTGATCAAGGCCGACGGCCTCATCACTGCTTCGATGACGTTCGGGTTCAATCAGGCGGGGCAGGTGAACCGGATTTTCATCATGCGTAACCCGCAGAAACTGGCCGGGTTGCCGACTACCTTGAACCTGCAATGAAACGCCGAGACGTGCCGGGTGCGTTCGCCCCGGCACGCGTCCGGTCCTAGAACTTGAAGACGCCGGGGTAGTCTTCCTGCGGCTCGCCCTTGCGGTCATAGATGCGTGCCTGGCCGATCTTGCCTTTCCTGCTCGCGTCTACCGAAACGGTGACAAAGCTCTCTTCACCGATAAAGCCTTCGCCTTCGTAGCGATACTCTATGCGGTCGCGCATGCGGCGGGTGCCATCGCTCCACTGCATGAACTCGAGTGTCCGGCCGCCGTAGAAGTTGCTGCGATTTTCATGGGGATAGGGCCAGTAGAAGGGCGAGGCGACCAGTGAGGTCAGCCCGAACGTCGGGTCCTGGTAGCAACGCATGCCGGCGAAGCAGCTGTTGTGCACGTCGCCGGACAACACGACGACATTGCTGATCTTCTCGACCCGGATGAACTCCAGAATGATGCTGCGCTCCTCCGGAAAGCCCACCCACTTGTCGTCTCCGGATTTCGGATCGGGGAAGAACGGCACGCTCGAGACCACAAAGATCATCGGCGCCCCCCGATGCTCACTCAGCCACGTCAGGAACGCATTGAGCTGTTCGCGCCCCAGCACCGAGCGCGGTTCGATCGACGACGGCTCACGGATACGCTGGGTTCGGGTGTCCATCACGAAAAACGGAAAGGCACCTTTCTGGAAGGTGTACCAGTACTGGCCCTTGGGCGTCGCCGGGTTGTGCAAATGCTGGTAGGACTCATAACCACGCATCGCACTGACGTAAAAGCCTTTGCCGACATCGTCGAGTTTCTCTCGCGACCAGTCGTCGCGGATCTCGTGATCGTCAAGGATCATGTAGGTCGGGATCCGGTTCATCATCTGCCGGATCCAGGGCAGGCCGAAGGCCTGACGATAGATGTCGAACATTTCTTCAAGCGTGCTGTACTGGCGCAGCGCATTCAGCGGATCGAGATACACCTGGTCGCCGATCATCAGCGTCAGGTCGAAAGGTTTCTGCGAATGTTTTTCGACAATCGAGCGGAATGTCTTGTCGCCTTTTTCCGCATCACTCTGAAAGACGTTGTCCCAGTACAGATAACGGCACGAGCCGAATACAAAGTTCAGCGTGCCGTCAGCGGGTGCCCGGTCGGTGGTGAACGTCCCTTCGACGGATTCTTCCGCACGGTTGAGCGGGCGGACGGGTTTGTCGTCCCTGACCAGTCGGGTGACCTCCAGTTCATCGCTGACGTAGGTCGTGTTGCAGACCACGCGATAGGCCGTGGCGGGTTTCAGTTCACTGAGTTCTACCGCACCGGTGAAGTCATAGTAGTCACGCAGGAAACAGCGGCACGACGTGACCCAGGTCTTGCCCTTGAATACATCGATCAGGCCGACACAAAACCGCTTCGCCTCCTTGTCATCATTAGCTTCCCCGCGTATCCAGATTTTTGCCGACGTGTCCGTGGTGTGCCCGATGATCGGGCCCAATGTGATCGTCATGTCCCTGCTCCAGTGAGTGATGGGCTATCCGATTTCTCCATAGGTTCAGGAAAACCCGCGAGGTTTTCCTGAAACGACCCAATGGCTGGAGTGGCAGACCTGATCATTCAGAGGAGTAAGTCCGGACTCCATGGCTGGCAGTGTAGACAAGGTGTGGCGGCCGGATGGCGGCCTTAACGGGAAGTCTTGTCCTGGCGTCGATCCGGTCCGTCAGGGTTGCCAACATCCAGCAACCGTCGTTCCACCATGACTTTCTCAAGCGCCTGGCGTTCGGCCGGCGCCATCTGGTGTTCGCGCTTTTTCAGCTCCAACAGGATGGGGCTGGACCAGGTGCGATAGGTCTGTTCGATGAGGCGGCTGGATGTCATCAGTCTCTCCTTGATCAAGAGCCCGGTGTAACTGGCAGGGGCTCAATCCGATGAGGTACTAACGTTAGTCGACAAAACCGCGGGGCGCTAATGCCGTCGGTGGGAGCTGGCGAGGCGAATCGTCGCACCGCCGCTCCCACCGGTCATCCATCAATCGTCGACCTTCATCATCGCCTGCACACCCTCCCAGGCTTCGGCCCGCATCCGTTCGATATCCAGCCCCGGAATCACGCCGTTGTCGACGCCGATCCGACCACCTACCAGGCTGTATTTCACAGCAATCGGCTCACCCGCGACAACCGGTGCGACGGCGCTGTCGTGGAAGCCGTAGAACCGTGGATGGTCGAGGCTGTAGATCACCAGATCAGCCGCTTGACCAACCTCCAACGTGCCGACCGCGCCGAGCCCGAGCACTTGTGCGCCGCCGGCCGTGCCCCAGTGAATGACGTCTTCGGCGGTGGTGGCCGAGGCGCCTTGTTCGGCGCGGTGGATCAGCCAGGCGGTGTTGGCTTCGCCGACCATGCTTCCGGATTCGTTGGAGGCCACACCGTCGACGCCGAGGGAGATCGGCACGCCGGCTTCGTACATTTGCGGAATCGGCGCGACACCGCTGCCCAGTCGTGCGTTGCTCACCGGGCAATGGGAGACGCCGGTGCCGGTCTGGGCGAGCATGCGGATTTCCCCCGGTTGCAGGTGCACGGCGTGGGCGAACCAGACGTCCGGGCCGAGCCATTCGTGTTCGGCGACGAATTCCACCGGCAGGCAGTTGTACTTGTCGCGGCAGAAATTTACGTAGTTCTGGGTTTCAGACAGGTGCGTGTGCAAGCGTAGCCCCATGCCTCGTGCGGTGTGTGCCAGTTCGCGCAGCAGCGTTGGCGGCAGCGAGAAGGTCGGCGTGGTTGGCGCCACCACCACCCGGCGCAGAGCATCCGGGGTGTCCTGGTGGTAGCGCGATTTCAGCCGTTCGATATCACCGACCATTTGCTCCAGGGATTCGGGTTGCAGCGCGGTTTTCGAGAAGCCCGGATGCGCGCTGGCCGATTCCAGTGCACCGCCACGGCAGAGCACGAAACGCAGGCCGAATTCCTCGGCGAGGTCGAACAGCAAGTCGCCGGTCTCGGTGCTGCCGTGGGCGTGGTAGAGGTAATGGTGATCGGCGCAGGTGGTGACGCCGGACAGCAGCAGTTCGACCATCCCCAGCCGTGCGGCGATCCGCGCCAGTTGCGGGGTGAAGCGGTTCAGGCGCGGATAAGGCACGCTCGCCAGCCAGCCTTGCAGGTCCTGATTCAAGCCTTCGGGCACGGCTTTGAGCAGGTTCTGGAACAGGTGATGGTGGGTGTTGATCCAGCCCGGGTAGACCACCGAATTTCGCGCGTCGATCACTCGTTCACCGAGTTGCGGCTCAAGGTTGGCGGCCATTTCCGCGATCCGGCCGTTGACCACGCGGATGTCCACGGCACCGGCCCGGGCACGGGGGCCGCGCAGGCCGGTCATCACCGCGACCGGGTGCTTGATCAGGATGTTTTGAAGTTGAGTCATGGGCAGCTCCCGTCAGAGGATGTGCGAGGCGGATTTGCCGGCTGTGGTTTCTGGCATGCTGACGCCGTTGAGCGCCGCGTTGAGCAGTACCGACACCAGGCAGGCGATGACCACGCTGCTGTGCAGGAACGGCTGTGACCACTCGGGCAGTTGTTTGAACAGGGTCGGGGCGAGCACCGGCACCAGGGCGGCGGCGATGGTGAAACCGACGATCAGCACGTTGTAGCGATTGCGCTCGTAATCGACCTTGGCCAGGGTCTGGATGCCCGCTGCCGCGACCACGCCGAACATCGCGATACCGGCACCGCCCAGCGCAGCAGTTGGCATCGAAGCGATGATCGCCCCGGCCTTCGGCACCAGCGCAATCGAGCACATCAACAGTCCGCTGATCGCCACCACCCAACGGCTGCGCACGCCGGTCAGGATCACCAGCCCGACGTTCTCCATGAAGGCAATGAACGGAAACGCGGCGAACATCCCGGCGATGGTGCTGGCCAGGCCGTTGGCGCGCAGGCCATTGATGACCTGTTTGTCTTCCACCGGTTTGTCGACAATGTCTCCAATGGCCACGAACAGCCCCATGGACTCGACCATCTGCACGATCATCACCACGACCATGGTGGCGATGGGGATCAGGCTGAAAGTCGGCAAGCCGAAATAGAACGGGTAGGGCACGGTCAGCCACGGCGCGTCCTCGACGCTGTGAAAGTTGCCCATGCCCAGGCCGTAAGCCAGACCGGCGCCGACCAGCATCCCCACCAGCACCGCCATGTTGCGCAGCAGCGGGCTGCCATAGCGGTTGACCAGCAGGATGGTCAGCAACACCACCACCGCCACGGCGAGAAACGCCGGGGCGCCGAAATTGCTCGCGTTGCGCCCGCCACCGACCCATTCATAGGCAATCGGGAACAGCTGCAAGCCGATCACCGTGACGATGCAGCCAGTCACCACCGGCGGGAAAAACCGTCGCAAGCGGCCCACGAACGGTGCGATCAGCATGGTGAATATTCCCGCGCCGATCACCGCCCCGCAGACCCCGGCGAATCCCACCTCCGGGTTGCTGCCGATGGCGATCACCGGCCCGACGCTGCTGAACGCCACGCCTTGCAGGATCGGCAGGCGCACGCCGAACCTCCAGAAACCGACGGTCTGCAACAGGGTGGCGATGCCGGAGCAGAACAGCGTGGTGCTGATCAGCACCACCGTGTCGGCGTGGGACATCTTCAGGGCACTGGCAACAATCAACGGCACTGCGATGGCGCCGATGTACGAGACGGCCATGTGCTGCAGGCCGAGGGTGAGCATCTGTCGCACCGGCAGGACGCGGTCGACAGGGTGGACGGTGGAGGAGGAACTGGCTGACGACATGGGGAATCACCTCTAGCTGTTGTTATTCGGTACAGAGGGGTATTCGTTCTGTGTGCCCGGAACCGCCATCCACCGGCTCCGATGCCGGGTTTCAGCTGGCCAGGCAGGCGGCGAAGCCCTGGTTCAGCGCCGCCCGATCCAGGTCGCGGCCGATGAACACGATCTTGCTCGAGCGCGGCTCGCTGCCCCACGCGGTCGAGGCGCGGAACTCCACCAGGCTGTGCACGCCTTGCAGCACGTAGCGCTGGTCTTCATTGGCCACCGCCAGCACGCCTTTCATGCGGTACAGGTTGTCGGCCTGAGAACTGCGCAACTCGCTGATCCAGCGGTGGAACGCCATCAGGTTGACGGCGCCGTCCACGGCGATGCCAACGGACGAAACGCTTGGGTCGTGCTCGTGGTCGGGCTCTTCAGTTTGGTGGCCATGGTCGTGGTGATCGTGCTGATCCGCGCCGATCTCCATCAGCTTCTGCGTGCATTCGAAGGCGCCGATGCCGAGGATTTTCGACAGGTCGATTTGTGCGTGGGTCGAGGTCACCAGATCCGCCGTGGCGTTCAATCCACGGATTTTGCCGCGCAGGGTTTCCACCTCTTCAGCGCTGACCAGATCGACCTTGTTGATGACGATGCGGTCGGCGCAGACGATCTGATCCACCGCCTGATTGTCGACGCCGTCCAGTTGCAGGTCTTCCAGGTGCTGGGCGATGTGCTTGGCATCGACCATGGTCACGATCGCGTCGAGTTCGACTTCCTCGGCAATCGGGTCGTTGATGAAAAAGCTCTGGGCCACCGGGTACGGGTCGGCGAGGCCGCTGGTCTCGATCAGGATGTGGTCGAGCCGTACCGGACGCGCCACCAGTTCGCGGACGATGCGCACCAGATCTTCGCGGACTTCGGCGGTGCAGCAGACGCAGCCGTTGACCATTTCGTAGATCTCTTCGGTCTCGGAGCTGAGCACCAGATCGCCGTCGATGCCGACTTCACCGAACTCGTTTTCGATTACCGCGATCTTGCGGCCGTGGTTCTCCTTGAGGATGTAATTGAGCAGGGTGGTTTTGCCGGCACCGAGGAACCCGGTGAGGATGGTGACCGGGATTTTGGTGTTCGGGGTCGGGGCGTTGAAGGGCGTGTTCATGTGAGGCTCCTTGGTATTGATAGACCGGTGCACGATGAAGGGGAGTGAGGCTGGATTTGGCTCGGGGCCGGGGTTTCACCCCAGCGCAGCGCGACGCCGGCATCGAGGCCGAACAGGTCGAGGACGCGGCCGAGGCTGTGGTCGATCATTTGCGCCAGGCTGTCGGGGCGGGCGTAGAAGGCCGGCGCCGGCGGGGCGATGATCCCGCCCATCTCGGTGACGGCAGTCATGTTGCGCAGGTGGGCGAGGGTCAGCGGCGTTTCGCGGGCCATCAGCACCAGGGTGCGGCGCTCCTTGAGGGTGACGTCGGCGGCGCGGCCGATCAGCCCCGATGACGTGCCGGTGGCGATCTCCGCCAGCGTCCTCATTGAACACGGCGCAACCACCATGCCCAGGCAACGGAACGAACCGCTGGCGATCCCGGCGGCCACGTCATCGGCGCGGTGATAGTGGCTGGCGAGAGCGGTGACGTCCGCCAGTTTGTAGTCGGTTTCGTGGGCCATGGTCAGCAGCGCGGCGCGGCTGATGATCAGGTGGCTTTCGATGTTCAGCTCCGCCAGCAACTCCAGCAGGCGCACGCCGTAGATGAAGCCGGACGCGCCGCTGATGCCGACCACCATCTGCTGACGGTTCACGATGGCAGACCTTCAAGCAGTTGCCTGGCGCGTTCGAGTACGTCCTGATCGAGCTGCGCCTTGATCCCGTCGAACGCCGAGCCGCGCGTGGCATCCAGACCCATGCGCGAGGTGGTGCCATTGACCGAGGACGACGGATCCAGGGGGCTGCCGGGCAAACCGTCGATGGTGAAAATGTCGAGGTGCGGCTGGAAATGCGTGGCCAGCGCCCACAACACCTGGCTGTCGTCGGTGAGGTCGATGTCGCTGTCCACCGCGATCACGGTTTTCAGGTACGGATCCCAGCCGAGCAGGGCCAGCATGATCTGCCGCGCCTCGCCGTCGCGGCTTTGATCCAGCGCCACGTAGCAATGAAAATGCGTGCCGGAGTTCGGGTAATGCACGGCGGTGACGGCGGGGAAGCGTGCCTTGAGCTTCTCGCTCATCTCCGCTTCGCGTGGCAGCCGCGCCAGGGTCAGGTGCTCGGCGTAACGCCCGCCCATTACGTCCACCAGCCACGCGTCCTTGCGCCGCAACAAGGTGTCGACGCGCAACACGTTGTTGGTAGAGCGATCCGAGGAATAACCGCTGAACTCGCCGAACGGGCCTTCTTCGGCATAGGCCGTCGGGTCTATCGCGCCCTCCAGCACGAATTCGGCGTAAGCCGGGACGCCGATGCCGTAGCGCGGGGTCTTGACCAGTTCCAGCGGCGCACCGAACAGCCCGCCGGCCACTGCGCGTTCATCGCTGCCGTAGGGCAAACGTGCAGCGGCGGCGAGCATGAAAAGCGGATGCGCGCCGACCACCATGGCCACGCGCAATTCTTCACCGCGTTCGCGGGCGGTCTGCAACATCCGCCACAGGTGCCCGCGCGAGTGCAGGCTGGTGGCCAGGGCCTGACGCGCATGACGCATCGAGCGGTGGTAGCTCATGTTGGCGATGCCGGTCTGCGGGTCCTCGGCGATGATGATCGCGTTGGTGATGTAGGGACCGCGATCACTGTCGAAATGCTTGAGCATCGGCAGCAGCGCCAGGTCCAGGGTTTCGCCTTCGAAGACTTCGTCGAGCACCGGGCCGGTTTCGACGTAGCGTGGCGCGATCGGCTGGTTGGCGCGGATCTGAAAGGTTTCGTGCAGCTGCGCGGCGCTGACGCCGAACAGCCGGGCGATACGCCGGCGGGAGGCGAACAGATTGGTCGCCACCGGCACGCCGAGGTTGCCGACGTTTTCGCAGATCAGCAGCGGATCGCGGCCCTGGGCGGCGAGGGCATCGACCAGAGCGGTGACGTCCTGATCGGCAGAAAGGGGTTGGGTGACGGTCAGCACATCGTCCGGGTACTGGCGGCGATAGGCGTCGATGAATACGTGAAAATCCTGAGAGTCGCCGAGCGTCGAACGGGTCATGGTTTCACCTCGTAAAAAGCAGGCGCGCAGGGGTGAGGCTGGCGTTCGATCGACAAGCCGTTGGCCTGCCGGTCGAGCGAACGCCGGATCATCTTCGCGCCTGTAAAGTCGCTGTGTGGCTGGGTTGAAGCCGGGTCAGACCCTGTTTAGAGATAGGTCGTGGTCAGACGAATGTCCGCTTCGGCCAGATCCTTGGGCGGCGGGGTCGGTTCGATCCCGCACAACCGGGCGATGTTGTTGCCCAGGTAATCCTCAAGGTGATCCTCGTCGATCCCCAGGCCCTGCGGCGCCGGCGAGCACAACACCTCCAGCTCGCGCAGCCACATGCCCGGTTCGTTCGGCGGCGAGTCGGTGCCGAACACGATCTTGTTGCGCGGCAGCTCCTTGGCGAACTCGACGATTCGCGACTGGAAGCACCAGCCGGATTCGCAGTACACGTTCGGCGTGTCCATCGCCATCCAGAACGCCTCGAACGAGTAGTTGCCGCCGGTCTGGATGCCGAAGTGACCGATGATGAAATTGACCATCGGGAACTCGCGGATGATCGGGTAGAACATCGTCGGAATGGTGTACGGGCCGTCGCCGGTGTGGATCAGCACCACGATGTTGTACTTGGCGCAGACTTTCATCGCCGGACGCAGCCAGTCCAGCGCCCGGTCCGGGCGATAGCCGTGCATGTTGGCGTGCAGCTTGAGCATCTTGAAGCCGTATTCCTTGATGTGGAATTCCAGCTCCGCCGCACCGTTTTCCGGTCCCCAGCGCGGGTTGAAGTTGAAGTTGCCGATGAAGCGGTCCGGGTACTTCACACACAGTTCGGCGACATACGACATGTAGTCGCGCACGCCCTCGCGGCCACGGCGGTTGCCGTCGCGATAACCGGTGTTGCCCGGTGGCGGCTGGATGAAGCCCATGTCGATCCGGCGCGGCTTGCCGTTGATCATGTACGGGCCGTCCATCAGCTTGAGCATGCGCTCGCCGGTGAACGGTTCGCCGGTGTGGCGCCAGGCCTCGTCGACCAGATTGGTGGGGTGCAGATGGGTGTCGATGATCATCGGTTCAGCTCCTGGCCAGTTGGGTGGTGACGGGGCGCTTGAGTTGCGCCTCTGCTTCGGAAACGGAACGCGGCGGCGGGGACGGCTCGAGGCCGATCATCCGTGCGGTGTTGTTGCCCAGGTAGTCCTCGAGGGTGTCCTCGTCGAGGTTAAGGCCCTGCGGCGGCTCGTGGCAGAGCACTTCGAGCAGGCGCAGCCACATGCCCGGTTCGTTCGGCGGGGTGTCGGTGCCGAACAGGATCTTGTGGGTCGGCAGGACTTTGGCGAACTCGACGATCCGCGATTGCAGGCACCAGCCGGACTCGCAATAGACGTTGGGCAGCTCCATCGCCCACTGCATCGGTTCGAACACGTAGACGCCGCCGGTCTGCACGCCGAAGTGGGCCATGATGAAATCGACGTTGGGGAATTCCTTGATCATCGGCACCCATTCCGACGGGATGCTGTAAGGCCCGTCGCCGGTGTGCAACTTGACCGGAATGCCCAGCTCGGCGCATTTCTCGAAGGCCGGACGGACCCAGTCCAGCGCACGGTCAGGCCGGTAGGCGTGCATGTTGGCCTGCATCTGCACCATCTTGAAACCGTGTTCTTTCACGTAACGCTCGATTGCCTCGACGCCGTTTTCCACGCCGCAGCGCGGGTTGTAGACGAAGCAACCGATGAAACGGTCCGGATAGGTCTGGACCATTTTCAGGGTGTAGGCCATGTAGGCGTCGATGGATTCACGGCCCGACAGTTCGCCGTCGGTCCAGGTGTAAATGGTGTTGCCCTGCGGTGGCTGGATGAAGGCTTTGTCGATGCGGCGAGGCTTGCCGTTGACCATGTACGGGCCATCCATCATCTCCAGCAGACGCTCGCCGGTGAACGGGTCACCGTCATGCCTCCAGGCGAGGTCCACGAGATCCGTGGGATAGCAGCTGATATCGATGATCATTGAAGTCGATCTCCTGATAGCGGGGAAGGGAGCCTTGCGGCTCACAGCATCCACGTCCCGGGCAATCGGCCGTTTCTATGCGCAGCACTCGCGCATTCCCTCGCCTGTTCGCATCCGGCCCGGGTGGGTGGTTGCTTGAGGCGAGTATTGGAAGGCGGGGGAGGGTTCGTACAATATTAATTGGGTGGGGTGGTGATACTTGTTCGATATGGGCTTGCCAGCGATGGTGTCAGTGAAATGTTTGCATGGCCAACTGCTGGATCACTTCAACAACAGGTGCCACCCGCTCAGCCTGCCCATGCGGCCACACCGCATACAGGTTGTAATGCGCCGCAATCTGCGCCTCGTTCAACGCCACCAGCCGCCCGCTGCGCAACGCATCGGCAGCCAGTAATCCACGCACCAGCCCCGCACCAACACCCGCTTCAGCTGCCGCAATCAGATTCGCCGCATTATCAAAAATCACCCGCGCCGGCGGTTCGGTCGGCGTCATCCCCGCCGCATCCAGCCACGGAATCCACGACCTGCGCGTATACCCCAACAGTGGCAGTTCAAGAATCTGCGCCGGGCTCAGTGGCACCTGCAAACCCTGCCGCTCAAGCAACGCCGGAGACGCCACCGCCAACACCCGATCCCCGCAAATCTGGGTCATCTCGCAATCATCCCAATCGCCATAGCCATAGCGCAGCGACAGGTCCACCCGTTCGAACGTGCTGCGATCACTGCGCGGCATCGACAGGATTGTCACTTCGTAATCCGGCAATCCGTCGAGCAATTGCGGCAGGCGCGGATTGAGCCAGCTCTGCGCCAGTTCGCTGTCCACATCCAGGGTCAGCCGCTGAGCTACGCTGCGGTTTTTCACCGAGGACAGTGCCCGGTCAATCTGCGCCAGGCCATCCGACAGCACGCTGGCAAACAGCTGCCCGGCGTCGGTCAGGTTGCTGCCGCCGCCTTCGCGCACGAACAGCGGCTGGCCGATGAAGTCTTCCAGGGCGCGGATCTGCTGGCTGATCGCGCTGTGGGTCAGGTCGAGCTTGCGTGCGGCGCTGGAAAAACTGCCGCTGCGCGCCGCGTGGATGAACGCGCTCATGGACTGCACCGACGGGTATCGCTTGTACATGTTGTTAGTCCTGCTTACACCGGTTGGCAGAAATCGTCGCTGGCCGCGCGTTGCCGGGGGTTCCAATAATCGGTCACCAGGCCCGCACAAAGACGGGCCGCTCTTTTGGAGCCTGACAATGATTGCATTCACGGTAAACGGCGAACGACGCGAGCTGGATGAGGCGTCCCCTTCCATGCCCTTGTTATGGGTGTTGCGTGATCAGTTGAAACTCACCGGCACCAAGTTCGGTTGCGGCATGGGCCTGTGCGGTGCCTGCACCGTGCACCTGAACGGCGTCGCGGTACGTTCCTGCCAGTTGCCGCTGGCCGCCGTCGCGGGCCACAGCATCACCACCATCGAGGGGCTGTCGCCCAACGAAAACCATCCGCTGCAACTGGCCTGGGTCGCCGAAGATGTGCCGCAATGCGGCTACTGTCAATCCGGGCAGATCATGTCGGCAGCCGCGCTGCTCAACACCGGCGCACCGGTCAACGACGACTCGATCCGCAACGCGATGTCCGGGAATATCTGCCGCTGCGGCACCTACGGGCGCATCAACAAAGCGATCAAACGGGCGGCGAATGCGCCGAAGGAGGCGTGATGAGCCTCATCGACGGCACCCTTCAAGAACCCTCGCGCCGGGTGTTTCTCAAACAGGCGGTGACAGTGGCGTCCGGTCTGGCGATTGCGCTGTACCTGCCTTCCGGTGCGGCTGCGACTGAAGCGAAAACCACCGCCACGGAATTCGAACCCAACGCCTGGGTGCGTGTGCTGCCCGACGGCACGGTGAAACTGGTGGTGCACAAGCACGATTCCGGCACCGGCACCCAGACCGCGCTGGCCGCATGTGTGGCCGAGGAACTGGACGTCAACCCGATGACCGTGCAGGTCATCACCCCGGACGATCCGTTCTTCGAAACCTACATTCATCCGGTCTGGAAAGTTTTCTCCACCGGCGGCAGCACCAGTGTGTCGCTGGAATACGATCGTCTGCGCATGGCCGGCGCCACGGCTCGGGCGCTGCTCATCAGCGCGGCGGCGCAGCAGTGGAAAGTCAGCCCCGACAGTTGCTCCACCGAAGAAGGCCGGGTCGTGCATGCGTCGAGCAAGCGCAGCCTCGGCTACGGCGAAGTGGCCGGCGCGGCGGCGCATCTGTCGGCACCGGCCAACGTCACGCTGAAGGATCCGGCGCAGTTCAAATACATCGGCAAGTTGCGCCACAAACGCGATGCGGCGGCCAAGGTCTGTGGGCGCTTCAAGTACAGCATCGACGTGCAGTTGCCGGGGATGCTTGTGGCAGTGATTCAGCGCGCACCGGTGGTGGGCGCGAAGGTTGTCGCCGTGGATTCGGCGGCCGCATTGCAGGTGCCGGGCGTGCGCAAGGTGATCGCGGTTCCGGGCCGGCCGGACGTGCTCGGTGGCAACCTCGAAGGCGTCGCGGTGCTGGCCGAAACGTTCTGGGCTGCGCAGCAGGGACGTCAGTTGCTGGAGATCAAATGGAGCGACTCGCCGCTGGCCGGTTTCGACAGCGTCGAGCTGAGCAAAGCGCAGATCGCAGCGATCAGCGACCCGGCAACGCAAACCGTCAAAGCCATGGCCCAGGGCGATGTCGCCGGACAATGGCCGGGTGCGGCGAAGCTGCTCGAAGCCGATTACACGATGCCCTACAAGGTGCAGAACCCGCTGGAGCCGATCTGCATCACCGCGCAGGTCAAGGACAAGGCGATCACCTACTGGGGCGGCGTGCAGGTGCCGTCGTCGGCGCTGGAAGCGGCGCAGACCGTGTGCGGCATCGGCAAGGACAAGGTCACCATCCATGAGCTGGTGTCCGGCGGCAGCTTCGGTGCGCGGGAAGCCAAGTACTGGCTGTTCGAAGTGGCGTATCTGGCGCAGAAAACCGGCGTGCCGGTGAAACTGCTCAACAGCCGCGAAGACGAAATGCACGCGCTGTTCAATCACCCGGCCACGCTGCATCGGGTGAAAGGTGCACTGGATGCCCAGGGCAAACTCACGGCGTTGCAACTGCATGCAGTGTCACCGGCCTCGCCGGAACAGTGGGAGCCGGGCTATTTCGAGCGTCCGGATCACATGGATTACAGCACCACCGAAGCAATCACCGCGTGGGACTTCGCCTACCGTCCGCCGCACCTGGAGCTGAACTGGGTCAAGCACGAAAGCAACGTGCCCAGCGGTTGGTATCGCTCGGTCAGTTTCATTCCCAACGTTTTCGCTGTGGAGAGCTTTATGGATGAACTGGCCCATGCGGCCGGCAAAGATCCGCTGGCGTTCAGACTGGCCAGCATGCAGGAGCGGCCACGGCATGTCGCTGTGTTGAAGCAGGCCGCCGAACGCGCCGGTTGGGGGCAGAAGCTGCCGCCGGACACGGCGCTGGGGATTGCGACCAATCAGGGTTACACCAGTTTCATCGCCGTGGTGGCGCGGGTCGCGAAGGTGGATGGCAAGGCGCGGGTCGAGAAGCTGACCTGCGTGGTCGATTGCGGTCTGGCGGTGTCGCCGGGCGGTGTCGAAGAGCAGATTTACGGCGGACTGATGTGGGGCCTCGGGCATGCGCTGTTCGACCGTCTCGACATCCAGCAGGGCCGGGTGGTGCAGAGCAATTTTCACGACTATCGCGTCACGCGCATGTCGGACATGCCGCCCGTGGACATCCTCGTGCTCAATGGCCAGCCGGATAAACCGGGCGGTGTGGGAGAACTGGGCAGTCCTTCGGTGGTCCCGGCGATTGCCAATGCGCTATTCAGCCTGACCGGGGTGCGTCAGCGTTCCACGCCACTGAACCTGGGGTAAGCCGCCATGGACCTGCGTTTGCTGCGGTACTTCATGGCCCTGGCCGATGAGCTGCACTTTGGCCGCGCCGCCGAACGGCTGCACATCTGCCAGCCGCCGCTGAGCCAGCAGATCCGTTTGCTGGAGGAAGAACTCGGCACGCCGCTGTTCGAGCGCAGCCATCACCGGGTCGAGCTGACAGCGGCGGGGCAGATGCTCAAAGAGCAGGCGCCGCTGGTGTTCGAGCAACTCGAGCGGGCGCTGGACCTGACCCGCCAGACCGGGCGCGGGCAACTCGGCGAGCTGGAAATCGGCATGATCAGTTCGGTGATGGTCGGCGTGCTGCCCAAGGCGCTGCACCTGTTTCGCGAGCGCTATCCACAGGTGACCTGGCGTCTGCATGAGATGACCCCGGCGGCGCAGGTCAAGGCGTTGAAGGAAAAACGCATCGACGCCTGCGTATTCCGCGTCGGCTATGACGACCCGCAGTTGCGCAATGAATTGCTGATCCATGAGCCGATCCATGTGGTGATGCCGCAGGATCATCCGCTGGCCCGGCGCGAGGTGCTGGCGCCCGCAGACCTCGCGCAGGAACCGTTCGTGGCGCTGGAATTGAAGCAGTCGCGATTTGCCAACTTTCTCTATCAGTGCTGCATTCAGGCCGGGTTCACCCCGCAGATCCGTCAGCAGGTGATCGAGGTGCAGACCTTGCTCAGTCTGGTTCGCGCCGGGTTCGGCGTGGCGCTGTTACCCGCATCGATCGAGCAGTTGGCTCCCGCCGGGCTGGTGTTCCGGCGCCTGACCCCGGCGCTGCCGCAAGTGCCGCTGTACGCAACGTATCGGGCGGACGATGCCTCGCCGGTGCTCAAGCTGTTTCTCGATACGCTGCGCGAGCTGGTCGATCACTCATTGCGGTAATCAGGGACAAAGTTGCCCGGCACGATCACAACCGCCTGCGGTCGTAAACTTCACATGCGCGAACTTGTGGAGAACCAATGAGCCGGGACGTCCTGACCACCGAAACCAATCGCCGTCAGTTGCAGCAGATCATTGCCGGGCTTTCCGACGGGGTGATTCTGCTGGAGCTCGACCAGACGATTCTCTGGGCCAACGAAGCCGCGCTGGCGATGCATGGCGTCAGCCGGATCGGCGAGCTGGGCAACAACGCCGGGGAATACGTCGAGCGCTTCAACCTGCGGTATCGCAACAACCACACGCTGACGCCGGAGCAATACCCGATCAGCCGTGTGGCGACCGGTGAAACGTTCAGTGATGTGCTGGTGGAGGTTTCCCCGCGCAGCGATGAAGAACGCACCTGGGTGCACAGCGTGCGCAGCATGGTGCTGACCGATCGCGACGGCGACATCGAGTCGCTGGTGCTGATCATGAGCGACGTCACCGACTGGGCCAATGCCGAACAGCGCTTCGAAAAAACCTTCAACGCCAACCCCGCGCCGGCGGTGATCTGCCGCCTCAGCGATCTGCGTTACATCAAGGTCAATCCGGGTTTTCTGGAAATGACCGGTTACACCCGCGATCAGGTGATCGGCGCTTCCACTTATGAGCTGGACATTCTCGAACAGGCCGAGCGCAAGGACCTGGCGATCCAGCGCCTGCGCGATGTCGCGACGATCCCGCAGATGCAGGCCGAGCTGCGATTGCCGGACGGTGGCAGTAAACAGGTGATCGTCGCGGGGCAGCCGCTGGTGCTCAATGACGAGGATTGCATGCTGTTTTCGTTCGTCGACATGGAGCTCAGGCATAAGGCCGAAGTCGCCCTGCGCCAGAGTGAAGAGCGGTTCGCCAAGGCCTTTCGCCTGACGCCGGTACCGATCCTGATTTGCAGCGCCGATGAGCAGCGGCTGATCGACGTCAATCAGGCCTTTCTCGATACCCTGGCTTACGAGAGCGACGACGTGCTCGGCAAGACCGTCGCGCAACTGGACTTCATCGATGAACCGGCGGAACGCGCCCGGTTATTGGCGGCACTGGAAAAAAACGGCCGCGTTGACCGCGTCGATATGCGGATCCGCAGGAAAGACGCCGAGCTGCTGGAGTGCGCGATGTCCGCCGACACTGTCAACATCCAGGACGCGGTGTGCTATCTGCTGGTGCTGATGGACATCACCGAGCGCAAGCGCACCGAGCTTGAGCTGGTGGCGGCGATTGAAGAAGTAATGAAGGATGCATCCTGGTTCAGTCGGACGTTGATCGAAAAGCTGGCCAATGTGAAGAAGGTCAACTCGCCGCAGCTGCCGAGCGTGTCGTTCACCGATCTGACGGCCCGGGAGCGTGATGTGCTGGCGCTGATCTGTGAGGGGCTGGCGGACAAGGAGATTGCTGCGCGGCTGAAGCTGGCGCCGAACACGGTGCGCAATCATGTGGCGACGGTGTATTCGAAGCTGGATGTGCACAGTCGAAGCGAGGCGATTGTCTGGGCTCGCGAGCGCGGGTTGTTTTCGGGGGGAGGTCGGGGGCAGCGGTAAGGTGCAAATGCACTAGTTCATGGGGTGCAAATTCGGGTGTCTGGCGGGGCGGGCTGTTCTTAGTCTGGTGAGGTGCGATGCGGGTTTTGTTCGTGATCGTGTCCCCTCCGTCGTTGTTAATGGATTTGACCATGAATGTGTTGTTTGTCATTGAACCTGGCGTGTTGCGTCGATTGTCGGAGCTGGCGCTATGATTTATCTGGCGCAGTTGCGGGCTCGGCTTGAGCGTAGTTTTTCGCCGTTGGCTTGTGAGTGTGTGGTGGATGGGGATCATTCGCTTACTGTGAAGCTTTATGAGCCGGTTTCGGGGCGGGTGGATCTGGTGATTAGTGGGTTGAGTCTTGGTGCCTTGCGTACTCCGGAAGCGGTGGATGCTTTGATCGATGAATTGCAGTATGAGCTTGAGAGTAATTCTCTGCGATCGCCCAGTTGAACTTGGCGGCCTTTGGGCCGACCAGGTTCAGGTTTTTTTTGGGTGAATATCCGTTTCTTCGGGTGTTGCGGCTGGCGGTTCCGCTCTTACAGCGGGTCACTTTTGACAAACGCCTCAAAAGTAACCAAAAAGTCTTTACCCTGACGTTCGGCCCTCGCTGTGGCTCGGGTTCCTTCGCTCCGGGATTGATCCGGGGGCATCGCCTACGGTTTGCTTCGCTGCACCTCCTCTCGATGTGTTTGGCTTCGCCAAACGGTCGCTGCGCTCCCACCCCCGGATCAATCCCTCCACTCAGCCTGCCGACGGGCCTTGCGATCAAAAGCTTTACTCGAGCTAACGCTCATCGTGGTGAGGGGTGAGGTGCGCGACGGCGACTTCTGTGCTCTTCAAAACCTGAGTTCAACTCGGTATTTCACGTCGGCGTAATTCTCTTAAACAACGCCGTCGGCCCCCTCTCCCTCCGGGAGAGGGCTGGGGTGAGGGCTGGCTCTTGAGGTTGTCCTCGATTTTTTCGAAACCCACGATCCAATCAACAACTGCGCCCAAAATCGACAGCCAATTCCCCCCAATCCCACCATTTCACTGGCACTCACCCCCCACTGGTCTATAAGGAATGAGTGGTTCGGTTTCCATAACCGGGCGTTGTCCTGCTCGGCGACGGGAGTTTTCTTCCATTCATCGCGGGTCATCCTATGAACAATCCTGGGAAACGCGTGTGTTTTTCGTTGTTGTCGGCTGTCGGTCTGGTGCTGCTCAGTGGGTGCGCCAGTCCTCCACCGCCTCCGCCAGCTGCGCCGCCTCCGCCACCTGAGCGGACTTGTCAGGTCATGGAAAATACCGAGGTCGCCGGTGATGCGTATGCCGACGGGCAAGTGACTCGACACATCACCAAGACCCGTTGCGTCACTCAATAAGCCGGGCGCCTGCGAAGGCGCGGGTCGAGGGGATTGTGCTGGTGGCCGATCTGGTCGGTACGGCGGTGTTTGCGGTTGAAGGCGCGATTGCGGCGATGCGCAGTCAGCTCGATCTGCTCGGGGTGATGGTGATTGCCTTCATCGTTGCGCTCGGTGGCGGGGTGACCCGTGATCTGTTGATCGGTGCGGCGCCGCCCAAGGCTGTGGCGGACTGGCGCTATCCGGCGCTGACGTTTTCCATGGGCGGGGTGGCGTTTGTTTTTCATGAGCTGGTGCTGGGTTGGTCCGGTTCGACGCTGATCGTGCTGGATGCGGCGGGGTTGGCGTTGTTTGCCGTGGCAGGGGCGCAGAAGGCCTTGAATTTCGGCATCTCGCCGTTTGTGGCCATGCTGATGGGCACGATTACCGGGGTCGGTGGCGGGGTGCTGCGTGACATTGTGCTGGCGCGGGTGCCAGTGGTGTTGCAGGCGGACTTGTATGCCAGTTCGGCGTTTGTCGGGGCGGCGGTGTTGATTGTCGGGCGCAGGCTGGGTGTTCCGCCGGTGGCAGCTGCGTTGCTGGCCGGGGCGGCGTGTTTGTTGTTGCGGTTGTTGTCGGTGCATTTCGGCTGGCAGTTGCCGAAGGTTCTGGAGGCATGAAAAAGGCAGCCCCTGCGCTGCCTTTTCGTTTGCGTCAGAAGCGGATCAGGACAGGAAACCGCCGTCCACGTTCAGCGATACGCCGGTGGTGTAGCTCGAGGCATCGCTCGCCAGGTACAGCACGGCGCCGGCCATTTCGCTCGGGTCGGCTACGCGCTTGAGCGGGATCTGCGTCAGGGCCTGTTTCAGGATGGCGTCGTTCTTCACCAGGGCCGAGGCGAATTTGGTGTCGGTGAGGCCCGGCAGCAGGGCGTTGCAGCGGATGCCGAACTGCGCGCATTCCTTGGCGAAGACTTTGGTCATGTTGATCACGGCGGCTTTGGTCACCGAGTAGATGCCCTGGAAGATTCCCGGCGAGATGCCGTTGATCGACGCCACGTTGATGATGCTGCCACCGCCGTTTTCGCGCATCAGCTTGCCGGCTTCCACCGACATGAAGAAGTAGCCACGGATGTTCACGTCGACGGTTTTCTGAAAGGCACCGAGGTCGGTGTCCAGCACGTTGCAGAACTGTGGGTTGGTCGCGGCGTTGTTGACCAGGATGTCCAGGCGCCCGAACTGTTCCTTGATGCCGGCGAAGACCTGGCTGATCTGTTCCATTTCGCCAATGTGGCAGGCGATGGCGGTGGCCTTGCCGCCGGCGGCGATGATGGCGTCGGCCACATGTTGGCAGCCTTCGAGTTTGCGGCTCGAAACGATGACGTGGGCACCTTGCTGGGCCAGCAGTTTGGCGATGGCTTCACCGATGCCACGGCTGGCGCCGGAGACGAAAGCGATCTTGCCGTCGAGGTCGAACAACTGAGTCTTGGACATGGGATTCCCTTGTAGTAAGCCTTGTTATAACGCCGTCATCAGAGGCTGGATTTGGCAATGACCTGCAGGCTCATCTGCTCCAGCAGTTTGTTCATGTGAATGAACTGCGCGAAGCGTTTGTCCTGGGTCTGGCCATGGAAGAAGCGGTAGTAAATCTGCTGCACGATGCCGGCCAGGCGGAACAGGCCGTAGGTGTAGTAGAAGTCGAAATTGTCGATCTGGATGCCCGAACGCTCGGCGTAGTAATCGACGAATTCGCGGCGCGTCAGCATGCCCGGGGCGTGGCTCGGCTGGCGGCGCATCAGTTGCACCGGTGCCGGGTCGTCGGCCTGGATCCAGTAGGCGAGGGTGTTGCCCAGGTCCATCAATGGATCGCCAAGGGTAGTCAGTTCCCAGTCGAGCACGCCGATGATCTGCATCGGGTTGCTCGGGTCGAGGATGACGTTGTCGAAGCGGTAGTCGTTGTGGACGATGCTGGAGGTCGGGTGATCGGCCGGCATCTTGTCGTTGAGCCAGGCTTTGACCTGTTCCCAGTGCGGTGCGTCCGGGGTCAGGGCTTTCTCGTAGCGTTCGCTCCAGCCTTTGATCTGGCGGGCGACGTAGCCTTCAGGCTTGCCCAGGTCGCCGAGGCCGCAGGCTTTGTAGTCGACCCGATGCAGCTCGACGAAACGGTCGATGAAACTCTTGCACAGGGCTTCGGTTTTGGCCGAATCCAGGCCCAGTTCCGGCGGCAGGTCCGAGCGCAGGATGATGCCCCTGACCCGTTCCATCACATAGAACTCGGCACCGATCACTGATTCATCGGTGCAGTGCACATAGGCTTTCGGGCAATACGGGAAACCGTCGCGCAACTGGTTGAGGATGCGAAATTCGCGGCCCATGTCGTGGGCGGACTTGGCCTTGTGGCCGAACGGCGGACGGCGCAGGACGAATTCCTGGTCCGGGTATTCCAGCAGGTAGGTCAGGTTCGACGCGCCGCCGGGAAACTGGCTGATCTGCGGCGTGCCGGTCAGGCCCGGAATGTGCGCCTTGAGGTACGGATCGATCAGGCTGGCATCGAGTTCTTCGCCAGAGCGGATACGGGTGGACTGGTCAGTAAGCGCCATGCTTATCCCTTCTGCTTATTTTGGAGGCCAGACATCATTGGCTAATCTAATGGCGCGCTCGGGTCGTCACAAGCGCGGTTCGGTCTTATAGGTTAGCGTGTTGGACGATAATCACCTTTGGGAATGT
Source organism: Pseudomonas sp. lyk4-R2A-10 (assembly GCF_030209075.1). Taxonomy (NCBI): domain Bacteria; kingdom Pseudomonadati; phylum Pseudomonadota; class Gammaproteobacteria; order Pseudomonadales; family Pseudomonadaceae; genus Pseudomonas; species Pseudomonas sp. lyk4-R2A-10. Next base: position 167,178 of record NZ_JARVSR010000016.1, on the reverse strand, counting down.
GCGCGCGGGGCCGCTGGCGACTAAGGTTTAGCGCGTATGCCTTGTTCACGAAGGAGCTTTGAAATGGGCTGCCCGCAAGTCTGTGCCAGCGCCACCCTGCAATGCAGTTTCGGTGCCGCACCGGCGGTGCTCAACGTGCTGCCGGTCAATCGCACGCTGACTGGCGGGATGCCGGCGGCGAACATCATGGATCATATTCCGCTGGTCAACGTCACCACGTTCGGCATGTGCATGAGCATGGCCAACCCGATGGTCGCGGCTGCCACGGCTGCGGCGCTGGGCGTGTTGACGCCGATGCCGTGCATTCCCGCCACCGCCACGCCGTGGATCCCCGGCGGCGCGCCGACCCTGCTGCTGGGCGGGATGCCGGCAATTGATGCCAACAGCACGTTGATGTGCAACTGGGCGGGGGTGATCAAGATCGTGATGCCGGGACAGATGCAGATGTTGATTCCCTGAGTCAGGCCTGCTGCGGATCCGTCCATTTGCGAAACCACCAGCGCACCCGGGAAATCGGTTTGCCATCGGCATCCAGCGGCCGCCCGTCCTCGGCAAACCCTTGCTCCGGCTCCATCAACTGCCCATTCAGATAACGCGCATCCACCGCCGGCTTGCCGTTGGGATGAAAGCGCTGATAGCGCCCCTCACGCACGCCATCGCGATAGAACTCGGCCTCCGCCACTTGCCCGTCGGGAAAGTAATTGAACGCCTCACCATGCAACAGTCCGCGCCGGTAGGCGGCCTTGCGCTGCAACCAGCCCTCGGGCGCGTAGAAACTGGCGATGCCTTGCAGCTTGTCGCGCACAAACGGCATCTGCGCCGAAACCTTGCCATTGGGGTGATAGAGCAGGGACGTACCCTGCAATTCGCCCTGGCTGTAATTCAGATCCGCCTGCGGGCGCCCGTCATCCTTGATGTTCAACGGGCCGTCGAGCTGGCCGTTCTGCAATCGCCCCTTGAGGTGTTTGTCATCCTGCTGCAGATCCAGCGGTGTGATCGCCATGGCTTCTCCTTGTCAGTTGACCTGCACCAGCCCGCCCTTGATGGTCAGCATGCCGCCGCCGTCCACGGTCTGTGAGGCCGCGCCCTTGTTGGTCAGGCTGATGCCGGCGTCGTTGGTCAGCGTCGTCCCGGCTTTGTTGTCCAGTGAAGTACCGGCCTGATTGGTCATGGCGGTGCCGGCCTTCTGGGTGATCGAAGTGCTGGCCGAAGTCGCCAGATCTGCACCGCTCTTGATCGTAAAACTGCCGCCGCTTTGCAGGGTGAGGGTGCCGCTGACCTTGATCGTCAGGTTGCCGTCCACTGTCAGGCTGTAATCGCCGGTGACCTTGTCGGTGTAGTTGCCGCCGGTGCTGTGGTTCTGGTCGGCGCCGACTTTCACTGTGCGGCTGTCCTTTACATCGAGGCTATCGCTGCCGGTCTGGATCGTCACGCTGCGTTTGCCTTTCTCCAGCGTCACGGTTTCATCGCCGTCCTTGACCGTACGGGTGCGGGCGTTCTGCACCGTGAGGGTTTCGTCGTGGCCGACGGTGGCGGTGGTGTCGTTGAGCACGTTGATCTTCAGATCTTTCTGCGCTTGCAGGAACACTTCCTCGGCGTCTTTCTTGTCCTCGAAACGCAGCTCGTTGAACCCACCGCCGCCCTTGGACGATTGAGTCTTGATCCCCGACTGTGTCTGGTTCGCCGGCAAGGCATAGGGCAGGGCGTTATCGCCGTTGTACACGCAACCGGTGACCAGCGGCCGATCCGGGTCGCCGTCGATGAAGGTGACGATGACCTCCTGACCGATGCGCGGCACGAACTGCATGCCGAAACCCTTGCCGCTCCACGGCAGCACCACGCGCACCCAGCAGGAACTGGTTTCATCGTTCTTGCCGTCGCGATCCCACGGGAACTGCAACTTGATCCGGCCGTATTCGTCGGTCCAGATTTCCTCGCCGGACTTGCCGACTACGATGGCAGTCTGCGGGTGCATGCGCGGTTTGGGCGTGAGGCGTTGCGGACGAAACGGCGTGGCCTTGGGGATCGCCTCGAAGCGATTGCGATAGCTTTCGTGGCTGGCGTCATGGGTCACCCGAGTGACGACCCAGTCGATGTTCAGGCTCGCGTCTTCGTGGCCGTCGAGGGTGAACCAGTGGCCTGGAATCAGCCAGCGGCAGTCGCTTTCGCCAACAAAGCGTTTCTCTTCACTGCGAAGCCCGTCTACCCGTTGTTTGGTCAATGCATCGCCCCGAGCCTTGGCGTTGTAACCACCCGGATGCTCATAGATCGAACGCGGCCCGGCGACGGCTTCGGCCTGGCCATAGAGTGAAGTGGTTGGTGTGGTGAATTCGTAATCCGTTGCCTTGTACACGCCGGCCACCGCTTGCAGGCACACCTGGCCTGAGCGGATGCCATGCAATTCGCGCTCACCCAATTGCTGGCCCAGGTATTTGACCTTCGGTCCGTTGGGGATCTGCACGAAGGCGTCGTTGCTATCACCCAGCACCAGCGTGTGCTTGCCGTCCTCGTGGGTGAAGAACCAGAAAATGCCTTCCTCCTCCAGCAGGCGCGAGACGAAGGCGAAATCGGTTTCGCCGTACTGCACGCAGTATTCGCGTGGGGTGTAGCTGCCCGTCAGTGAGAGTTTGAAATCGGTGAAACCGTGGGCTTTGAAGATCGAAGTGACGATGTCCGAGGTGACGAGGTTCTGGAATACCCGGTTGTCGCTGGCCAGGGTCAGCCACCAGAGCCATGGCCTTAGAACCAGCTTATAGCGTTCGGCGGTCGCGTCGGCGGGGAGCTGGCGGATTTCGGCGACCAGAGCGTCGAACGGGCGAAGTTGGGCGTCGTTGTGCAGGGTGGTGGTGACGTGGGTGGCGATGGCACTGGTCAGGGTGAGGGAGGTACCGTCGTTGAGTCCGTTGAGGATTTGTGCGCTTAGTGCGTTGAGCGCTTCATCACCCGACAGCGACTCAGGGTAAAGCGCCGACAGCGAAGTGGCGGTGAGGGAGAGGGTGGTGGTGCTGTCGGTGGAGCGGGGCATCGTGAGTCCTCGCGCTGGATGTTCATGTAAGACTGAGCCGCGATGGGAGTGGCAGGAGATTCAGCGGACTGGGTTGTCTTTCAAATATAAATAGAGTTTTAGCCAGAATGCCCGGGTGTCATCATAGGCGGTCGCTGTCAGATAATTTTTGTTGATGAGCTTGACTGTAGCGTCTCTGATATTGCTCTTGCTACCGGTCGGGACATGAAAGTAGTGGAGTTTGAAACCTGCTTTGTCGTCGAGTATCTCATTCAGAAAAATGACTTTGGCGTAGTCCGTATCCAATGTTTTGGTGATGTTATTAGTTGTCGCGTAATCGTCGATAATTACGGCGAGATCCACTTCTGGCTTTCCGGTATAGGTGAATTTTTTGAAGTAATCAGTGGCGTCTTTATAAATGCTAGGCCTGGTTTCAGAGATGGCCTTGAAGATTTTTTGAAAGAAAGAAAAATAATGGTTGTCTGATTTTGCTGAGTCATGACAATACGCGAAATAACTGTGATTGTGATTGTTGCCGCGTTCCAGCAATGTTTCAACATAACTATTGGTTTGCGATCCACTGCTGGACGCGTCACCTGATTTGCATTCAATGATGACAAGACGCTGGTCGGACGAAACAATCAAGTCTATTTCGTTATCGCCATTTTTTACCTTTGCATCTTGCGCCATCGCAGCGGGAAGGTGCGCCCGGAGTTCGTGAATGTTCAGGCTTCCATAATCTGCGGTGGGCGTCCATCGACCTCTGCTGAAGTTTCGCTCATCAATAATGGTGCATGGTTTTGCGTCGAGGAACAGGTTGCCGCGATTCGCATAATATAGCGTGTTGAGTTCGTGCAGTTCCCCTGGGTCATTACCGACATTAATGAGGTATGCCAGTGATTTGTTGATAAGTTTTAGTTCGAAACTTCCTTCGTTCGCAAGGGGCGGGGCTAAAGTGATTGCCATGGTTTTGTCCTCGGTGTCTGTTCAGAAAAAACTGAGCGAAAAAAGGGGATGAGAAAGGGGGCGGATTTATTTGCTTCATAAATAAATCTGTCCCCTTTGATTCATTAGTGTGCCCTCTGTTGGGAAAAGCGGCTGAGATTATTTGTAGTAGTTGGTTATAAAGTTGAAAGGTGCGGAAAGTTGTTTTGAACGATCGATGGGCAGTCCGTGTGGGTACGTGTCAATGTTGCACAGGTAAGCCTTGAACTGGCCCTCCACATCTCGAGACCATGAGTCCCCGCGATTCAAGGTGAAATCAAGCAGCTCGCAATTTTTTTGGCTGGTGGCTATGACCACGACCCATCTGTGGTCAGCCACAAAACCGCTTAATTTGTAAACGTCACGGGTGATCGATTCCTGTAAGTTTGCGCCGCCGAATAAGCCGTTCGTGCTTTCTACTTTTATTTCAATGGCGTAGGACTCATCTTGCAGTTCGAAATAGAAATCGACCTTTTCGCTGGAGTAAGGCTCCGGGTAACTGATTTCGCGAATTTTCGTTGTGATGCCGTAACCACGTCGTAGATGGTGAGCTATCTCAACTTGCGCAGCACTCTCCCAAGGACCTTCAGAAACCCAGCTCTTCGTAAATTGACTTGGTTCATCGGTATCTTGCAGCTTTGGGTGTACACCTGCTGCCTGCAGCACCGCATTCAAAAAATCCGCTTCTGTCATTACTCCGTCTCCTGCGCGGGTGCCATTTTTGCGTTCCGTCAATTCTCGTTGACGGCGGTCATTCCAACACCCACTCCGCCAATTTCCCTGTCACCTGCGTCATCAAAACGTTCTCGACATCCCGCGCGCCTGCCGCACTGCATTTGGCGAGCACCGCTTTCACAATTCCCGAATCGAACTCGAACTGCTTGCCCGTCGCAGCCTTGTAACGGCCGCGCAATTTCTCCAGCTTCGCCAACACGATCCCTTCAAGCGTCTGCTCATCCAGCGGCCGATACGCGACCACCGTCATGCGTGCCAGAAACGCCGGGCGGAAGGCTTGCAGGAGGACTTTGTGCAGCGCCTCGTTGAACGCTTCCGAGCCGAGTTGTGCAGTCGGTGTATCGAGCAGCAATTCGGCGCCGACATTGCTGGTGGCGAGCATCACGGTGTTTTTGAAGTCGACCACCAACCCGGTCCCGTCTTCCATCAAGCCCTTGTCGAACACGTTGTAAAACGCTTCCAGCACATCCGGATGCGCCTTCTCGATTTCATCCAGCAACACCACCGAATACGGCTTGCGCCGAACGGCCTCGGTCAGCACGCCGCCGCTTCCGTAACCGACGTAACCGGGCGGTGCGCCCTTGAGCTGGCTGACGGTGTGGGCTTCCTGATATTCGGAAAGGTTGATGCTGATCAGATTGCGTTCGCCGCCATACAGCGCGTCGGCCAAGGCATAAGCGGTTTCGGTTTTGCCCACGCCCGTGGGGCCGACCAGCAGGAATACGCCGACCGGTTTTTGCGGATCGGTGAGCCCGGCGCGGTAGGCCTGCAAACGTTGCGCGATGGTATTGAGTGCGGTGCTCTGGCCCATCACGCGCTGGCCCATGCGTGTACCGAGGGTGCGCACGGCATGGGCTTCGTCGGCGAGCATTTTGCCGACGGGGATGCCGGTCCAGCCGGCGATCACGGCGGCGACGGTTTTGCCGTCGACCTGTTCGGGTACCAGCGGATCGTCCTGGCGGATCGCATCGAGTCCGGCTTCCAGGCGCAGCAGTTCGGCGGCGAGGTGATCGATGCGGCTGTCGATGGCTTCGTCGGGCTTGTCGCTGTCGGCGCTTTCGCTCAGCGCCAGTAACTCGCGACGGGTGTCGAGCAGTTCGCGCACGGCGACGCGCTCTTCACTCCAACGGGTTTCCAGTTCGCGGATGGCTTGGACATTGGTCTTCGATTCGCTTTCCAGCAGGGTGATGCGCTCGCGGTGATCGAGCCCCGTGGCCTGTTCCCGGCGCAGGCGTTCGACTTCTTCTTTCAGGCTTTGCTGGCGGTGGCGCAGGCTCTCCAGCGGTGGCGGCACGTCGTGCTGTCCGAGGGCAACCCGGGCGCAGGCGGTGTCGAGGACGCTGATGGCCTTGTCCGGCAACTGGCGGCCAGAGATATAGCGATGCGAGAGTTTCACCGCTTCGTGGATCGCGGCATCCAGCACTTGCACGCCGTGGTGCTGTTCGAGTTTGGCGGCGACGCCACGGAGCATTTCCACGGCGGTGATTTCATCCGGCTCTTCCACCTGCACCAGCTGGAAGCGGCGGGCGAGGGCCGGGTCTTTCTCGAAATATTTTTTGTATTCCATCCAGGTCGTGGCGGCCAGCGTGCGCAACTCACCTCGGGCCAGCGCGGGTTTGAGCAAGTTGGCCGCATCGCTGCCACCTTCGGTACCGCCAGCGCCGATCAGCGTGTGGGCCTCATCGATGAACAGGATGATCGGCTTGTCGGCGCTGCGAACCGTGTCAATCACACCTTTGAGCCGCTGTTCGAATTCGCCTTTGACCCCGGCCCCAGCCTGGAGCAAACCAAGGTCGAGCACCCGCAAACTGACTTCCTGCAACGACGGCGGCACATCCCCGGCGGCGATGCGTAGCGCCAGGCCCTCGACCACGGCGGTTTTGCCTACGCCCGGCGCACCGACCAGAATCGGGTTGTTCTGCCGGCGCCTCAAAAGAATGTCGATGCACTGGCGAATTTCGCCATCGCGACCGACGATCGGGTCGATGCGCCCGGCGTGAGCATCGGCGGTCAGATCCTGGGTGTATTGATCGAGCACCGAGTCTTGCCGTGGCGTTGGACTCCCCGAAGACACAGAGCGCGGGCCAACGTGCTCACGGGAGTTTTCCGTCCATTCCAGCAGGTTTGCGCGCAAGGCTTCTTTCGGAATTCGCAGCAATGACGATGCACTGTTGAGCAGCAGGCTGCGGCGCTCGTCACGGTCGATCAACGCCAATAAAAGCAGCCCGGAACGAATGCTGTCGATCCCCAGCACACTGGCCTGCACCACGGCGTCTTCCAGCAATCCCAGCGTGTGCGAGGACAGCGCTGGCGTGCGCGTGCTGCCGGTCTTGAACAGGTCCAGCGCCTTGTTGATCTCCGCCGTCAGCGCATCACGCTCCAGCCCGAAGCGCGGCAGCAGAAAAGCAAAATCGCCGCCCTCGATATCCAGCAACTCCAGCAACAGATGCTCGATCTCGACAAAGTGATGCCCGCGCTGCAAGCACCGTTGCGCGGCACGTTCGAGGGCGCGGCGGTTGTCCGGGTTGAGGCGTCCGATCAGGCTGGCCAGTTCCATTTCAGGTGATCTCCAGCTGACGCAGGCGGGTTTCGATCCGTTGCACGGCCAGGCTGGTCTGCCGTTGCAGGCCACCGTTCCAGCTCAACAGGGCCGGGGTTTGTCGGCCGAGTTGCAGCGGCCCCGCACCGCGCACCAGCAGCACCAGTTTCACGTCCAGATCCGGGCCGAAATACAGCGCAGCGAGGCTCGCCAGTGCCGGATGCGCTTCGCCGTCCGGCAAGAAGCGCGCGGCCTGCGTCGATGGCAGCGGCCCCAGCGTCAGACGAATTCCGGCATGTTCATCCCAGACCCGAGTACCGGCGACAGCGCTACGGCCGAGTTGCAGATTGCGTCCGCCGGCCTTCATGACGCTGCGGCTGGCGCGTGGAATTTCACGCCACGCCCCTTCATAAGCGCTCAGTTCCACCGCCACGGCAAATTGCTCGCGGACAATCGCCGCGAAGCCCGCCAACGACCGGCGGCCATCGGCGTACAACGCCGTGCAGGCCAGAACGGCGCAGTCGGGAACCGCCTGGCGTTCTTGCAGGGATTTGGGCAACAACCCGGTCAGCGCCCGCAGTTGCGCCTGCACTGGCGAGGCGCCGGGCGTGGTGAAACCGAGGGCGATCCGGTGTTTGCGCATCACCTTGTACAGCAGGCTCAGCAGCCGATGCTGGAACAGGTCGAGGAACTCGGCGGGCGCATGATCCTTGGCCCGCGCCCGTTGTTGCAGCCATTCCTGATAAGCGTAAGGCAGCGGGCCGTCGGGGCCGCCGAGGCCGAACATCGGCGAGTTCAGGGTCAGCGGTTCACCGGGGTTTTCCTCCAGGCTTTCGATCTGACTGGCGGCGAATAATGGCGTCAGCGGCCCGCGCAATTTCAGCGCTTCGGCCTGTGGCGATGTCCCCGAGCCGAGGGCGTCGGCCTGCGGCTGTTCACGCTCCAGCAACAGCAGCGCCTGCAACCATTCGAACGCCTGCGGATCACGGCGCAGGCGCTGGCTCAGGGTCAGAGCGACAGGGGCATGCCGGCTTGGGGTTGCCATGCCTTGACCTCCTTGTCTGCCTGCATGAGCACCGTGCGCACAAAGCGATTGGCCGTGGCGTACACCGAAAAGAACTGCGCGAGCACCGCTGAAAACAACACCGCGCTGCTGCCGACGAAATGCTGTGGATCAAGCTGCAATTGCACTTCAAGCCCGTTGCGCCAGCCGCGCCAGGCGTCGGCGCCGACATGGCCGATCACCCGCTCGCAACCAAGGTTCAGCAATCCTTCGATCTGGCGCAGGGCGCTGGCCTCGTCGCGCAGGTTGTGCAGGGTCAGGATTTCCTTCAGCGCATCCAGCGCCTGCGGCCCTTCGACCAGCGACAGGTGATTGAGGGTCAGTTGCGACACTAGCCGCCAGCGCGAATCACCGTCCAGTCGCGGCAGGCTTTGCGGGCTCGGCGGATTGCGCAAGCGTGCCCACGCCACCGGACCCGGCCGTTCGAAACCCAGCGGCGTACCGGCGGGCAGGCTCTGGGCCAGATGCCGATTGGTGCACAGCAGTTCGGCGGTCAGGCTGTAATCGGGCAGGTCGGTCTGCGGTTCGAAACGGGTGTCGACGACGCTGACCAGCAGATCGCTGCCGAGCCGGTTCGGCGTCTGTCCGTTGACTCGCCGCGCATGCCAGTAACGTTGCCGGTCACCGCTGCTGTGCTGGCTGCCGAAATACGCCGGCAGCCGTTGCACCCCGCTGGCGGAGCTGGCGCGCATGCTGCGAATGCTGTGGATTTCGACGCTGTTTTCACGGTGGCTGTCGGCGATCAGGCGATATTCGCTGCGGGTGCCGTCCGGACGCAGCGGCTCCGAGGTACGCGGGAACAGGTTGATCACCGGCGCACAGCCGAGGGCGATTTCAGTGGCCTGCAAGTGCAATCGGCCGGCCGGCGCCCGGTCAAAAACGATGTACAGATACAGCGTCTGGCTGTCACTCGAAACACCGGACAGGGGCAGATCAAAGAAGTGGAATTTGTCCGGGAACGCGAAGTATTCGGCCAGCAGACGCATGCCCGGATGCACGCCGTCTTCGTCCGGCAGCAGCACTTCGTCGTCGGCGAAACCGACGATCTTCGGCAGGCCTTTCACGCGGGCGGGAATGCTCCCCGGTGAGCCGGCCAACACCTGCACCGCGTGGGCGCCGAGCAGGTCATAGAGGTTGGCGTTGACCACCGGTGACGCGGCCAGGTGAATGCGCAGTTGTTCGATGCCAAGCTCCGACCACTGACTGTCGCCGAGGCAACGCAGACTCAGGCGCAACGCCGAGCGGGACTGCGCCACACCGGTCAGCGCCTGGGCTTCATCGCTGCCCAGCAACAACGCTTCGCTGACTTCAACCGGCCACAAACGCACGGCGGCGCTGGTGCGAAAGTGAATGCTTTCGCCCTTGCTGGTGGTGACGAACAACGGCGTGTCCCGGGGCAGGGGATAGCCGCCGTCGAGGTTGCCTTTGCTCGGGTCCGGTTCGAACTGGACGATCGCGCAGGACGGCAGCGGGCGCATGGCCAGGGGATAAAGCTGTTCGAGCAATGCGTCGCTGAACTCGGCGTAGTCGTCATCCAGCCGCCGTTGCAGACGTGCGGCGAGCAGGGCAAAACCTTCCAGCAATCGTTCGACGTGTGGGTCCGGGCATTCGCCGGGAGACAACTCCAGACGTCGCGCGACTTTCGGATAGCGTTCGGCAAACTGTCCGCCGGCATGTCGCAGCCAGGTCAGTTCGCGCTGGTAGTAGTCGAGCAATTGCGGGTCAATCGAGTCGCTCATGGCGCACCTCCAGCCCTTCGTTGCCGGGCTCGATGACAAATGCCACCGGCCAGTGCTGCGAGCCGCTGCGCAATTCACCGGTCAGGCGAATACTCAGGCGCTGCGGGTGCTCGGGCAGGGGATTGACTTGAACTTCGCCGAGCAGCAGGCGCGGTTCGAAATGGGTGATGGCTTCGCGAATGTCCCGCGCCAGCCGACGACGGTCATCGCTGCGCTGCTGTTGCAGGGCGCTCCAGTCGGCGATGCCGTAGTCGATGACGCTGGGCGGGGAGGTCAGGGGGCGCGGGCCACGGCGGGTGTTGAACAGGCGCCCGAGCTCGGTGTGTACCGAGTCGAGCAAATCCTGCCGATCGAACTCCCGCGCCCCGTCGCCCTCGCTCCAGGCGAGGCGTTCGAACAGCGGTGGAAGTAAGCCGGTGCCTGCCATGGCCGCGCCGCCGGGTTAGCTGACGAGCTTGTTGGCGGCCATGTCCCAGGTCGAGGCAGCCGTGCCTTCCTTGGTGCCGTCGTCTTTCTGCGCGGTGAGTTCCCATTTGATCTTGGTGAAGTTCAGGGACAGGGTTTCCACCGGTTTGCCGCCGGTACCGCCACTGACGCTGACGTTGGAAATCACCACGTTGGTCAGGGTGTAGATGATGAACGGCAGCAGTTGCCCGCTGCCTTCGGCGGCGTTGCGGCCGATGGTGATCTTGGCTTCCGGGATCGGTTTGCCGGCGCAGCAGTATTCGTTGAGGGACGGTGTGGAGGTGTCGACGAATTTGGTCAGGGTGAACTCGCCGACGTGGGGTTTGCCGGAGGTGCGCTCCGAGTTGCTGACGTCGTTGGTGACTTGCATCGCCACGTTGTGGCTGTAGGACATGACTTCGATCTTGTCCGCGTAACCCTCGAGCAGGCTGTCGCCTTTGATGTCGCCGCCGAGGTCGAGAATGATTGCATCCATCGCTTGAAACTCCTGAAAGGTGTCGTGCCAGGCAAACAGGGGAGCGCCCGCAGGAAATCCTGCGGGCGCAGGCGGGTCAGGCGGCTACCGGTGGCGGCAGGGTCGCGACCAGGCGGATCGACGCGGTCAGCTCTTCGAGCTGGAAGTGCGGCCGCAGGAACACCGTCGCGCGATAGGCACCGGGCTTGCCGGCGACTTCGGTGACGTCCACCCGCGCTTCACGCAACGGGTACTGCGCCTTGATCTCCTGCGGAGCGTTGTCGTTGATCAGCACGTAGTCGGCGATCCAGTTGTTGAGGTAGGTCTGCACGTTGTCGCGGGTCATGAAACTGCCGACCTTGTCGCGCATGATCACCTTCAGGTAATGGGCGAAACGCGAGGCCGCGAGCACGTACGGCAACATCGCCGAGATCCGTGCGTTGGCGTTGGCCTCGTTGGTGTTGTAGACCTTGGATTTGTTGGTGGTCTGGCCGCCGAAGAACACCGCGACGTCGCTGTTCTTCTTGTGGCACAGGGCGATGAAGCCGAGGTCGTTGAGCTCCTTCTCGCGGCGGTCGGTGATCGCCACTTCGGTCGGGCATTTGAGCGACAGGTCGCCGGAGCTGGTGCGGAAGGTGTGCGCCGGCAGGCCTTCCACCGCGCCGCCCCCTTCAGCGCCACGGATCGCCGCGCACCAGCCGTACTTGGCAAAGGCTTCGGTGATGCGTTGCGACAGCGCCCACGCGGCGTTACCCCACAGGTATTTGCTGTGGTCGGTGCCGTTGGTGTCTTCGACGTAGTTGATGCCTTCCACTGGCGAAGTGTCCGGGCCGTAAGGCAGACGCAGCAGGAAGTGCGGCAGCACCAGCGAGACGTAACGCGAGTCTTCGCTTTCACGGAACGAGCGCCACTTGATCAGTTCCTGGCTCTCGAACACTTTCGACAGATCACGCGGCACGGCCAGTTCGGTGAAGCTGTTCATGTCGAACAGACGCGGGCTGGCGGCGGCAATGAACGGCGCGTGGGCAGCGGCGGCGACGTTCGACAGTTTCTCCAGCAGGCCGATGTCCTGCGGGTGGCGGCCGAAGGTGTAGTCGCCCACCAGCAGGCTGAACGGGTGACCACCGAAGGTGCCGTATTCCTCTTCATAGATCTTTTTGAACAGCGCGCTCTGGTCGAATTCGACGGCTTTTTCCAGGTCGTTCTGCAGCTCTTTCTGGGTCACGTTGAGCAGGCGCAGTTTCAGCCGGGTGCTGGTTTCGGTGTTCTGCACCAGCATGTGCAGGCCACGCCAGGACGCTTCGAGTTTTTGCAGATCCGGGTGGTGAAGCACTTCGTTGAGCTGGGCGCTGATCAGCTCGTCGATCTGGCTGATGCGGTCGTTGATCATCGCCACGGTGTCCTTGTCGATGGCCATGCCTTCGTCGAGTACCTGGGTGGCGAATTCCGCGAGCATGTCGCGGGCGTAATCCTGCTGACTGTCGTCATGGGCCATGCGGCCCTCGGCGATGATTCGATCGAGCAGGGATAAAGTCTCGGCGGCAGCATTTTCGCTGGCTTGATTCTGGGCGGCGGCGGGCATGGCGAATTCTTCCTCGGTCAGGTGGACGATCAGGCTTGCGGTTCGGCCGGAGCTTCGGCATCAGCGGCCGGGACAGCGGTGTCCGGGCGGGCCGACTTGATCTCTTGCAAGCCTTCGGTGTTGGCGATGACGTCGCGCAGCAGCTTGTCCAGATCGTCATTGCCGTCGAGTTTGGTCAGCAGGTCGCGCAGGCGCTGGCGGGCTTCGAACAGGCGCCGCAGCGGCGTGACTTGCTCCACCACCTTGACCGGGTCGAAGTCGTCGATGTGCTTGAAGTTGAGTTCGATGTTGAGCTTGCTGTCGTCGCCGCTGAGGGTGTTGTTGACTTGCAGCGTGGCGCGGGGCGCGATGGAGGCGAGGACGTCGTTGAAGTTGTCGCGGTCGATTTCGGTGAAACGGCGTTCGGTCAGTTTTGCCAATGGTTCGAGCGGCTTGCCCGAGAGGTCGGCGAGGATGCCGACCACCAGCGGCAATTCCTTTTTCTCGATGGCGTTGCCGATTTCGACGTCATAGGTGATTTGCACTCGGGGCGGGCGAACCCGGTCGAGCTTGTGCTGGGTACTTTCTGCCATGTCGGCGGACTCCGATGCGATGAGCGGGCGCAATGCATCGGGGAGGCCCGTTCATCGCTTTCCCTTGCTGGACCACAGGTTAGAAAGGGTGGCAGATGACCTGTCGTTCCTTTGACAAACCTTCCTCATTCGGCTGTAGGAACCGAACTACCCAAGACGCTAGAACAGGTCTATAAAAATGCAAGCGAAAAACTTTTTTGGACTGACTGGCGAAAAGGAAAATTCATTTTGTCTGCACGACTTTTTCTAACGATCGGGTTCGCGCTGCTCGCCGGCTGTTCGTTTTTCGGGCCGAAAGTGGATCTCGACAGCCTGACCCTCGACGTCGCGCCCAAGGCCAATGACGACACCCCGATCGCCGTGGACTTCATCGCGGTCAACGATCCGGATCTGCTCAAGCAACTGTCGGGCATCAGTGCCCGTCAGTGGTTTGCCGAGCGCGAGCAGTATCAGCGTGACTATCGTCAGCTGATGAGCGTGTGGGGACTGGAGCTGGTGCCGGGGCAATTCATCGACCGCCAGCCGTTCCCTTTGGGGGGCAAGCGGGCGGCTGGACTTTTGGTCTTCGCCAGCTATAACACTCCCGGAGCGCACCGCCTGCGGCTGGACGATCAGAGCGATGCATGGCTCAAGTTCGACAGTCGCGAGATGAGCCTGGTCAGCAAGGAAAACTGAAACACACCGTCCGCCGCCGGTTCGCGGTGCAGTCGAAGGGAGTCGTATGAGTCTGCTACCTGACGCGGTCTGCTGGCATGAAGGCATGCAATTGCTGCCCCAGCATTTTCAGTTACAGGGCCTGCGGGCCGAGGCGCTCGGCGCGCATCTGGCTCAGGCGTGCAATCCGTGGTTTTTCGGCGTCAGCCACATGGAGTTCGATCCGTCGGCGATGAGCGCCGGCGTGGTGCGGGTGCTGTCGTTGCAAGGGACGATGCCGGACGGTCTGCCGGTCAATCTGCAAGTCGGCGTCGACCCGACGCTGGAGCTGGACGTCGCTGCCGCGATCGACGCCACGGACGATGCGACGGTGACGGTCTATCTGGCGATCAGTCCGCTGTGGCGCGCCGGTCAGTTGCTGCCGCTCAAGGGGCGTCTGCAATCGGTGGTCGGCGAGGCGTTACCGGATCTCACCAGCGGCGAATTTCCTGAATCGATCACGGTGTGGCGTCCCAATCCACGGCTGTGTACGCAACTCAACAAAGCCGATTCAATCTGCCTGCCGCTGCTGAAAATCCGCAAGGAGGGCGGCGGTTTCCTGCCGTTGCCGTACACGCCGCCGACACCGGTCCTGCTGCCAGAATCCCCATTGGGTCGGCGGGTGGTCGGGCTCTGCGCGAGGGCGCGGGAGAAGTGCCTGTTTCTCGGCGGGCGATTGCGCCAGGCGCAGCAGGCCGGCAATCAGGATGACGCGCTGGAAATCCGTCGGCAGATGACGGCGTTGTGGGCGCGCTTGCCGGAGGTGGAAGGGGCGCTGATCAGCCGTGTCGCTCATCCGCAAAGCATTTATGTGCAATTGCTGGGACTCGCCGGTGCGTGGTCGGCGCTGGATCCGCTGGCGGGTGTGCCGGCTTTTGCGCCACTGGATTTTCTCGAATTGCAGCGCGGTTACGATCCGCTGCTCGACTGGCTGGAAAACACCCTGGAACTGATCCGCGCCGGTTACCGCAGCATCGCGTTCGAGCGCGGTGAGCAGAGCTTTTCCATTCAGTTGCCGGACGAGCAACCGAGCCAGCGTCTGGTCATTGGCCTGCGCATGCCCAACGGTGCCAGCGAGCAGGCGGCCGGCGAATGGCTGCGCGGCGCGATCATCGCTTCGGCGCCGCACATTGCCTTGCTCAGCCGTCAACGGATGAGCGGTCTGACGCATCAGGCCATGAGCCGCAGCGAACAGGTGGCCTACAGCGTCGGCGACGACACCCGGCTGTTCGTGGTGACCGCCGAAGGCAGCTGGTTCGACGCGCAACTGCCGCTGATGATCGCCGCGCCGGCCACCAAGCTGACCAGCAGCCCGTGGCAAGTGGTGTTGTTTGTCGCCCAGAACAGTGAACGTGCCTGATCACACAAGGAACGTCGTATGTCGCAAGGAAGTGCCGCAAGCCTCGGGTTGCAGGACGCTCCGCTGAGCAGTGCGTTCCGCCAGACGTGGCAGCAGTGGTCGCAGGACTGGAGCCAGTTGCCCAAGGACAGCGAGGACGAAGCTGCGCTGGTCGAAACCGTGGTCGAGCTCTCGACCCAGGCTTCGCAACGGCTGTGGCGCACCGCGTTTGCCCGGGTCGGCGATTCGGCGACTGAACAGGTCAAGGCGCTGGTGTATGCCTTTGTCGCACTGGTCGATGAGACCCTGCTGTTCAGCCCGTGGCCAGGCCAAAGCGCCTGGCAGGAAAAGCCCTTGGAGTCGCGACTGTACTCCAGCCGTCAGGCCGGCGAACAAGTGCCGGCGGCGATCCAGACCCTACTCGATGAACAGCAGCCCACCACCCGCGATCTGGCCAACGTGTATTTGCAGTGCCTGATCCTCGGTTTCCACGGACGCCTGCGCGGTGAGCAGGGCCAGGTGCAACGGGAAAAATGGCGGCGGGCCCTGTTCACGTTTGCCTGGCAGGACGAGGCCGATTACGCCGCTGTCAGTCAGCGACTGGTACAGCCCTCGATGGCGACACCCTTGCAGTTGCCGGTACGCACGGCGTTGCCCGATGGCTTTCGTCTGGCGCTGGGCATTCTGGCGATGATTCTGCTGCTGACCGGGCTCGGGCAGTTTCTGTGGCGTGACATCCGCCAGGAACTGGAGCCGGTGTTGCAGGCGCCCGACACGCTGGCGGCGCCGGAGCAAGACTCATGAGTACCCTGACGATCGTGGCCTGGGTGGTCGCCATCCTTCTGCTGCTGGTGATCATCGCGGTGGCGGTGTGGTGGCTGCGCACCCAGAGCGGCGCGGCGATTCGCAGTTTCTACGCCGCCGTGCGGCACATGGAGCAGGAGCAGGGCGCCCACGACCGTTATCAGATGCCGTGGCTGCTGATGCTCGGCGATGAAACCCAGGGCGCCCAGCTCGCCACTCAATGGCGTTTGCAACCCACCGACAAACCGGCGTGGTTCGGCCGTTGGTGGTCGGACTCCGAAGGCGCGGTGCTGGTGGTGCCGCAGGCGCTGTTTCTGCCGGAAGACGGCATGCACCTGCAACGCGGCGGCTGGTGGCGTCTGCTCGGGTTGATCCTGCGCCTGCGCAGCAAGCGCCCGCTGGACGGGGTGATCTGGACAGTGCCGGTCAGTCGGTTGAGCAATCTGGAGCAGGCCACGCAACTCGGTCTGGCGGCGCGTCGGCGTTTCATCGATCTGTTGCAGCGCTTTGGTCTGAGCCTGCCGGTGTACGTGGTCATCACCGGGCTGGAAGAACTGCCGGGATTTCAGGAACTGATCAGCGCGTTGCCGGACGAGGCTCGCGATCGCACCTTGGGCTGGTCGTCGCCCTATGCCCGCGATGCAGTGTGGCAGGGGCAATGGAGCGATCAGGCGCTGGATCGGCTACACCGCGCGGTGGCGGAGGCGGTGATCGAAATCGGCACCTTGTCCGGGCATTTGAGTGCGGATCTGTACGCCTTGCCGGAACGTCTGGAAACTCTGCGGCGTGGTTTGCAGAACGTGCTGGAACCGGTTTTTCAAGGCAACGCTCAGGGCGAGGCACCGTGTTTTCGTGGCGTTTACCTGACGGCCAATCAGCCGGCCGATGATGCGCTGGACGGTTTTTCTGCCGATGACAGCGGCCTGCAGCAAAGTGCGTTTGTGCGTCAGTTGTGGCGCCAGCGAATAGTCGGCGAACGTGGACTGGCCCAAGGCGTGCCGCGCCTGTTGCGCTTGCGCCAGCGCTGGCAACGAGTGACTGCCGGGGTGGCGCTGGTGGTCGGGGTGGTCTGGGCGGTGGCGATGCTCTGGGTCTGGCAGGCGTCGGTCAAGGACGCGCATGAACTGGCGCGGCTGCTGCAAGGCGCGCAGAAGAATTACGTGGCGGTGATCGATGACGAGCATCGGGTCGAGCCGACCCGGCGCAACGTGCAGAACTTCTGGCGGGTGCTGGAACGGGCGCCGCACTGGCACTACGTTTCGCTGGCCTTTCCGACGTCGTGGTTTTCCTCGCTGGACGGGCGACTCGAACAGGAAGTGTTCAGGTCGACCCAGCGCCACATGCTGCAACCGCTGCACGATCTGCTGGTCGCGGAGCTGGCGAAAATCAAGGCGATCCGCGCCACCGACCGGCGCACCAGCGTCGAAAGCGAAGACCCGGCGCAGTGGCAGAATTATCAGAAGGCCACGGATCTGGTCGAGCGAGCCTTGCGTCTGGAACAACAGAACCAGTTGTTCGCCCAAGTGCAGAACGATCAGCGGGCGCCGCTGGAAGATCTGGCGCAACTGAGCAACAGCGCGCTGTCACTCAACCTCAACGTCGGCACCTTGCCCCATGCCGCCTACTACAACCGGCTGCTGGCGGCCAGTGATGGCGGCGACTTGCAGGCGCTGGATCTGAGCGTTGAACGGCCGTTGATCGTCAGCAATTTCACCGGGCTTATGGAGCGCTGGCTCGATCAGTATTTTCTGGCCGACAACTTCGTCAGCAAGGCCGGCTACCTCAAGTTGCATCTGGAACAGCTTGAAGCCGGGAGTGGCAACAGCCTTGCCGAACTGGAAGACCTGCGCGCGCTGATCGATGACTTGCAAGCGGCGATCGCCCTGACCAACTCGACCTGGAGTCGCGGCAAGGGGCAGGAGCTGGTGCCGGGTTATCGCGAGTTTCTCGACAAGGTGCGCAAGAGTTCATTGCTCGGCCCGGCCGTGGAACAGCAGCTCGATGCGCAGGCCGGCAAGTTGCAGCAGAGTTTTCGCGATCAATGGATCGCCCAAGTGGGTTCGCGGGGCAATCTGCTGGTGCAGCAGGGCAGCGGGCAACTGGCATTGCAGGATCAGGTGGTCAAGCTCAACAACGCGGTGCAGGCGCTGTTCAAGCGTGACTTCGTTTCAATTGCCCTGCGTGCCAGCCAGGACAGCGTCAACCGGCAAGGCCAGACCGTGGATGGCGATGACCTCAACGAGTCGCTGAATTATTTCGCCAGCTACAAGAACTACGTTGCCGAAGAGCTGCCGCGCATTCCGCCGGCCTACCGTGAAGCATTGCTGCAAGCGGCCGAAACCGCCGCCGCACAGGCGATGTGGTTGAGTCTCAAGGATCATGATGATCAGACTCATCCTTACGCGGTGTTCAACGTGCAGGCGGTACAGGCGATGAACCTGCAAAAAGCCTTTATCGAAGTCCATCGCAGTGATCTGGCGGCGCGTCTGCAAGGGGCCTTGAATCGCCGGGCGATGGCGCAGATCGTTGGCGGGCTGGATGAAATCACCGCGCAGCCGCTGTTCGGTGGCCGCACGGAAATCAGCCAGTGGGACGGCTCGAAAAACCTCGGCCTGCAACTCTATGGCGCGAGCGACGTGCAGGATCTGAAGCTGAGCCTCAAGCAGCAATTCAACACCATGCTCGGCATCACCGAGCGTCGCGCCCCGGCGCTGGAATGGTTGAAGACCCAGCAGGGCAATCTGTCGGCGCTGGATTACGAGCGCGTGACCCAGTTCAGCGCGCTCAACGACGAATTGCTCAAGTACAAGGATTCCAACCCGGCCAGTTCGCCGGCGCAGATCGAGCAACTGGTCAGCCGCGACTTCATTGAAATGGACACCGGCTCCTGCGTGCAGGTGTTGCAGACCGCCAATCTGACCGGCGGGCGCGGCACCCTGGCGATGCGGGCGGTGGAGTTGCAACAGTCGGCCCTGCAACGCTGCCAGTTTCTGCAACAGCAACAGGCGGCTGCCGCGTGGAACGAACTGGCCGGCTACTTCAATCAGTACCTGGCTGACCGCTTTCCGTTCGCCAACGGCGTGCAGGCGCAGGATGCCGACCCGGCGCGGGTCCAGCACTTTCTGGAAATCATCGACAAGCGCTTGCCGGTGGCCCAGGCCGGACTGGTCCTGAGCCAGACCCCGGAGCGGCTGGCGGCGGAAGATTTTCTCAACCGGGTGAAACAGGCCAGCGTCTGGCTGACGCCGCTGTTCGTACGCGACAAGAGCGGGATTCTCGGCGTCGAGCTGGACGTGCGCTGGCGCACTGATCGCGAAGAAGAGAAGGGCGCCGATCAGGTGATTGCCTGGGGCTTGCTGGCCGGCAATCAGCAGATCAACTATCCCGCTGCCGATCAGCCGAACCTGCGCTGGATGCCCGGCCAGCCGATCCGCCTGACCCTGCGCTGGGCGCGCAACGGCAAGGAGCGTCCGGTCAACGACCCGCTGCAACCAAACCTGGTGGTGCGCGATCTGGAGGCCGGCTGGGAGTATGGCGGGCCGTGGTCGCTGCTGCGCCTGATGCGTGCGCACTTCTCGGTACAACGCCAGCCGAGCATGGATTACACCGATTTTCCGTTGAGCCTGCGCCTGCCGGTTACCGCGCAGAATGACAGCGTGACCAGCGAATTCACCCGGATGTTCGTGCGCGTGTCGCTGATGAGCCAGGGCTCGAAACTGCCGTTGTCGATTCCGCCGTTGCCGACCCGCGCGCCGCGTTCACCGTTCCAGGTGACCGGCACCACCGCCGCCCTTGAAGCCCAGAAGGAGGATTTGTGAGCCTGCCCTCGACCCCGTTGCCGGACCTGATCGATCAGTTGCTTGCGCCCATCAGCGACGATGCGCCCTGTGGTGCGGATCTGCGTTATGAGCGCGAGTACGACCAGTTGCGCGATCTGCGCCGCGAGGACGACGCGAGTCTGCCCACGGGTGTCTGGCAGTCGACCCTGAAACGGGCCAACTGGCCGGAAGTCGAGCGGTTGACCACCACGCTATTGCTCGAGCGCAGCAAGGACCTGATGCTCAGTGCCTGGCTGGGCGAGGCCTGGCTGCATTTGCAGGCACTCGATGGACTGCCGGGCAGTCTGGCGCTGATCACCGGTCTGTGTGAGCGCTATCCCGAACATTTGCACCCGCAGGCCGGCGACGGTGACCAGTCGTGGCGGGCGATTCCGCTGGAATGGCTGGTGCGTCGCTACAGTGAAGTACTGCTGACCCGGGTGCCTTTATTTGGCGCCAACAACAGCGATTTTGAGAGTTATACCCTCGAAACCTGGCGGCGGATTCAGGTGCAGCAGGTGCAGGCCAACGACTCCAAAGGCGCCAAGGCGTCGGCCGAAACTGCGCGCAGCGAACACAAGAAGCTCATCGAGCAGGTGCGGGCCACGCCCATGGCGTTCTGGCTGCGCCATCAAGGCAATCTGCTGCTGAGCCTGCAACACCTGCAGCGTCTGGATGCCTGGTGCGATGCGTATCTGGGAGATCAGGGGCCGGGGCTCGGTCCGTTGCAGGACACCCTTCAAGCGTTGTTGACACTGGTTCAGGAGTTCATCGCCATGCACCCACAACAACCACTGTCGGCACCGCCGCCTGCGCCGGTCGCAGTCTCACCGGTTGAAGCGTCTGTCGCGGCCACGCCCGAAGCCGCGCCAGTGCCGCGCGAACCGGCCAGTCGAGAAGAGGCTTATCGGCAATTGCTGCTGATCGCCGAGTACCTGGCCCGCACCGAACCCCACAGCCCGGTGCCGTATCTGATCCGGCGCGGGGTGGAATGGGGCAACAAGCCGTTAAGCGAGCTGCTCGGCGAGCTGATTTCGGCAGACGCCGAATCCCGGCGTCTGTGGACTTTGCTCGGCGTGCTTTAGTGCACGCGCTGGTTGTTCAGTTTCGGCGGCAACTGCAGCGGCGTCAGCACCGGTTGCCCGGAGAAGAACGCCACCAGATTCTTGCCCACCAGCTCCACGGTGCCTTGAGTGGCTTCCGGTGACAGCCCGGCGACGTGCGGGGTGAGAAGCACATTGCTCAGGCTCTTCAGCGCATCGGGTACTTGCGGCTCGTGATCGAACACATCCAGCGCTGCGCCGGCAATTCGCCGTTGTTCCAGCGCGCTGATCAGATCGGCGGTGGCGATCACGCTGGCGCGGGCAATGTTGACGATAAAACCGTTGGGACCCAAAGCATCGAGCACCGGGCGGGTCACCAGATGCTGGCTGCCGATGCCGCCGGGCGTGGCGACTACCAGAAAATCCGAGGCCCGGGCCAGTTCGGTCGGGGTCGAGCAGAACGCGTAAGGCACGTCGCTGCGCACCTGACGGTTGTGGTAGCTGATCTCCATGTCGAAGCCCAGGCCCGCGCGTTTGGCAATCGCCATCCCCACCGCGCCCAGACCGAGAATGCCCAGGCGCTTGCCGGCCAGCGACGGGCGCATGATCTTCGGCCACTCGCCCCGACGCACCGCCTCATCGCAGCGCGGGATGTCGCGCACCAGCGCCAGCAGCATCGCCATGGCGTGGTCGGCCACCGACGAAGCGTTGACGCCGGCGCCGTTGGTCACGGTCAGCCCACGGTCACTGGCGGCCTGCAGGTCGACCTGCTCGTAACCGGCGCCGATCACGCAGATGATTTTCAGCGCGGGCAAGGCCGCGATTTCTTCAGCATATAAGCCCAGCGGGCCACGGGTCAGTACCGCGTCGATCCGCGCCCCGTGGGTGGCGATGGCTTGCGCGCGTTCGGCTGGGGTCGGCGCGAGAATCAGGTGAAAACCCTGACGTTCGAGGATCGGCAAATAGTCATTGATGGTTTCAACCAGTACCAGAACGGTGGCGGGCATTGCTCGGCTCCTGTGATCGTCGGTCTTCGGGCGCAAAAGTCGGTTCAGAGTGCTGATTCCAGAGCGGTTTGGCAATGGCTGGCGCGGCCCCGCATCAGGCAGTGTAGGAGCTGACGCGGGGAGTGCGCGGGTGCTTCGTCAGAAGGTGATGTCGGCGCCGGTGGTCACAGGATCAGGTCACGTACTGGGCGATGCCGTTGCCGAACGACCAGTTCTCTTTTTTCACCTCCACCAGATTGATGAACACATCCTCCTGACGCACGGCCAGTTGCTGGTTCAGGTTGCGCGCGATGGTCTGGAACAGCCGTTGTTTCATTTCCACGGTGCGGCCTTCGCTGATGGTCAGCTGGATGAACACGATGCCGTCGCTGCGCTTGATCCCCAGGTATTGCGGGTCATAGACGAAGTGCTGGTCGTCGTGCTCGGCCAGCACCTGGAAATTGTCGTGTTCCGGCACATTGATCTCGCTGCGCAGGGCGGCGTAGATCACTTCGCCAATGCGTTTGGCGAACGTCGGGTCCGGGTTTTTCTTGATGTCGACGCGGACGAGAGGCATGGGATGGCTCCACAGGCGAGGGGGCTGGACGGGTATGTCGGTCAATTCGCCATTGGGTATAGCCGAAAAATGCCAGTCGGTGAGGTTGTTTAAAAACGTTAGGAAATGGACGCACCGTCCTGCGGGATTTACGGATGTTGCCTACGAGTGCTGCCGGACTCATCCGCTATACGGCAGGGTGAGAAGCGCGGAATTATAGAGAGCAGGGCGGGATGCGTTCTTCATGACGAAGCAGTAATCCGGACGGAAATAGCCATCAGCCAGGGAAGGCCAATGCTTCAGAACAACCGCGAAAACCTGGAACTCGACAGGCTGCATAACGAAACGCGAAAACTGATAGCTGAGCGGCAGAAGCTTCTGGCGGAACTTGGGAGACGTATTTTTATCCAGTCGCGGTGGTGGCCGGCGTGTTGACGGCAAGCGCGGCATTGGCAGGCGTCTTTTTCAAGTTTTGAGCGTTCGTTTTCGCAATCTTCAGACACATGACCCAAAAGGAAATCCATATGAGCACCTATGACGCCAAAGCCAGAATGGAACAACTGGAACGCGAACACGATGAGTGGGCCGAAAAAATACGCATCAAAAACAGGAAAGAAATGCGCCCGATCTGGGGGTTGATGGGTCTGGGCATCTTTTGCATGTTCCTCGGCTTCATATTGGCCCGATCGATCTGATCGGGCTTTCCCATGGCTCATTCGGCGCCGGTGCATGTCATAAAACGACATGTCGCGTATCTGGCGCCGACAGGATTTTTCCTGAAAACGACAAGCCTCCGATCTGATCCGTACAACCATTCCTCAGCTAAGTCTTTGCTTCTGCTCATTTATCGCGGAGAATCGCGCCCCTGTTTCGGCCGGAGCATGTCTGTCGGTTTTTTCCGACGCGTCCTGACCGAGTGGCAAGTGACCGGAATGCGGAGATCCGACCGGATGAATGATCAGGCCAATAGCGTCGAACAACGCTTTGAGGCGGCAGCACCAGCCGAACTGTCGAGCTGGAATCGCCATGACACTACCTGGATGTTGGGACTGTTTGGGACGGCCATCGGCGCCGGTACCCTGTTTTTGCCGATCAACGCAGGTCTGGGTGGCTTCTGGCCGCTGGTGATCCTCGCGCTGCTGGCCTTCCCGATGACGTTTTACGCACACCGCGGCCTGACCCGCTTCGTGCTTTCCGGTCGCGAAGGCGCCGACATCACAGACGTGGTGGAACAGCATTTCGGCATCAAGGCCGGCGCGCTGATCACCCTGCTGTACTTCTTCGCTATCTTCCCGATCCTGCTGATCTACAGCGTTGGCCTGACCAACACGGTCGCCAGTTTCCTCGAGCACCAACTGCACATCACGCAGCCACCGCGCGCGCTGCTGTCGTTCGTGCTGATTCTCGGCCTGCTGGCCGTGGTGCGCTGCGGCGAGCAAGTGATCGTCAAGGCCATGAGCCTGATGGTGTATCCGTTCATCGTCGCGCTGCTGTTCCTGGCGGTGTATCTGATTCCGCACTGGAACGGCGGCATCCTGACCACCGCTTCGCAAGTGCCGGCGCCGTCGGCGCTGCTGCACACGCTGTGGCTGGCGATTCCGGTGATGGTGTTCTCGTTCAACCACTCGCCGATCATCTCGGCGTTTGCGGTGGACCAGAAGCGTCGTTACGGCGTCCACGCCGACGAGCGCAGCTCGCAGATCCTGTCCCGCGCCCACCTGTTGATGGTGGTGATGGTGCTGTTCTTCGTCTTCAGCTGCGTACTGACCCTGTCGCCGGAGCAACTGGCGCAAGCCAAGGCGCAGAACCTGTCGATCCTGTCGTACCTGGCCAACCACTTCAGCAACCCGACCATCGCGTTCGCGGCGCCGCTGATTGCGTTCGTGGCCATCTCCAAGTCGTTCCTCGGTCACTACATCGGTGCCAGCGAAGGCCTGAAAGGCTTGATCGTCAAAAGCGGCAAGCGTCCGGGCGCCAAGGCGCTGGATCGCATTGTGGCGGCGTTCATGCTGGTAGTGTGCTGGATCGTGGCGACCCTGAACCCGAGCATCCTCGGCATGATCGAAACCATCGGTGGCCCGGTCATCGCGGCGATCCTGTTCCTGATGCCGATGTACGCGATCCGCAAAGTGCCGGCGATGGCCCGTTATCGTGGGCAGATGTCGAACGTGTTTGTCACCGCAGTGGGTCTGGTGGCGATTTCGGCGTTGATCTACTCGCTGACTGCTTGAGGTTCAACACAGGATCCCGTTTGATCTTGTGAAACAGAAAGGCCGACCTGCCTCGCAGGTCGGCCTTTTTTGTGCCTGCACAGCATTGATTGATCGTTCCCACGCTCTGCGTGGGAATGCCTCTTGTGACGCTCTGCGTCACGGTTCAGGACGCAGAGCGTCCCACGCAGAGCGTGGGAACGATCAACGCGGAGGCATAAAAAAACGCCGCTCATCTTACGATGGGCGGCGTTCTTCATTGCGTTGCAGCGTTAGGCTTGAACGACAGGGATCTTGGCGTTCGCAGCAGCTTCACGGAACTCGGCAATCTGGTCGAAGGACAGGTAGCGGTAAACGTCGGCCGCCATGCTGTCGATCTTGCCAGCGTATTCCATGTACTCCTCGACGGTCGGCAGGCGACCCAGGATCGAAGCAACGGACGCCAGCTCGGCCGAGGCCAGGTAGACGTTCGCGCCGTCGCCCAGACGGTTCGGGAAGTTACGGGTCGAGGTCGACACCACGGTGCTGTTCGGCTCAACGCGTGCCTGGTTACCCATGCACAGCGAGCAGCCTGGCATTTCCATGCGGGCGCCGGCCTTGCCGTAGATGCCGTAGTAGCCTTCTTCGGTCAGTTGGTGAGCGTCCATCTTGGTCGGTGGCGACAGCCACAGACGGGTTGGCAGCTGACCCTTGACCTGATCCAGCAGTTTACCGGCAGCGCGGAAGTGACCGATGTTGGTCATGCACGAACCGATGAACACCTCGTCGATCTTCTCGCCAGCAACGCTGGACAGCAGACGGGCGTCGTCCGGGTCGTTCGGCGCGCACAGTACAGGCTCGCTGATGTCGGCCAGATCGATTTCGATGACTTCGGCGTATTCGGCGTCGGCATCGGCTTCCATCAGTTGCGGGTTGGCGATCCAGGCTTCCATCGCTTGAGCACGACGCTCCAGGGTACGCGCATCGCCGTAGCCTTCGCCGATCATCCAGCGCAGCAGGGTGATGTTGGACTGCAGGTACTCGGTGATCGACTCTTTCGACAGCTTGATGGTGCAACCGGCAGCCGAACGTTCGGCCGAGGCGTCGGACAGTTCGAACGCCTGTTCCAGGGTCAGACCTTCCAGGCCTTCGATTTCCAGGATGCGGCCGGAGAAGGCGTTTTTCTTGCCTTTCTTCTCGACGGTCAGCAGACCGTTCTGGATGGCGAAGTAGGGGATGGCATGAACCAGGTCACGCAGGGTGATGCCAGGTTTCATTTTGCCTTTGAAGCGCACCAGGATCGACTCCGGCATGTCCAGCGGCATGACGCCGGTGGCAGCGGCGAACGCGACCAGGCCGGAACCGGCCGGGAACGAGATGCCCATCGGGAAACGGGTGTGCGAGTCACCACCGGTGCCGACGGTGTCCGGCAGCAGCATGCGGTTCAGCCACGAGTGGATGATGCCGTCGCCCGGACGCAGGGAAACACCGCCGCGGGTCATGATGAAGTCAGGCAGGGTGTGGTGGGTGGTCACGTCGATCGGCTTTGGATAAGCCGCGGTGTGGCAGAAGGACTGCATCACCAGATCAGCGGAGAAGCCCAGGCACGCCAGGTCTTTCAGTTCGTCACGGGTCATTGGACCGGTGGTGTCCTGAGAACCTACGGTGGTCATCTTCGGTTCGCAGTAGGTGCCAGGACGAACGCCTTTGCCTTCTGCCAGACCGCAAGCCTTGCCGACCATTTTCTGCGCCAGGGTGAAGCCCTTGGTGCTTTCAGCCGGTGCTTCCGGCTTCTTGAACAGGTCGAACGCTGGCAGACCCAGTTCGGCGCGAGCCTTCTCGGTCAGGCCACGGCCGATGATCAGCGGGATACGGCCGCCGGCGCGGACTTCGTCCAGCAGGACCGGGGTCTTCATTTCGAAGGTGGTGATGACTTCGTCGGTACCGTGCTTGCAGACTTTGCCAGCGTGCGGGTACAGGTCGATCACGTCGCCCATGTTCATGTTCGATACGTCGAACTCGATTGGCAGTGCGCCGGCATCTTCCATGGTGTTGTAGAAGATCGGAGCGATTTTGCTGCCGAAGCAGAAACCGCCAGCGCGCTTGTTCGGCACGTAAGGGATGTCGTCGCCGAAGAACCACAGCACCGAGTTGGTCGCCGATTTACGCGAGGAACCGGTACCGACCACGTCACCGACGTAAGCGATAGGGAAGCCCTGGCCGCGCATTTCTTCGATCTGCTTCATCGGGCCGGTCTTGCCTTGCTCGTCCGGAACGATGCCGTCACGGGCCATTTTCAGCATGGCCAGGGCGTGCAGCGGGATGTCAGGACGCGACCAGGCGTCTGGGGCAGGGGACAGGTCGTCGGTGTTGGTTTCGCCGGTGACCTTGAAGACGCGCAGGCTGATCTTGTCGGCCAGCACCGGGCGCTTCTTGAACCACTCGCCGTCAGCCCAGGATTGCAGTACGGCCTTGGCGTGAACGTTGCCGTTCTTGGCTTTTTCAGCCACGTCGTGGAAGGCATCGAACATCAGCAGGGTGTGCTTGAGTTCTTCGGCGGCCACTGGCGCCAGCTCGGCGTCGTCCAGCAGTTCAACCAGGGTCACGATGTTGTAGCCGCCCTGCATGGTGCCGAGCAGTTCTACAGCGCGCTTCTTGTCCAGCAGAGGGGAGGATACTTCGCCCTTGGCCAGTGCGGAGAGGAAACCGGCCTTGACGTAGGCGGCTTCGTCCACTCCTGGTGGTACGCGATTGGTGATCAGGTCAACGAGGAAAGCTTCTTCGCCAGCCGGAGGATTCTTCAGCAGCTCGACCAGGCCTGCAGTTTGTTCGGCGTTAAGCGGCTGGGGAACGATACCCAGGGCTGCACGCTCTTCGATATGTTTGCGGTAGGCTTCAAGCACAGTTATTACCCTCATCAGTGGTCCCAAATGGGTGTCCGGGACGCTCATCCCGAAATGCTCGTACTCATGCGCTGCGTGGCGTTGTGGGCCGCTTAGCCAGAATTACCGGGCATTCCTTACAGAAGCTGCTTTCAAAGTTTTACGCCTGCAGAACGGGGAGCTGATGAGGGTTGGCGTTGGGCTTTTCCCCGCTGGAAAAACCCTACGCCAACACCGCTCTGAAGGAACGACTGTGCTCGTGACGCTTTGAAAACAGCTTCTAACGGACATTGGCGCCTAAAAAGGCTGGCTGATTCTACGGCAAAAAAAATTTAAAGGTAAGTCGCGCTCTATTGGACTTTGGTTGCGTTGTGCGCGGCTCGGGCAAACCTTGATCCAGCGCTTGCCCCTGACGTTTGAGGGGTGATGAATGGCGGACAAAGGGCTAACATGCCGACCTGTTCCGCGTTTCAAGTGTTCTGCCCATTTATGCCCAATCAGACCATCAAGACCCCCTGCGTCGGCCTCTGCTCCACCGTTTACGGTGATCTGGTGTGCCGTGGCTGCAAGCGTTTCCACCACGAAGTGATCCATTGGAACGGTTACAACGAGGAAGAAAAGCGTGCGGTTTGGCTGCGTCTTGAGCAATTGCTGTCACAAGTGATGGCGAGCAAGGTCGAGGTCTTCGACCCGGCGCGCCTGCGTCTGCAACTGGAACAGCGCAAGATCCGCTTCGTCCCGCATCAGTCGGAATATTGCTGGGCGTATCAGCTGATCGCCCGGGGCGCGCGGGTGATCATTAATCTGGAAGCCTACGGAATGGTATTGCTGCCGGAGTTTCGCGACTGGAACCTGCCGGAACTGCGCGATGCCATTGATCGGGAATTTTTCCTGCTGTCGGAAGCGCACTATCAGCGCTACATCGCACCCGGATTTCTGAAGGATGCGCTGGGCGACTGAGCATTACCTGTGGCGAACGTGCTCGCCACAGGATGACAACAATGCTTAATGTTTCACCGCCAACTCCACCAAATGGTCTTCAACCTCCTGGGGTTTGAGCACCAGCACATCACTCTCCAGCTGATCCAGCACCTGTTCGGCCGTGTTGCCGATCAAGGCACCGGATACGCCACTGCGCGCCACGGTGCCAATCACGGTCACCGCCGCCTGCAGCTTGTGCGCCATGAACGGAATCAACACGTCCGCCGGACCTTCCTCGACATGCAAATGCTCGTCATCGATGTCGAACTCAGCCTGAAACGCCCGGCATTGCTCGCGATAGCGTGCCTCTATGGTTTCCTTGAGCTGGAAGGTCGGGTCGGCCGCCGACAGCATCGGCGACGGATGAGCGGTAATCACGTGAAGATGCCCTTTGGCCAGGCTGGCAATGTCGAATCCATGGTCGATGATCGTGGTGTGCAGATGACGATGTTCGCCATCGGCATTGCCCACGTCGACGGCCGCCAGAATCACCTTGTCCTTCCACGAACCGGCGGTCTTCACCAGCAGCACCGGAGTAGGGCAGTGGCGCAGCAGTTTCCAGTCCGCCGGGGTCAGCAGGGCCTTTTTCAACGGGCTGTCGGGGAAGTGCTGCTTGATCACCAGCCCGCAGCCTTCAGCCTGCTGCACATCGATGATGGTTTCGTGCAGGCTCTCGTTCCACGCCTGTTCGGTGGTGACGCTGTAGCCGTCCGCCAAAAGCGCGGCCTTGAGCACGCTGAGCATGCCGGCGTGATCGTGCTTCTTGTCGCAGACCAGCAGGTGCAGATGGGCCTGGGTCACCCCGGCGATCAGTTTGGCGCGCTTGAGCGCCAGGCTTTCCGCGTGTTCGGGTTCGATGACCACCAGAATGCTGCGAATGGCTTGCATGAGTGAGTCTCCAGCAATGAAAAGGCACGGCGTTGCACAACTATAGTTGCTGCGCATCCGTCTGCGACTTGATGCATATCAACGCGCGCGGCTGGTGGTCTGCGGGCAGGCCGGTATAATCGGCGCCCTTCGCTCGAACACCTTTTGACCGTGAGCCCCATGATCCTTCCCGAAATCCACGAATTCCTTGGTTGCCGCACGCCTGACGCCTGGGTTCAGGCCGCGCTGGCCGATCAGGAAACCCTGCTGATCGACCACAAGAACTGCGAGTTCAAGGCCGCCAGCACCGCGTTGAGCCTGATCGCCAAGTACCATTCCCACGTCGATCTGATCAACATGATGTCGCGTCTGGCCCGGGAAGAACTGGTGCACCACGAACAGGTGATGCGCATCATGAAGCGGCGCAAGATCGAACTGCGCCAGCTGCACGCCGGCCGTTATGCCTCGAGTCTGCGCAAAGTGGTGCGCAGTCACGAGCCGGTGAAACTGGTCGACACTCTTGTGGTCGGCGCCTTCATCGAAGCGCGCAGTTGTGAGCGGTTCGAAGCGCTGGTGCCGCATCTGGACGAAGAACTCGGCAAGTTCTACTTCGGCCTGCTGAAAAGCGAGGCCCGGCATTTCCAGGGTTACCTGAAACTGGCCTACCAATACGGTGACGCCAAGGACATCGCGCAAGTAATCGAAAGAGTCCGCGCCGCCGAGCAGGACCTGATCGAGTCGCCGGACGAGGAATTCCGTTTCCACAGCGGTGTACCCGTCGCGGCATGAATTGTTAAAAACTCTTAAGAGTATGAAACTTCAACGAAAACCGGCCCCGGAGGCCGGTTTTTGCTGCCTGCGATAAACGTCTCGCCATTGAATGCCCGCATAATGTCGCCCACTTCACAAAGCGGTTGGCGGCGGTTGTTATGGATAACCTGGGTTTTGGCAGAGTCCTGCTGGTGGAAGACGATGAGCGGCTGGCCGCGCTGATCGCCCACTTTCTCGAACAACACGGCTACGAGGTGCGCACGGTGCATCGCGGCGATCTGGCCGTGGCCGCGTTTCTCGAATTCAAGCCCAAGGTGGTGGTGCTCGACCTGATGCTGCCGGGGCAGAGCGGCCTGCACGTGTGCCGGGAAATCCGCAGCGTGTCGGACACGCCGATTGTCATCCTGACGGCCAAGGAAGACGACCTCGACCATATTCTGGGCCTGGAGTCCGGGGCCGACGACTACGTGATCAAACCGATCAAGCCGCCCGTCCTGCTCGCGCGCCTGCGTGCCCTGCAGCGCCGGCAAGTCCCGGAAAGCGGCGTAGTGAGTTCGCTGGAGTTCGGCAACCTGATCATTGATCGCAGTTGCCGCGAAGTGCGTCTGGCGGGCGAGCTGATCGAGCTGACCACCATGGAATTCGAGCTGCTGTGGCTGCTGGCCAGCGCTGCCGGCAAGATCCTGTCGCGCGATGACATCCTCAACCGCATGCGCGGCATCGCGTTCGATGGCCTCAATCGCAGCGTCGACGTGTACATCAGCAAGTTGCGCAACAAACTCAAGGACAACCCTCGCGAACCGGTGTGCATCAAGACCGTGTGGGGCAAGGGGTACCTGTTCAATCCGTTCGCGTGGGAGTTGTAGATGCTGCGGTTATTTCTCGGGCTGTTTCTGGTGATGACGGTCGGGCTGGTGGCGGCGCTGCAAACCGTCGAACACACCTTCAACGCGTTGCTCGACAATCAGATGCAGGCCTACAACCGTGAGGCGGTACGCGGACAGGCGTGGTCGCTGATCGAACACATGCGCGACCAGCAGGGCTCAGCGCGCGAGGCGCAACTGGAGGCGTTACGGCCGCACTACGGGCTGACGCTGAGCCTGGTCGAGGCTGACCAACTGAACCTCAACGATCAGGAGAAAGCCGAACTGGCCCAGGATCTGCTGGTGATCCGCGATGACTACACCCAGTTCATCAGCAACATCGACGGTGGTTCGCAGTTGCTCAGCATCAAGCTGCCTCCCGAGCCGAGCCTGATGCCGTTCTACATTGCCGGGGCCTACCTGATGCTGGCCGTGCTGCTCGGCATCGTCCTGTACTTCTGGGTTCGCCCGCACTGGCGCGATCTGGAAAAGCTGCGCCTGGCCGCCGAGCGCTTCGGCGACAACGATCTTTCGGTGCGGATCCAGCTGTCCAAACGCTCGAACATCCGCGACCTGGCCGGCCACTTCAACCTGATGGCGGCGCGCATCGAAGGCCTGATCGCCAATCAGCGCGAACTGACCAACGCGGTCTCCCACGAACTGCGCACGCCGATTGCCCGGTTGTCGTTCGAGCTCGATCAGCTCAAGCAGCAACCGGACGCCAGCCAGAACCGCGAACTGATCGCCGACATGTACGCCGACCTCGGCGAGCTGGAAGAAATGGTCTCCGAACTGCTGACCTACGCCAGCCTCGAGCGCGGCGCGACGGTGATCACCCGCGAAAACATTCAGGCTGCCAACTGGCTCGACAGCGTGGTCGGCAGCGTGGCGCTGGAAGCCGAGGCGGCCGGGGTGCAGCTGTTGATCGTAGATTGCCGGGTCGACGAAGTGCGGATCGAACCGCGTTTCATGGCGCGTGCGGTGATCAATCTGCTGCGCAATGCCATCCGGTATGCCGAGCAGCGGGTCGAGGTGTCGCTGGTGCGCGTTGGCGATCAATACGAAGTGCAGGTCAACGACGACGGGCCGGGTGTGCCGCTGGCAGGGCGGGAGAAAATCTTCGAACCGTTCTCGCGTCTGGACGCCAGCCGTGACCGCCGCACGGGCGGCTTCGGCCTCGGCCTGGCGCTGGTGCGGCGGGTGTCGCAATCCCATGGCGGGCAGGTCGAGGTCGGCGACTCGCCGTGGGGCGGCGCTTCGTTCCGCATGACCTGGGCGCATCTGGATTGATGAGTCTCCCTCCCCGGAAGGGAAGGCAGTCGATTAACTGAGGACGTAGTCCACCGGTTTCAGCGCTGGCGGCAACGGTTCAGTCCCCAGCTCCGAGAGAATATCCCGCTCGATACCCCGCACCAGCGCATCGGTCGGCAAATCGTTTTCATCCCGGCCGAACGGGTCTTCCAGTTCATCGGCAATCGCATCCAGGCCGAAGAAGGTGTAGCTGACAATCGCCGTGAACAGCGGCGTCAGCCACCCCAGCGGTTCGGCCATGGCGAACGGCAGCAGGATGCAGAACAGGTAAATCGTGCGATGCAGCAGCAAGGTATAGGGGAAGGGCAGCGGCGTGTTCTTGATCCGCTCGCACACCGCCTGCGCCTGGGTCAGGCTGGTCAGGTGATTGGCCAGCAGCATGTAGCGCCATTCACTGAGATCGCCCGCCTCATGCAGATCGGAGCATTGCTGACCCACCGTCTGCAGGATTCGCCCGCTGTAATCCGGCACCTGCGCATCGTGTTGCGGGGTGATCCATTGAGCGCTGGCGGCGGCTTCGTCTTCCCGGCGCAGTCGCGCATTCAGCGCGTGGGCGAAACCACAAAGGTTAAGCAGCAATAACCGACGCTGGGCCGATTCGCGGATCACATGGGTCTCGCGAATCACCGAGCGCACATGCACGATCACATCGCCCCAAGCCTTGCGCGCTTCGTACCAGCGGTCGTAGCAGGCGTTGTTGCGAAAATTCATGAAGATCGACAGCGACAGGCCGAGCAGCGTGAACGGCGTGGCGTTGACCTTGGTGAAGTTGCTCGGGTGGAGCATTTCCACCAGCACGATGGCCGACGCCAGCAGTGTGACCATCAGGGTGCGCAGGGCGATGCGCTTGGCAATCGAGCCCTTGAGGGTGAAGAGAATGGCGAATTGATTGACCTTGGGTCGGATGATCATGCGGCTCTCTGCCTTGCAAACGTGGCGGATCAGCCGCCGGTCATGTTCATGAAACGCACCACTTGCACGTCGTCGTTCACTTCAAAGTTGTGCCGGTAAGGCTTGAGTTTCATCGCTTCGATGATGGCTTTCTCAAGCCGCTCCGGTTGACCCGGGTGGGCCCGCAGCACCGCTTTCAGATCCACCGAATGCTCGTTCCCCAGACACAGTAGCAAACGCCCCTCGACGGTCAGCCGCACCCGGTTGCAGGTGCCGCAGAAGTTGTGGCTGTGGGGCGAGATGAATCCCAGCCGAATGTGCGGCGCTTCGGCGAGCCGCCAGTAGCGCGACGGGCCATGGGTCGACTCGGCGGAGTCGATCAGGGTGTAGCGCTCGGCGATCCGTTCGCGCACTTGGGTACTGGAGAAGAACGACTCGGCGCGGCTGTGTTCGCTGATGATCCCCAGCGGCATTTCCTCGATGAAGGAAATGTCCAGATCCCGTTCGATGGCGAACTGCACCAGATCGTTGATCTCGTGATCGTTGCGGCCCTGCATCACCACGCAGTTGAGTTTAGTGCGGGTAAATCCGGCGGCGCGCGCGGCGTCGATGCCATCGATCACCTGGGCCAGATCACCGGTGCGGGTCATCTGCTTGAAACGCTCGGCATCAAGACTGTCGAGGCTGACGTTGAGGCGTTTGACCCCGGCGTCGAACAGCGGGCTGGCCAGTTTGCCGAGCTGCGAGCCGTTGGTGGTCAGGCACAGTTCGCGCAGGCCGGGCAGGGCGGCGATCTGCTTGCACAAGCCGACGACGCCGGGACGAATCAGCGGCTCGCCGCCGGTCAGGCGAATCTTGCGGGTGCCGAGCGCAACGAAGCTCTGCGCCAGTTGATAGATTTCCTCCAGCGTCAGCACCCGTTGGCGCGGCAGAAACTGCATGTCTTCGGCCATGCAATACACGCAGCGAAAGTCGCAGCGGTCGGTGACCGACATGCGCAGGTAGTCGACGCGGCGGTTGTAACCATCGATCAAGACGCGCTCTGACATGACAGCCTCGCTTGGGTGAAATCCGCTATTGAAGGGATTGGGTCGGCGCAGGTTATGAGCAACTTGAGACAGAGTCCAATCACTCTTAATGACCGGCCGATTGATGCTGTCGATGATGAAATAATTATTTGCTGTTTTTCCCTTCTTAGTTTTGCAAGTGCCCGTATTTAAAGGGTTTAAGTCCGTGATAGATGCTTTCGATAACGCAGTCATTAATAGCGATTAGACAAGTTTTTGCAGCGGTTCCTATCCTTGGCCCCGTCAAACGAAACGACCGCTTTTTTAACTTGAAAGTCAGTCGTCGCTGTTTAAACCCGATCAGGTTTTTGCCTGTGTGCATCGTCATGGAGAAGTCCCATGTCACAAGTCGACCGTTACAAACCCTACAAGGGCGCCGCTGCGGGTTGGGGCGCTGTCATCAGCCTCACCAAGAACTGGCTGGGCAGTGAAAACGCCCTGAAAAACATCCGCGCCATGCTCAAGACCAACCAGAACGGCGGCTTTGACTGCCCAGGTTGTGCCTGGGGTGAAGCGCCCGGTGCGAGCATGCTGAAGTTCTGCGAGAACGGCGCCAAAGCGGTGAACTGGGAAGCCACCGGCCGCCTGGTCGATCCGGCGTTCTTCAACAAGTACACAGTCTCGACCCTGGCCGAGCAAAGCGATTACTGGCTCGAATACCAAGGCCGGATCACACATCCGATGCGCTACGACGCGCGGGTCGACCGCTATGTCGAAACCACCTGGGACGACGCCTTCGCGCTGATCGCCAAGCACCTCAAAGGCTTGAAATCGCCCCACGAGGCCGAGTTCTACACCTCGGGTCGCGCCAGCAACGAAGCGGCGTTTCTCTACCAGTTGTTCGTTCGCGCCTACGGCACCAACAACTTCCCGGACTGCTCGAACATGTGCCACGAAGCCAGTGCGGTGAGCATGGGCGAGAGCCTCGGCGTCGGCAAAGGCACGGTGGTCTATGAAGACCTGCACCACGCCGATGCGATTTTCGTCATCGGCCAGAACCCCGGCACCAACCACCCGCGCATGCTCGAACCGCTGCGAGAAGCGGTGAAGCGCGGCGCGCAAGTGGTGTGCATCAACCCGCTCAAAGAGCGTGGACTGGAGCGTTTCCAGAACCCGCAAAACCCGATCGAGATGCTCAGCAACGGCTGGGAAGCGACCAACACCGCGTACTTCCGTCCTGCCTTGGGCGGTGACATGGCGATGATTCGCGGCATGGCCAAGTTCCTGCTGGAGTGGGAGCGCGAAGCCCAGGCCACCGGCGGCGAACCGGTGTTCGATCACGCCTTCATTGCCGAGCACACCTCGGGTCTCGACAGCTATCTGGCCGAAGTCGATGCCACGAGCTGGGAGCACATCGTCGAGCAGTCCGGCGTGCCGCTGCATGACATCGAACTGGCAGCGCGCATGTACGCCCGGGCCAAGAGCGTGATCATGTGCTGGGCCATGGGCCTGACCCAGCACGTGCACTCGGTGCCGACCCTGCAGGAGGTCATCAACCTGCAACTGCTGCGCGGCAACGTCGGCCGTCCGGGCGCCGGGCTGTCGCCGGTGCGCGGCCACAGTAACGTGCAGGGCGACCGCACCATGGGCATCAACGAACTGGCCCCGACCGAGCTGATGGACGCCCTGGAAAAACGCTTCAACTTCAAAGTGCCGCGGATGCACGGCCACAACACGGTCATGGCGATTGGTGCCATGGAACGTGGCGAAGCCAAGGTGTTTATCGGGCTCGGCGGCAACTTCGCCCAAGCCACGCCGGACACCCCGCGCACCCACGCCGCGATGCGCAAACTCGACCTGAGCGTGCACATCTCGACCAAACTCAACCGCAGCCATCTGGTGACCGGGCGTGATGCGCTGATCCTGCCGTGCCTGGGCCGTACCGACATCGACGTACAGGCCGAAGGTCCGCAAGGCGTGACCGTGGAAGACACCTTCAGCATGGTGCACTTGTCGTTCGGCCAACTGAAACCGAAGTCGGCGCATCTGAAATCCGAGCCGGCGATTATTGCCGGGATTGCCGCCGCCACGTTGGGCAAACACCCGATCGACTGGGAATGGGCGGTGGGCGACTACGGGCGTATCCGCAACCTGATCGCCGACGTGATTCCGGGCTTCGAGAATTTCAACGAGAAGCTGCTGACCCCCGGTGGTTTCCACCTCGGCAACAACGCTTCCGACCGGGTCTGGAAAACCGAATCCGGCAAGGCCCAGTTCACCCCGTGTGTGCTGCCGGAACATCTGATCAGCGAAGGCGTGCGCAACCTGCCGGTCAAACCGCATCTGATCCTGCAAACCATGCGTTCCCACGATCAGTACAACACCACGCTGTACGGCCTCGACGACCGTTATCGCGGGGTCTACGGCATGCGCGACGTGGTGTTCGCCAACGAACAGGACATCCGCCGGCTCGGTTTCGAACCGGGGCAAAAGGTCGATCTTGTGGCGCTGTGGGGCGACGAGCGCGAACGTCGGGTCAGCGGTTTTACCCTGATCGCCTACGACATTCCTGCCGGGCAGGCTGCCGCGTATTACCCGGAAACCAATCCACTGGTGCCGCTGGAAAGTTACGGTGACCGCACCTACACGCCGACCTCGAAATTCGTGGCGATCCGCCTCGAAGCGGCCCAGACGAGCAACCTGATCCCGTCGTCGGTGGCCTGACCGACCCACGCGATCCAACCCTTCTGCAATTTGACTGGCTGCAGGCGTTCGCGCCTGGCGGTGGCCCGGCCGTGTGCTGCCGCTTTTCAGCCTTGATGAGGACATCATCATGTTCAACCTGGAGGCACTGGACCTGGCGCGAATTCAATTCGCGTTCACGGTTTCGTTCCACATCATTTTCCCGGCGATCACCATTGGTCTCGCGAGTTTCCTGGCGGTGCTTGAAGGCCTGTGGCTGAAAACCCGTAACGACACTTACCGCGATCTCTACCACTTCTGGTCGAAGATCTTCGCCGTCAACTTCGGCATGGGCGTGGTCTCCGGTCTGGTCATGGCGTACCAGTTCGGCACCAACTGGAGCGGGTTCTCTGATTTTGCCGGCAGCGTCACCGGGCCGTTGCTGACC
The DNA here is from genome assembly GCF_030209075.1 of Pseudomonas sp. lyk4-R2A-10. Taxonomy (NCBI): domain Bacteria; kingdom Pseudomonadati; phylum Pseudomonadota; class Gammaproteobacteria; order Pseudomonadales; family Pseudomonadaceae; genus Pseudomonas; species Pseudomonas sp. lyk4-R2A-10. The sequence goes on along the minus strand of NZ_JARVSR010000016.1, from coordinate 129,910 downwards.
TATGAAGTGCTGACCGCGTTCTTCCTCGAGGCCGGGTTTCTCGGGGTGATGCTGTTCGGCTGGAACCGCGTCGGCCGTGGCTTGCACTTCTTCGCCACGGTGATGGTCGCCATCGGCACGCTGATCTCGACTTTCTGGATTCTTGCCTCCAACAGCTGGATGCAGACCCCGCAGGGTTTCGAAATCGTCGACGGTCGGGTAATGCCGGTCGACTGGCTGGCGATCGTGTTCAACCCGTCGTTCCCGTTCCGGCTGGCGCACATGGCGATTGCCGCGTTCGTTGCCACAGCGTTCTTTGTCGGCGCTTCGGCGGCCTGGCATTTGCTACGTGGCAACGACAGCAAACCGGTGCGCAAGATGTTTTCCATGGCGCTGTGGATGGCGCTTATCGTCGCGCCGATTCAAGCGGTGGTGGGTGACGCCCATGGCTTGAACACCGTGGAACATCAACCGGCGAAAATCGCCGCCATCGAGGGCCACTGGGAAAACGCCGACAACGGGCCGACCCCGCTGGTGCTGTTCGGCATCCCGGACATGCAGGCGGAGAAGACCAAATACGCGATCGAGATTCCGTACCTCGGCAGCCTGATCCTCACCCACAGCCTCGACAAGCAGATCCCGGCGCTCAAGAGCTTCCCGAAAGAAGACCGGCCGAATTCGACCGTGATTTTCTGGAGCTTCCGCGTGATGGCCGGGCTGGGCATGTTGATGATCCTCGTCGGTGTGGTGGGGCTGGCGCTGCGGCGCAACGGCAAGGTCTACCGGCATCGCGGCTTCCAGCGGCTGGTGTTGCTGATGGGGCCGAGCGGACTGATTGCGCTGCTGGCCGGTTGGATCACCACTGAAGTCGGGCGCCAGCCGTGGGTGGTGTACGGCCTGATGCGCACTCATGACGCGGCGTCCCATCACTCGGTGGCGCAGATGAGCACGTCGCTGGCGCTGTTCGTCGTCATCTACTGCTCGGTGTTCACCGTGGGCATCGGCTACATGATGAAACTGGTGAGCAAGGGCCCGCAGCCGCACCACGAACATCCGCCCGAAGGCACTCAGGTGCAGACCCCGCGCCGGCCACTTTCGGCGGTTACCGACAACCTCGAATCCGCGACCCGGATCCACTGAAAAAGGAGCGTTGAGTCATGGGTATTCAAGGTATCGATCTCTCGTTGATCTGGGGCGTGATCATTGCCTTCGGGGTGATGATGTACGTGATCATGGACGGCTTCGATCTGGGCCTCGGGATCCTGTTCCCGATGATCAGCGACGAGCAGGAACGCGACGTGATGATGAACACCGTCGCACCCGTCTGGGACGGCAACGAAACCTGGCTGGTGCTCGGCGGCGCGGCGTTGTACGGCGCGTTTCCGCTGGCTTACGGGGTGATTCTCGAGGCGCTGTATCTGCCGTTGATCTTCATGCTGGCGGGTCTGATTTTCCGTGGGGTGGCGTTCGAGTTTCGCTTCAAGGCGCCGGCTGAAAAACGTCATCTGTGGGACTGGGCGTTCATTGGCGGTTCGCTGCTGGCGACGTTCTCCCAGGGCGTGGTGATCGGCGCGTATGTGGCGGGGATTCCGGTGGTGGATCGGCAGTTTGCCGGTGGCGGTCTCGACTGGCTGGCGCCGTTCCCGCTGGTTTGCGGCGTCGGTCTGGTGATTGCTTACGCCTTGCTCGGCAGTACCTGGCTGCTGGTCAAGACCGAAGGAATGCTCGAATCGCGGATGCGTCACTACAGCCGTCCACTGGCGTGGCTGTTGTTGGCGATGGTGGTGGTGATCGGCGCGTGGACGTTGCAACTGCACCCGGAACTGGCCAGTCGTTGGTTCAACCATGCGCATCTGATCGTGTTCGCCGGGCTGGTGGTGTTGGCGGTGCTGGCGCTGTTCGGGCTGTTGCGTTCGTTGCGTCAGCGGCACACCCACTGGCCGTTCGTGTTCACGCTGGTGCTGATGTTCCTCGGCTACATCGGGCTGGCGCTGAGCATCTGGCCGAACATCATCCCGCCATCGGTCAGCCTGTGGGCGGCAGCTTCACCGGCCACCAGCCAGCTGTTCGCCTTGATCGGTGCGCTGTTCATCCTGCCGGTGATCCTGATGTACACCTTCTGGAGCTACTACGTGTTCCGCGGCAAAGTGAGGATCGGCGATGGCTACCATTGAAATGCGTGAAGTGAAAAGTCGCTGGTACAAGCGCCTGGGCTGGCTGTTGCTGATCTGGTCCGGCAGCGTGGTGTCGTTGGCGGTGGTGGCGAGCCTGTTGAAACTGGCGATGTATGCGGCGGGGATGAGAACCCACTGACCATAAAAAAACCGGAGCTTGGCTCCGGTTTTTTATTGCCTGCGATGTACTTCCTCCTTTGGGGGGGAGGAACTGCCTTGAGGTCTATTCCCCGCCAAACATCGCCGTCCAGTAAATACCGGCACTGCTCTTCGGATCGACTGCGTAAGCAGCGCCGAGTTCGCGGTACTGCGGGTTCATCAGGTTGGCGCAATGACCGGGGCTGGCGAGCCAGCCGGCAACGACTTTCTGCACCGTGTCCTGCCCGGCGGCGATGTTCTCGCCGACCTGCTGACCGCTATAACCGGCCAGTTCCGCGCGGTCGCCGGGAGTGCCGCCGTTGCGGTCCTTATGGTCGAAATAATTGTTGTTGGCCATCTCGCGGCTGTGCTCCTGGGCAACGCCGCCGAGCACCGCGTTCCACGCCAGCGGCGCAGTCGCTGCGAATGCCTGACCGCCGCACTGGCGCGGCTGGGTGCGGGCGGCGTTGAGTTGTTCGAGGAGTTTCTGTCCTTCAGCCTGACCGTCGCCGAGGCGGGCGGACAGCAGTGGCCGGGCGAGGGTGATGCGCCAGTCACGATCAGCGCGGCTGACGCCGATATCGACGAACTGCGGATCCAGCACCACCTGACAGAAGCTTTCCTGAATCGCCTTCATCGCCGACGCCGCATCCCGTGGCCCGTTCAGGGTGATCGCCTGCACGTTGACCATCGGGTAGCGAGCGCTGGACATCGCCTGCTGCAAATCCACCACGCCGCTGGCCGGCAGAATCAGGCGCGGATCGGCCGACAGCGGCGGCAATTCGCTGGACGCCTGGCTGCCACAACGCTGCGGCTGGCTGCGGTAGCTGTTGATCGATTCGATCAATTGCGACTCATCGGTGGCCATGGCCGAAGTGGCCAGCGCCAGGCCCACGGACAACGCGGCGAGTCGCAGAACGGATGGCATGAAGCGCATGGAAATCTCCCTTGGGCTGAGTGCGCACATCATGCGCGAAAGGGCCCCGGTTCGTGCAATGTCTTTTTCTTCACAACGCGGATTTTTCTGCCGAACGATTCCGTGCAATTTGCCGTCTACACTCTGCGAAGACCCCGGAAACCGGGCGTCTCAACCACGTAACACTTCGCCCGCATCGGGCCCTGCCGGAAGAATGATCATGGGATTGAACGGGTTGCTTTGCTGTCTTGCGTTGACCCTGCTGAGCGGTGCTGCGCTGGCCACCGATCAGGCGCCGATCAAGGAAAAGGCCGAGGCGAAAGCCGAGGTTCTGGAAGAGAAGGCCGCCGACAAACCCGACGCACCTCCGGCACCCAAATCCGAAGCCATCACCCCGACCGAAGCACAGGCGGTCGACCCCGCAGGCGCCGCACCGCTGGACGATCCGATTACCTGCCTGGCGCGCAGTATCTATTGGGAAGCCAAGGGCAAGGACAATGCCGACATGGAAGGCGTGGCCAGTGTAGTGATGAATCGCCTCGGGCATGACGGCTTTCCAGGCACGGTGTGCGAGGTGGTCAAGCAGGGCTCGGAAAGCAAGAGTTGCCAGTTTTCCTGGTGGTGCGACGGGCGTCCGGATCAGGTCAAGGAAGATGCCGAATACGCGCTGGCCAAGGAAATCGCCGGCAAGGCGCTGAACCGTCAGCTCACCGATCGCACTCACGGCGCGCTGTACTTCCACGACCGCAACGTACATCCGAGCTGGGCCAAGGAATACAGAAAAACCGCCGAGACCAGGAAATTCCTGTTCTACAAACCCGCGGGCGGGGATGCGCGTTAGGCGCAGACTTCGCGCACGCAATTGCGCAACCAGCGATGCGCCGGGTCGGCGTCCATGCGCGGGTGCCAAAGCATCGACACGCTGATATCCGGCATGCGCAAGGGCAGGGCGAAGCTGTGCAGGCCCGTGCGCAGTTTGCTGGTGTGACGTTCCGGAACGGTGGCGATCAGGTCCGATTCACGGACCAGCGTCAGCGCCGCCGAAAATCCGCCGAACGAGGTGACGATATCCCGCGTCAGCCCGAAGGCGAGCAATGCCTCGTCCACCGGTCCGCTGCTGCGCCCGCGCCGTGACACCAGAATGTGCTGGCCTGCAGCAAAGCGTTTGGCGCTGACCTTGCCGCTGCTCAGCGGATGTCCTTCACGCACCACTCCGATCCACTGATCGCGGAACAGGATGCGACTGTGCAGCGTCGGGTCGGTGCTGTCGTCGACCACGCCGGTTTCCAGATCCACCCGGCCTACGCGCAGCAGCGTGCTGTCCTTGTCAGCCTTTTGCACAAAGCGCAGGCGCACGCCGGGGGCCTCTTCGGCGATGCGGGCGAGCAGGGCGGCGGCGAAGGTTTCGACGAACCCGTCGGTGTTGCGCAGGGTGAAGGTGCGCCGCAACTGGCCGGGATCGAGCACTTCTGCCGGGCGCAAAACCGCTTCGGCTTCCTGCACCAGATAACTGACCCGGTCGCGCAGCTCCAGCGCACGCGGGGTCGGCACCAGCCCACGACCGGCACGCACCAGCAGCGGATCGCCGGTGGTTTCCCGCAGCCGGGCCAATGCGCGGCTCATGGCGGAAGGGCTCAGACGCAGGCGTTCGGCGGCGCGGGCGACGCTGCCTTCGCTCAGGAGCACGTCGAGGGTGATCAACAGGTTCAGATCCGGTGCATTCATGACATGGCGTTCCATGCAGGTATCAAGTGCAAAGCATGCGTCTTGCGCCTTGTATTGTCGAGGCTCAGGCTATGTCGCATGACCTTTGCCCTGTGAGCCCCCCATGCACCGAGAACCCCTGAGCCCTTCAGCCCGCTGGGCGCTGATCAGTCTGGCGCTGTCGATGCTCATGCCATCGCTCGATACCAGCATCGCCAACGCCGGATTGCCCACGCTGGCGGCGGCGTTCGATGCGACGTTTCAACAGGTGCAATGGATCGTGCTGGCCTACCTGCTGGCGGTCACTACCTTGATTGTCAGCGTCGGGCGGTTGGGTGACGGCTTCGGTCGGCGGCGCTTGTTGTTGATCGGCATCGGCATTTTTACCGCCGCTTCGCTGGTCTGCGCACTGGCGCCGAGCCTCGCCTGGCTGATCGGTGCGCGGGCGGTGCAAGGGCTTGGCGCGGCAATCATGTTTGCGCTGACGGTGGCGCTGGTGGCCGATGCGGTGCCCAAATCCCGGGCCGGCAGTGCGATGGGGTTGCTGGCCACGATGTCGGCCACCGGCACCACCCTCGGGCCGTCGCTCGGTGGGCTGTTGATGGCGCATGTCGGCTGGCAGTCGGTTTTTGTGATCAACGTGCCGTTGGGATTGCTCAATGCGTGGCTGGTGTATCGCTATCTGCCGAAGGATCGTAGCGTGCGCTCGGGTGTTGCATTTGATTATCCCGGCACCGCCGTATTGATGCTGACGCTGGCGGCCTATGCACTGGCGATGACGGTTGATGGATTCACCCCGACGTTGCTGTTGCTCAGCCTGTTGGGCGTGGGGTTGTTCATCCTGGTCGAGAAACGGAGCAAGGCGCCGCTGATTCACCTCTCTTTGTTCACCGACACGCGAATCAGCAGCAGTCTGGCGCTGACCTTGCTGGTCACGACGGTGATGATGACCACGCTGGTGGTCGGGCCGTTTTACCTGAGTCGAGGTTTGGGTCTTTCCAGCACTCAGGTCGGTCTGGCGTTGTCGATCGGGCCGTTGCTGGCGGCATTCAGCGGCGTGCCGGCCGGGCGGCTGGTGGATCGTTTCGGCGCGCGGCGGATGGTGCCGGGTGCGTTGTTCGGCCTGGCTTGCGGGTGTGGTCTCTTGGCGCTGTTTCCGGTGAGTTTCGGAGTGCTTGCATACGTGCTGCCGATCACGGTGGTGGCCTTGAGTTACGCGCTGTTCCAGGCCGCCAACAACAGCGGGTTGATGTCCGGCGTTGCTCAGGATCAGCGCGGTGTGGTCTCGGCCATGCTCGGGCTGTCGCGCAATCTGGGCTTGATCACCGGGGCGGCGGCGATGGGCGCGGTGTTTGCACTGGCGACGGACGATCCGACTGAGGCGCCGGCCGCGGTCATCGCAGGCGGCTTGCACATGACCTTCGGTGTGGCTACGGCGTTGATGTTCGCGGCGTCTGCGCTCGGCGCCTTCACGCACCTGCGTCTCGCGTCTCCCGTGCCGGAAAGAACAGTTCAAAGCAGGTGATGCCATCAGCGCTGCTGACGCTGTAACGGCCCTGATGCAACTGCATGATGGTCGCGACAATCGACAGGCCCAAGCCGTTGGACTGGGCCGAGCGCTCGCGTGACGGATCGACGCGGTAGAAGCGTTCGAACAGTCGCGACAGGTGTTCGGCAGGAATGGTCGTGCCCTGGTTGCGCACCCGCAGATAGCTGCCGTCCGTTTCAGCGATGGCTTCGACCTGCAACGTCGAATCCGCCGCGCCGTACTTGATCGCGTTGGCGCACAGGTTGGCCAGGGCCCGCCGCAGCAGCATCGGCTCGGCCCAGATCACGCCGCTGCCACTGGCCTCGATGGTGACGCCGACATCCGCCGCCAATCCTTCGAAGTAATCGGCAATGCGTTGCATCTCATCGCTGGCGTCCAGCTCCTGCCGCTGGCTCAGCGCGCTGGCCGGGTCGGTGCGGGCGAGAAACAGCATGTTGTCGAGCATCCGCGCCAGCCGTTCGAGTTCTTCCACGTTGGAGGCGAGCAACTGCTGATAGGCGTCGACGCTGCGGTTCTGTTGCAACGCGACCTGTGTTTCCCCGAGCAGGTTGTTGATCGGCGTGCGCAGTTCGTGGGCCATGTCGGTGGAGACCTGGCTCAGTTGCGCAACCCCTCGATCGAGCCGGTCCAGCATCGCGTTGAAGGCTTCGATCATCGGCTGCAATTCACGAGGCGTGCCTTGGCGGTCGAGGCGTTCGCCAAGGTTGGCGATGCCGATCCCGTGGGCATGCCGGGCCATCCGCCGCAACGGCAGCAGGCCGCGATACACCAGCAGACAGCCGACCAGCGCCAGCACAATCGCGGCTAATGACGCGAGGCCGTACACGCTGAGCCGGTAATTGGCGAGCATCGCCGTGCGCTCGGTCATCAGGCGTCCGGTGAGCACCTGCAGGTTGCCCAGATCGCCCGAGTCGATGGTCGCCGCCACCGCCGAAAACGGCACACCGTCGACGCTCGGCAAGTGCTGTACATCGCTCAGGGCCATCGGATGATCGATCGGTACGGCGGGCAAGTTCGGGGTGGCGAGGTTGCCGGGGTTGACCACCAGCAACGGCGGCTGGCCGGGTGCGCCGATGGTCAGCAAGGCTTCGCGGTTGCCGAGCATGTTCTGAAACAGCGCCGGCTTGTTCTTGATCAGTTCCAGGGTGTTGCTGTCGTTGAGGAAGGTGCGCAACTGATCGACGCGACTGACCAACTGGATGTCATCGCGGCGAATCAGAGCTGCTTCCAGTTGGTTGTACAGCGCCGCGCCCAGGCCTCCCAGCGCGGCAAAGGCGAGCACGGCGAAGACCAGCGCCAGACGCAAGGTCAGGGAATACGTGCCGGCGATTTTCATGGTTGGGTATCGAAGCGGTAGCCGATGCCGCGCACGCTGTGGATCAGCTTGAGCGGGAACGGATCGTCGATCTTCGCCCGCAGGCGGCGCACGGCGACATCGACCACATTGGTGTCACTGTCGAAATTCATGTCCCACACCCGCGAGGCGATCAGCGAACGCGACAGCACTTGCCCGGTGTGGGCGGCAAACAGTTGCAGCAGGGCGAATTCCTTGTTGGTCAGGGTGATCCGGTTGCCGGCCCGGGTGACCCGACGCTTGAGCACATCGATCTGCAGATCGGCCACCTGCAATTGCTCTTCTTCATGGATCGGCCCGCGCCGGGTCAGGGTGCGCAGGCGCGCCACCAGTTCGGCGAAGGAAAACGGCTTGATCAGGTAGTCGTCAGCGCCCAGTTCAAGCCCCTTGACCCGGTCGGCGATGTCATCGCGGGCGGTGAGAAACAGCACCGGGGTGTCGGTTTCCTTACGCAGCCGGCGCAGGACTTCCCAGCCATCCATTTTCGGCATCATCACGTCCAGCACGATCACGTCGAAGTCGAACTCCAGCGCCAGGTGCAGACCGTCGGCGCCGTCCCGGGCCAGGCTCACGCTGTAGCCCAGTTCCTGCAAGCCGTTGAGCAAATAATTGCCGGCCTTGGGTTCGTCTTCGACAACAAGGATATTCATGGCTACTGCGCCTCAATGGTCGTTGGTGCAGCCGCTGCCTTGCACTTGGTAGTCCAGCACATGTTCACGGCCCTGGTGGTCGAGGTAGTCGAGCTGCGCGGGGATCACGCCGCAGGCCTGGGAAATATCGGTGCTGGAGAGGACTTTGTCGACATCCAGGTGCACGTAGAAGCCGTTGGTGTCGTGAATGACTGTGTGTTCAGGCATTTCAGCGGCGAACACGGAACCGGTGGCGAGGAGGGCGGTGAAAGCGAGTATCAGGGTTTTCATGATGGGTCACTCGAGTCGTTGAAGTTGATCGGCGTTCTGGCCGGGACAACTTCAAGCTACCGGGCGATCCGCTCGGCAAACCGACAACTCGATGACAAATCTGTAATAAACCGAACCTGTGGGAGCCAGCGCACTCCCACAGAGTATTCAGCTGGCGTGAGTGCTGAGAATGCTCGCGATCTGTTGTGGCTGGCAGTTGAGGTACGGCGAGGATTTCAGCCACTGTTGATCCGGGTACCAGGAGAACATGAATTGGCCATTCTTCAGGCTGTCGATCACCCGTTTGGCAACCTGCGGTCGCACGGCCGGGCAACCCTGGCTGCGGCCCAGACGGCCGGTACGTTTACTCCAGAACGGGTTCACGTAGTCGGCGGCGTGGATCACGATGGCGCGGTCACGGGCCATGTCGTTGATGCCCGGTTCCAGACCGTCCATGCGCAGCGAGTAGCCGTGGGTGCCCTGGTAACTTTCCTGGGTCCGGAACAGGCCGAGGCTGGACTGGAAACTGCCTTCACGGTTGGAGAACCGGGTGGCGAAGTTTTCCCCGGAGTTCGAGCCGTGGGCGACCAGATCGCGCAGCACCAGTTTTTTCCGGGTCAGGTCGAAGATCCACAACCGGCGCTCGGTGGACGGCTGCGAATAGTCGATGATCGCCAGGTGACGGGACTGCTTCGCGCCGTTGTTGATCGCACATTGCATGGCGTTCAAGGCACCTTTCAGCGCCTGGGGATTGAGTTCCGGCGCGGCGTGGGCGAGGCTGGTGTACAGAACCGGCGAAGAGGTACCGGCGGCAAAGGCTGGACTGGTCAGCACGCCAAGGGCGGTGGCAGTCAGCAGAAGTCGGCGCAAAAACGTCAACATTTAACGTGAGTCTCCACTTGCTACTTGTTCGGCACTTAGGCTCCTGACGTCCAGTCGTCCCCGGCAGGCCCGCGAATCGGGCCTGACTGTTCACCGCACCTGAGGTAAGGTTGACCGTCAATCAGGACGGCCATGGATTGGAGTAAAGCAGTTGTTCAAAAAGTACGCATGCTACTTGAGCATTTGTTTGCTCGCTGCGCCGTTTGTCGCTTGCGCCGAAGAGCCGTTGCCGGGACTCCCGACGCTGCCGCCCGTGCCGACGGAAATGCCCATCGAACCGCAGAGCCCGTTGCAGGCTGCGCTGATCAGCCTGCCCCAGGCGTGCCCGACGATCGGCACTAGTCTCAACGGCCCGGCGCTGGATCAGTTGCGCGCGTTCTACCAGCAGCAGGACTGGCTGCCGGTGTGGGCCGATGGCGGGCAATTGCCGGCCTTGCATGCGCAATTGCAGCTGTTGGCCGACGATGGCCTGAACCCGAAACGCTATCCGGTAGCGCTCACTGCCCCGCAGGACGGCGAACTGTGCGCCGATATCGAGATCAGCCGCTATTACCTGCAAGCCCTGCAGGATCTGCATTACGGTCGCCTGCTGCAATCGCACTTCGAACCGCTGTGGCATTCCGACGAAACGCCACGCGACCGGCAGGCCGAATTGCTCGCCATCGCCGTACCCGGCGTGCACAACGTTCCGGCCGCCTTCGATCTGGCCCGTCCACAGCTGGCGCAGTACAAGAACCTGCGTCATCTGTATGCCGCGCAGCGCCTCAAAGCCTTGCCGCAGTGGACCTCGGTGGGCAACGGTCCTTTGCTGCGTCCGGACATGGAAGACAAACGCGTGCCGGAACTGGCCCGCCGGCTGTACAGCGAAGGCTATCTGAACAGCGTGGCCGGCACGCCGGACAACGCTTATCACGGCGTATTGGTGGAGGCGGTGAAGAGCTTTCAGGCCAACCATTCGTTGCAGGCCGACGGGGTGGTGGGGCCGGGGACGATTGCCGAACTCAACATCAGTCCGCTGACTCGCCGCGAACAGTTGCGGGTCAACCTTGAACGTTTCCGCTGGATGGCCCAGGACATGGAGCCGGACGGTCTGCTGGTCAACGTCGCCGCGGCCGAGCTGACGCTTTACCAGGGTGGCCTGCCGGTGTGGCAGACCCGCACCCAGGTCGGGCGCGCTGAACGCCAGACCCCGCTGCTCAAATCCCGGGTCACGCGCCTGACCCTGAACCCGACCTGGACCGTGCCGCCGACCATCTGGAAGGAAGACAAACTGCCGGAAATCCGCAAGGACCAGACGTTCCTCAGCCGCCAGAACCTGCAGGTGCTCGACGCCAACGGCCAGCCGCTGGCCGCCGCCGACATCGACTGGGACAACCCCGGCAACATCCTCCTGCGCCAGGACGCCGGGCCGCGCAACCCGCTGGGGCAAATGGTCATTCGTTTCCCCAACCCGTTCTCGGTGTACCTGCACGACACGCCGAGCAAAGCGCTGTTCGACAAGGGACCACGGGCGTTCAGCTCCGGCTGCGTACGGGTCGAGCATCCGATGAAGCTGCGCGATTTGCTGCTCAGCCCGGCGGAGAAGGCGCGCACCGACACCTTGCTCGCCACCGGCGTCACCCATGAATTCCGCCTGAGCAATCCCGTGCCGATCCTCATGACTTACTGGACGGCACAGGTCGATGGCCAGGGTCGCGTGCTCTACGCGCCGGACATCTACAGCCGGGACAGTGCGTTGCTGGCGGGGCTGGACCGGGCGCATTGATCCTCAGTGGCTGGCGCGTTTCCAGAAAAACCGCGCCAGCCACGCATCCACGCTCAACTTGCCGGCCCCGGCAAACACCAGTGGCAGCAGCGCAGCCAAATAAATCGCCGGCAGCTTGAAGTTGCCGTAGCCCTTGTTGGTGATCGCGTAGCCCTGGGCTAGTTCGCTCAGCGAAGACCAGTCTGCCGGCCAGTGCACGGCAGCGGTGGCGACGACGGTCACGACAATCAGCGAAATCGCCGAAATCCGCGTGCCGAATCCGATCAGGATCGCCAGTGCGCAGATCAGCTCGGCCCACATCGAAAGCTCCCAGTTCAGCGTGGCGGGCAAGTGGTCGAAGGGGAACGGGAACCGCTCCTGAATGTCTTCGAACCAGTTCTGGCCGTTGAATTTCTCCAGCCCCGATTCGAAAAACTCCCAGGCGATGAACAGGCGCAAGGTCAGCGGCGCGAGCCACTGGCCGGCGCGGTCGAGGTTCCAGTGCAGGCCTTTGACGGCCGACGAGAGAGCTGTGGTCATGGGAAGGCTCCATTCATTCAAGGGGAAAACGGGGCACTGGTGTACCCCGTGAAAAGGCTTATTCGCCGGCGCCGCACTTGCCTTCGCCGCATTTGCCTTCCGAGGTTTTTTCCGCCGAGTCGGCCTTGGCCTGGGTCTGGCTATAGCCGTAATCCAGTTGCTTGACGCTGAACGCGTCTGAAGCCGAAGCCGCGTTGGACAGGGCCAAGCCGCCGGCAAGCAGCAGGCCCAGAGTCAGGGAGGTTTTCGAGCGCTTGTTCATGGTGAATCTCCAATGCGATAGGTGAGTTCAAAGGCTTGATCGGGGCTGCCGATCGACAGGTTCATTTGAACGTCGGGCTGTATCGCGGATGTGTCGCGAAGGGCCGGATTTGTGCGCGGGATGTGTCGGGCGTCGGGCCGTACACACTGCGATACACAGCGCCGTTGTGATTCGATTGCCGGGCGCAGCGTCTAGCCACCGTGTCCCCGCAATCCCATGGGGCGAGACTTCGAGACCCGGCATGCAAGCGCTGTTGAACGAGATCCTTGACGCGGTCCGGCCCCTGATCGGGCAGGGCAAGGTGGCTGACTACATTCCCGCCCTCGGCACTGTGCCGGCCAATCAATTGGGCATCGCCGTATACGGCAATGACGGCGAGATGTATTGCGCCGGCGATGCCGAGACGCCGTTCTCGGTGCAGAGTATTTCCAAGGTGTTCAGCCTGGTGCAGGCCATCGAACATTCCGGCGAGGCGATCTGGGAACGCCTGGGCCACGAGCCGTCCGGCCAGCCGTTCAACTCGCTGGTGCAGCTGGAGTTCGAACGCGGCCGTCCGCGCAATCCGTTCATCAATGCCGGGGCGCTGGTGATCTGCGACATCAACCAGTCACGCTTTGCCGCACCGGCCTTGTCGATGCGCGACTTCGTTCGGCGGCTGTCGGGCAATCCGCAGGTGATGGTCGACGGCAAGGTCGCTGACTCCGAATACCAGCACCGCGCGCGCAACGCGGCGATGGCGTACCTGATGCAATCCTTCGGCAATTTCCACAATGATGTTGAGGCGGTGTTGCGCAGCTATTTCAGCCACTGCGCGTTGCGCATGAGCTGCATCGACCTGGCCCGGGCCTTCTGCTTCCTGGCCAACGACGGTTTCTGCAAACACAGCGGCGAGCAGATCCTCAGCCGACGCCAGACCCAGCAAGTCAACTCGATCATGGCCACCAGCGGTCTCTACGATGAGGCCGGCAACTTCGCCTATCGCGTCGGCCTGCCGGGCAAGAGCGGCGTCGGTGGCGGCATCGTCGCGGTGGTGCCGGGGCAGTTCACGGTGTGTGTGTGGTCGCCGGAGCTGAACGCGGCGGGCAATTCGCTGGCGGGGATGGCGGCGCTGGAAATGCTCAGCTCGCGGATTGGCTGGTCGGTATTCTGAGCCCGTGTTGCTTTGAGGGAGGCCAACCTATACATTTTCCGGCCGCCCTCAATATGGTGAATCCGCTCCATGTCTCTCGCGCTCGAACGTCTCGTCGCTGGCACGCCTATCCCTTTCGCCGGTAACCGCGTCACCGTGGTCAGCCCCGAACTGGCCGAGCGTTTCCGACCCGGCGACCACCTGTTGGTGGAGCAGGTGAGCGGGGAGCTGTTGCTGATTCCGGTGGTGGATCAGCAGGCTGCATCGGTGGCGATCGAGCGTGCAGCAGCGGCGTTTACGGCGTTGTGCGCTGTGCCGGATGAGGCCATCAGCCGCTTCTTCGATCTGTTTGCCCAACGTCTGGAAAACCCGGACGCCTGGGCACTGATCGAAACCGCCAACCTCGCCGACATCGAACGGGCCAAGGCGCGCGGTCGTTCCACCACCCGGTTGCTCGCCGACGAGCGCATGCGCCGCGACATGATCGCCGGCCTGCGCGCCTGGCGTGATGCGCCGGCCACCCGCGGTAAAGTCATCAGCAGCGTCGAACATGATGGCTGGAAGGTCGAGCAGGTGGTGTCGCCGCTGGGCATCGTCGCGTTCGTGTTCGAAGGCCGGCCTAACGTCTTTGCCGACGCTGCTGGTGTACTGCGCACCGGCAACACCGCCGTACTGCGCATTGGCAGCGATGCGCTGGGCACCGCGCAAGCCATCGTCACTCATGCCCTGAACCCGGCGCTGGCCGATGCCGGACTGCCGGCGGGAGCGGTGTCGCTGGTGGAGAGCGTCAACCACGCCGCCGGTTGGGCGATGTTCGCCGACCGGCGTCTGTCGCTGGCGGTGGCCCGTGGTTCGGGCCGTGCGGTCAGCCAGTTGGGCAGCATCGCCCAGCAGGCCGGCACCGCCGTCAGCCTGCACGGCACCGGTGGCGCGTGGCTGATTGCTGATCGCGATGCCGACGCCAAACGCTTCGCCGCGGTGGTACGCAACTCGCTGGACCGCAAAGTCTGCAACACCTTGAACGTCTGCCTGATCCAGCGCGACCGTGCCGCCGAGCTGGTGCCGCTGTTCCTCGACGCCTTGCAGCAGGCCGGCACCGCGCGCGGTCAGGGCTGCAAATTGCACATCGTCGAAGGCAGCGAAAGCTACCTGCCGGGCGAATGGCAGAACGCGACGGTCGAGGTCTATCGCGCCGGGGGTTACCAGACCGAAGCATTGGCCGAGCCGCTGCCGGAAGCGCAACTGGGCCGCGAGTGGGAATGGGAAGAAACCCCGGAAACCAGCCTGATGATCGTCGACGATCTGGATCAGGCCATCGCGCTGTTCAATCGCTACAGCCCGCAATTCACGGTGTCGTTGATCAGCGAAGATCCAGCGGTTCAGGAATGTTTCTACAGCGCGGTCAACGCGCCGTTCGTGGGCAACGGGATCACCCGTTGGGTCGATGGCCAGTACGCGCTGAACAAGCCGGAACTGGGGCTTTCGAACTGGGAAAGCGGCCGGTTGTTTGCCCGCAGCGCGATCCTCTCGGGGGACGGCGTGTTCACCGTCCGCAGCCGCATGACGCAAATCGATCTGGGCGTAAAACGCTGAACAGAACAACGCCGCGCCCGTCGCAATGACGGGCGCGGCGTTGTGTTTTCAAGCCGCATCGACTGCCTGACCGTACACCGCGCACGTCGACGGTTGCTCGGCCAGCGAGACGAAGGTACGGCGGTCGGCACTCAGCGCGTCGATCGAGCCGGTCTCGATGTCGTACACCCAGCCATGCAGATTCAGCAGGCCTTTCTCCTGGGCCAGGCGCACGCTCGGGTGCGTCTGGATGTTCGCCAATTGCGCGATCACGTTTTCCCGCACCATCGAACTCAGTTTGGCGGCGTCATTGGCGTGTGGCCGCGATTCGTTGACCACTTTCGCCGACTCGGCGTGTTGCAGCCAGCCGCTGACGGCGGGCAGGTGATCCATGCATTTGCACTGGGCGATGGCGGTCATGGCGCCGCAATCGGAGTGGCCGCAGATCACGATGTCGGTCACGCCGAGCACGGCCACCGCGTATTCCACCGTTGCCGAGACCCCGCCCGGATGCGGGCTGTAGGACGGCACGATATTGCCGGCGTTGCGGATCACGAACAACTCGCCGGGCTCTTGCTGGGTCAGCAGTTCCGGGACGACCCGGCTGTCGGAGCAAGTGATAAACAGCGTACCCGGAGTTTGGGTAGTCGCCAGGTGTTTGAACAGTTCGGTGCGTTGTGGAAACGCCTCGTTCTGGAACTTCAGGAAGCCTTCGATCAGGTTTTTCATGGTGTAGTCCTCTCAGTTCGAACAGCCGGTGCCGAATTCGCTGTATTGAAGAATGTGTTTTGCGCCGTGGCTGTCGAGGTAAGTCATCTCGACCGGCACTACGCCGCAGATGTCGGCGACCGGGGTGATGTTCACGACTTCAGCGATGTCCAGAGACATGCCGTAGCGGTAGGCGACGGCCTCTTCATCAGCCTGGGCCTGGGCGGCAAGGCCGGCGAGCAGGGTCAGGGTCAACAGAATTTTTTGCATGGGGCAGCCTCCAGACAGGTGTGGTGACGACAGGGCAATTCAGGTTTGGATGGGCCCGCACGCGGTGTACGGGCCCGGAGGGATCAGAACGGACGCAGTGGAAGGAACTTGCCGTCGAGGGTGACCACGGCGCGGGAACCGCCTTCAGGGTCTTCGACTTTCTTGATGTCGAGCTTGAAGTTGATCGCGCTGATGATGCCGTCGCCGAACTGCTCGTGAACCAGCGTTTTCAGGGTGGTGCCGTAGATCTGGATCATCTCGTGGAAGCGGTAGATGGTCGGGTCGGTCGGCACACCGTCGAGGCTGCCGCGCAGCGGGATGATTTGCAGGGCGGCGACGTCTTCGGCGCTCAGTTCAAGCTTGTCGCCGACCACTTCGGCCGCGGCTTTTGGCAGCGGGTGCTGGCCGAGGAGGGCGGCGGTGACGTAGGCCAGGCTCAGGCCGGTGCCGTCGGCCAGATCCTGCCACGACAGGTTCTTCTGTGCCTTGGCATCCAGGGCGCGGGTGGTCAGGGCGATGCGGCTGTCGTTATAGGCTTGGGATTGCATGGTGCTTCTCCTTTCGGGGTTGGCTTGCTGTGTGGGATTCATCTTCTGCCGATTGATCCATAGCGTCCAAGACCGATATACAATGCAAAGCATAAGCACTGCCTATAGATGGAGCGTCCCATGCTGCTGCGACATTTGCGATACCTGCTGGCTGTGGCCGATCACGGCGGCTTCACCCGGGCGGCCGAGGCGCTGCACGTGTCGCAGCCGACCTTGTCGCAACAGATCCGCCAACTGGAAGAAAGCCTCGGTGTGGATCTGTTCGACCGCACCTCGCGCTCGGTCAAACCCACTGACGCCGGCCAGGCCTATATCGAATGCGCACGACGGGTACTGGTGGAACTGGAGGCGGGCAAGCGCGCGTTGCATGACGTGAAGGACCTGTCCCGAGGCTCGCTGCGCCTGGCCATGACACCGACGTTCATGGCGTATCTGGTGGGGCCGTTGGTGCGCGATTACGTGGCGCGGTATCCGGGGATTCACCTGGAGATTTTCGAGTTGTCGATGGACGACATCGAGGCCGGGCTGGCGGATGACTCGCTGGATATCGCGATTGCCTTCACGCCAGTGCGCAATCCGGACATTGAATGCATTCCGGCATTTGTCGAGACGTTGGGGGTGATGGTCGGGCGCGAGCATCCGCTGTACGACAGCTCATCGGTGCTGACCCCGGATGACATTGCGCAGCTGGATTTCGCCTTGCTGGCGCCGGATTTCATCACGCGGCTATCGATTGACGAGTATTTCCGTCAGCACGGCATCACGCCCAAGGTGCAGATCGAGGTGAACTCGGTGAGTACGTTGCTGGAAGTGATCCGGCATGCGCCGATTGCGACCATGTTGCCGGAGGCGATTGCGACCGAGGACCGGGCGTTGCGCCGGTTGCGTGTCGAAAGCGAGGCGCCGCAGCGGGGAGCGGCGTTATTGCGGCGCCAGAACAACTATCACAGTGCGGCGGCTGAGGCTTTCATGAAGCTGGTGCTGGAAACTCGTTCATGAGCTTTTTTGGCGAGCAATAAAAAGGGCCTGCTTCGTTTTCGAAGCAGGCCCTTTTTATTGAAGTTTTAACTTAGCAAAACCGATCAATCACCCGAACTTCGTTGTTGTTTTGCATCGAGTCCCACGCCTGTTTCAGCGTTTGCAGAACATTACCGATGAAGTCCTTGTCGGCCGCGGCTTTTTTGCCGACATAGCCGTGGCCGCGGCGGTACATCTTCAGGCGGGCCAGCAGGTTCTGGTTGTTCCGGTCGAACTCTTCTTCACCAGCATGGGGCGACAGGCAGTCGATATGGACCTGACCCGACTTGCTGATCCACAGAATATGGCTGTCGTGGCTGTCTTTTTGCGCAGCGAACATACGAGCCAGTTCTTCGATAGTAGGTTGATTGTTCAGATTCATGATATTGCCCCTTGACCAGTCTGGTGATCTTTCAAAGTTGATTCGCTAATACAGGTAGCCCATCGGTTAGTTGATCCCTGGCACCGAAACCAGGACGTCAGCGGTCGCCCGTGTGAAGTACGGGGTCATGCGTCTGTTGCATGTAGTCGTGTTGAATAACTGCTACGCAATAGCGTCACAACGAGGAGAAGCAGCGAAAACCGGGAGGCTCCTTGACGACGTTTTCAGGGTCGACCACAAGCGTCTTGAGAATTTTCGCCAGCGCTTCTCGTCCTTGTACTGGACGTTCAGGCCAGGTCAGCTTCTTCAATCTGCCTTGTGGGCAGCGTGTATCCGGAAAAAACAGCTCGGCGGTCAGACGAGCTTGCTCAAGCGTGTTGCCAGTGCTCCCGATCGGGGAGACGTCTGCATCATGCAAAAGCCAAACGACGCCGTCAACGGTTTTGTAGTGATTATTTTTGCTCACTACATATTGTCGGACAAAGTCATTCTGGAATGAAAAAGAGGACTTCAGACAGCGGGAGAAAGGCTGCGCAGGCAGTAGAACGTGCAGGGATAGCCGTCCACGGTTCCGGTCTGGCGGGTAAAGTCGCCGCCGCTCAGCTCGGGGATGAGCCGGGCCCAGAACCGCTGTGCAGGCAGGTTCGCGTCGACATGGAAAATCTGCCATCGACCGGGCAGGTGGCTCAAGAGGGCAGAGGCGACAAACTGCGCGACGCCTTGGCCACGCCAGCGCCGGCTGACGAAGAAGTAGCCGATGTTGTAGTCGGCGCCCTCGATCAGGAGGTGGTCATCCACGGTCACGAACCCCGCCAGTTCACCGTCGACGTGGATCAGGAATGGTCGGGTCGCCGGTTGGCGCCAGTAATCGTCTTTCAAATGGATCGGGAAGAAACCATGTCCGCCCAGCTTCAGCGGCAGCCACTCGCTGAAGTCGTAGGTGTAGAACTGCATCAGGTTTTCGAGGGTTTCCAGTTCGTCGCGCCGGGCGACACGCAGTTCGATGACCGACATGCGGCTGCCTCCTGACCATCACTGCAGAAACAGTAGCGTGCAGCGGGCTATTTGGCTGGTTTTGCCGAGCGTTTGCTGGTTCCGGTGGTTTTGCGCCGAGTGGACTTGCGTTTGTTCTTCCATGGCGCAGCGGCCTTGCCGGCAGGTGGCGGGCCGCTGATGGTCAGACTGAGCCCGGCGCATCGGGTGACTTGCTTACTCATCCACGCGGCCTGTTTGGTGACGAACTCTTCAAGACTCATCTCGCCGTTCTGCACCATGTCCAGCGCCTGCTCCCAGATCGCCGTGGTCCCGGGGTCGGCAATCGCGCGCGGAACGGCGTCGATCAGGCTGAACGCGGCGGGCGTGGCGGACAGCGCCTTGCCGTTTTTCACCAGATAGCCGCGATCCAGCAACCCTTGAATGATCGAGGCGCGGGTGGCCTCGGTGCCGATGCCGGTGGTGTCCTTGAGTTTCTGCTTGAGCAGCGGATCTTCCACCAGTTTGGCGACGTTCTTCATCGCCTTGATCAGGTCGCCTTCGGTGTAGGGCTTGGGCGGTTGCGTCCACAGGTCCTTGAGCTTCACGTCCGCCACGGCGCATTCGGCACCCTGGGTCAATGTCGGTAGTGTTTGTGGCGCGGGGGCTTCACGGCCCTTGGCCGGGGCCAGCGCTTCGGGCAACGCGCGTTTCCAGCCCGGTTCGATGATCTGCTTGCCGACCGCGCGCAAGGCTTCACCGGCGCAATCGAAATCGGCCTGAGTGCGATCGTATTCGTGATTGGGCAGGAACTGCGCCAGATACCGAGCGCGAATCAGCGTGTAGACCGCGCGGTGCTTGCCGGTCAGGCGTTCCAGATTCTTTGCGGCAGCGGTCGGGATGATGCCGTGGTGAGCGCTGACCTTGGCGTCGTTCCAGGCGCGGGAGCGACGCTGTGGTTCCAGATGCTCGCGCAGCGCTTCGAGGCTCGGGTCGGCCTGACGCAGCGCTGCGAGAATCCCCGGCGCCTCGTTGTGCTGGCTCAGGGGCAGGTAGCCGCAGTCGCTGCGCGGGTAGGTGATGACTTTGTAGGTTTCGTAGAGGGCCTGGGCGATGTCGAGGGTTTCCTGGGCACCGAGGCCGAGCTTCTTCGAACAGACTTCCTGCAAGGTGCCCAGATCGAAGGGCAGGGGCGCCACTTCGCGCATGCGTTCGGTGCGCAGCTTGACCACCCGGGCGCTGGCAGCGCTGCTGATTGCGGCGGCCGCTTGCTGGGCGAGGGCTTGATTGAGGCAGCGATCCTGATCGTCACAGGCATCGTTCGGTGCACGCCATTGCGCGGTGAACGGCGTGCCTCCGTGCAGCAGTTGCACGTCGATGGCCCAGTACGCGACCGGCACGAAATCGGCGATGCTGCGGTCGCGATCCACCACCAGTCGCAGAGTCGGTGTCTGCACCCGGCCCACCGGCAGCACGCCTTGATAGCCTGATTGCCGGCCGAGCAGGGTGAACAGACGACTCATGTTCATCCCGATCAGCCAGTCGGCCCGCGAGCGCCCCAATGCCGAGTGGTACAGGCTGAAGGTTTCGGCGCCCGGTTTGAGTGCCGCCAACGCCTTGCGAATCGAGGCTTCGTCCAGCGCCGACAGCCACAAGCGGCGGATCGGCCCGCGATAGCGACAGTGCTCGACCAGCTCACGGGCGATCATCTCGCCTTCACGGTCGGCGTCGGTGGCGATGATCAGTTCGCTGGCCTTGCCGAGCAGGCGCTTGACCGCCTTGTACTGGCTGGCGGTACGCGGCTTGACAGTCATTTTCCATTTGTCGGGGATGATCGGCAGGTCGGCCAGCACCCAGCGCTTGTATTTGGCGTCGTAGGCGTCCGGCGGCGCGGTTTCCAGCAGGTGGCCGATGCACCAGGTCACCGTGACGTCCGTTCCCAGCCAGCAGCCGTCGCCCCGACGCTTTGCGCCGAGTACGGCCGCAATGTCCTTGGCCTGGGAGGGTTTTTCACAGAGGTACAGCCGCATAACCACCGTCGTCGATCATTGCCCGAAGAGGCGCACAGGATGGCCTGACTCGGGCGTTCGGGCAACTTTTATCTGTATGGATATACAGATAAAAGGATTGCCGGTCATGACAGCGCGCGTCGGGGCAATCCGGGACGCTATCGAGAAATTGATTAGCGTCCCCGTTGGCGGCTGTGGCAGGTTCAATCTGCCTGACAAGGCGAGTGACAGGACGATCTCGCCAGAAGATCGCCGTTTTTCTGTCTGACACTGACTCTTCAGAAACAAGGACGTACACCATGTCTCAACCTTCCTCCCAGGCCAGCAGCGCCTACACCGCCGTCGACACCTTCAGTCACCTGTACGACCGGGGCACCGGCACCGTCAATGGCAAACCGTCGTTCACCGCCGACCAGGCCGCTGACGAAATCCTGCGCAAGGGCATGTCGTGGCAGGACAAGAATGCCGACGGCAAGATTGATCTGACCTACACGTTCCTGACCGACAAACCGTCGAACTACAACCCCAAACTCGGCAACTTCAGCGAGTTCAGTGCCCAGCAAAAGGCCCAGGCCGTGCTGGCGATGCAATCGTGGTCGGACGTGGCCAACGTGACCTTCACCGAAGGCAAGGGCGGTGACGGCCACATGACTTTCGGCAACTACGACGTCAGCACCGGCGGCGCAGCGTTCGCCTACCTGCCGCAGGGCAGCAGCTACGACGGTCAATCGTGGTACCTGATCAACGATCAGTACCAGGTCAACAAGACCCCGGACGCCAACAACTACGGGCGTCAGACCCTGACCCACGAAATCGGCCACACCCTCGGCCTGTCGCACCCGGGCGCCTACAACGCCGGCAACGGCAACCCGACCTACGGCGACGCCAAATACGCCGAAGACACCCGTGGCTACAGCCTGATGAGCTACTGGAGCGAAGCCAACACCGACCAGAACTTCAGCAAGGACGGCAGCGGCGCCTACGCCTCGGCACCGTTGATGGACGACATCGTCGCGGTGCAGAAACTCTACGGCGCCAACTTCGAAACCCGTGCCGACAACACCGTGTACGGCTTCAACTCCAACGCTGATCGCGACTTCTACAGCGCCACCTCGAACACCTCGAAAGTGGTGTTCTCGGTGTGGGACGGCGGCGGCAATGACACCCTGGATTTCTCCGGCTTCAACCAAAACCAGAAGATCAACCTCAACGAAGGCTCGTTCTCCGATGTCGGCGGTCTGGTGGGCAACGTGTCCATCGCCCACGGTGTGACCGTGGAAAATGCCATTGGCGGTTCGGGCAGTGACCTGCTGATCGGCAACGCGGCGGCCAACGATCTGATCGGCGGTGCCGGCAACGACATCATTTATGGCGGTGGCGGCGGTGATTCGCTGTGGGGCGGTGAAGGCGCAGACACCTTCGTGTTCGGCGCGGCCAGCGACTCGACCATGACCGCGCCGGACTGGATCATGGATTTCACCAGCGGCCTGGACAAGATCGACCTGTCGGGCATCGCCGGGTTCGCCACCGGCGCAGCCACGCTGAACTTCGTCAGCGGCTTCACTGGCCACGCCGGCGACGCAATCCTCACGTACTTCGAACAGACCAACCAGACCAGCCTGATGATCGACCTCACAGGCCAGGGCTCGGTGGACTTCGCGGTGGGTGTGGTGGGGCAGGCGGTGGCGACCGATATCGTCGCGTGATCTGAGTCCAAAAAAAACCGCAGTCCTTCACAGGCTGCGGTTTTTTTGTTTTCGGACATCGCTCCACGATAGTGAAATCCGTTACTGCTCGGTCTCGAGAATCGACGTGACGGGGGCGTTACGGACTCTGGCAAACCACCAGAGCGCCGCTACGCCCAGCAGCGTCGCCAGCACGGCCAGAATCAGAATCACACGTTGTGTCCCCAATGGCGCGGCGAGCAGTGCGACCAGCAGACCGGCCAGCGGTTGTGACAAGTTGTTGAGCAGAGTGATCACGCCCACGGTCTTGCCGAAGTCCTGCGGGGGAATGACTCGCTGGCGAATGCTGCGCATGTAGACGTTGAACATCTTGTCGAAGCCGACGATCAGCAGGAAACCCAGCACATAACCCGCCAGGTTCGGGCTCAGGGCGCTGATGAAGGCGCCGGCGGCAAGCATCGAACAGGCAACCCCACCCAGTACGCGCAACGGCAATACCACCCGGGCGAGGAAAAACAGAATCACGATGGTGGTCACCGCGCCAGCCGCTTGCAGCACGGCATAATCGTCCTTGCCGGCGCTGTATTGACCGAGCACCATGGCCGCCGAAGTGGCCAGAGTGACCCCGACAATCAGGTTGACCCCGACCGCCAGGGCGATGATCTTTTTCAGCTCCGCCCGTTCGCGGATATGCCTGAACGCGATGCGCAGAGGCTGCAGCCAGATGTCCTGATGCTGCTCGAAAACCTCGAGGGTGATACGACTGAAACGTTGCCACACCCGCATGCTCAGGTCGGCCAGCAAGAACAGCCCGGCCACCCACAGCACCACCCAGTGCCAGGCCGAAACCTCCAGCAGCAATGCCGCCACCAAGGGGCCCAGAACCAGTCCGGTCTGGTCGGCTATCTGCGAGTAGGACAGGGTTTTGGTGTAGCTGTAGTGCTGGAAAATATGCGGCATCAGCACTTCGCGGGCCATGATGCCCTGAGTGGTCAGCACGCCGCACAGCGCAGACAGCACCACAAGCCACGCGATACCGCCGAAGACGGCATAAAGCCCTACCGCCAACACGCAGAGCAGCGCCCGGTAGACCTGACTGATGTGCAGAATTCTGATGGGCGAGAACTTGTCGCACAGGGCCCCGCACAACGGAAACGCGAGAAAGCGCGGCAGCGACTCGACGAAGAATGCAAGCCCCGCCCAAGACGCGCTGTTGGTGGTCTGGAATACCACCAGCGGCACGATGAACAACAGGATCTGATCCGCCAGCCGCGAGAGGAACAGCGAGATGAAAAAAGCCAGGTAATCCTTACGCATGATGACTCCTGTCGATCGGCGTTTTGGCCGCTTTGCGCGTGATATGAAACCAGAAACCGTCGCCTCCGCAAGCGGCGGTCATATCTGATTGAAGAAAGGCCGTTCGGCTGCGAACCCGACGAGATTCCTCCGCATGGGTTATACCTGAACCGGTGCCCTCGCCGCCGTCAGGAGAAACCGATGAAAACGTCCGGTCCCAGTCCCGTCATCACCATCGCCGAGCAGCCAGGCTGCCTGCTTGTGAAATTCCACGGCATACAGGTCGCCGCCTCAGCTCGGGCGCTGGTGCTGCTCGAAGCCAATTACCCGCCGGTCTACTACATCCCCCGCGAGGACATCGACGAGAAGTACTTCGCCCGCACCGACCACACCACCTACTGCCCGTACAAGGGCGATGCCAACTATTTCAGTCTGCAAGTGCCGGGGCATGAGGGGGCGAATGCGGTGTGGACGTACGAACATCCGAAGATTTCTGTGAGCCAGATCAAGGACTATGTGGCGTTTTATCCCGATCAGGTGAAGTTTGAAGTTATAGATGTCGATGGATGAATGTAAAAGGTGCCCGTCAGTCGGAAATCGATAACGGGCTTGTATAGTCATGCATTCATGAAAGCAGGAGAAGAGTCGACTTGGAGATTGATGGAGTAACGAAGTCGATCACTCGCTTTGGAACAAGATATTTTGATGGATGCTATATTTTTCTTTGAGAAACGAACCAAAGAAAGCCGAAAGATCAAGTCCGTCCAGTTTTCTCAAATAGTTTATCGCACTGGTAGATCTGTCGAAATTTGTAGAGTTTGAAAGGTTGGCCGAGTGGAGCGCCTGCGAAACATCCGAGGGTTTCATCATCAGACCAGAGATCTCAGTGTCAAACGCTTCATCTATCCAGTTGAGCTGGATGTTTCTGAGCGTATCGATCCCGACGGGTTGAAATACCTTATTCTCGGATGTCACGTCTGGACTCTGGCTTGAATTTGTCAGACCGTTAAAAAATGAGTTCCATGGTTGTGCGAAGCCGACAGATTCTGGATCTGAGTGAAAAACGATACTCGGCGTGGTGGATTTGTCGTAGCTATAGCGGTGGAGGTAATGATCTACCAAACGATGAGGAACGATGGTGATCAGCCCATTGAAGTGTCGAGTAAAAAAAGACTGTGTTTTGCCAGTGCTGGCATCCGTGTAATCGTTATTGAGATATTCCCAGACCTGATGCCGTTTTAACACAATGGCCAAATCAATTCGGGTGTCGAGTTCGTTTTCAGAAACGAAAGTTGGGCATACATAGGCTGCAGTAGAGCGAAGTGACAACCAATACAATGCATTGTGTTGCAGCGGCTCGTCAGTTCCCTTGTGCTTGCGTAGATAAAATGTGAAAACGCCTGGTTTGGTATTTAACGGAATTGATTCTCGCGAAGAGATTATTTCGCTGCTTGATTTGTAGGAATGGAAGCTTGAAGTTTTAGCCTGTATGTAAAAAGGCTTGACGCTTGTTGCGACAGCATCATAACCACCCCTGTAGCGTTCCTGCCTCTGCGTAACTTGTCTGATTTTTGCTTTTCCTCCGTTTCCGCCTGGAAGTGTGCGCAACATTCTATCTATCAGGGTTAGTAGTTCAGCTTCATCGAACTGGGGTGTAGAAATCACGTTTTCGTCCTTGATGGCTGTGGCGATATTTCGCTGATCGAGTGAAGAGGCTGGAGTATCTGCTGGAAGCAAGATGGTATTGAAGTGCCATCAATTTGTCGATTACTAAAGTGCAGCAAAAAAAGCCGCTTCAAGGTTTAACTTGAAGCGGCTTAGTGGATGTATCAGTTCTTGTCGAGGTCGATATTCTTGGTCTCACGCAAGCAAATCATCCCCACCACCAGGCTCACCCCTGTAATCAACACCGGGTACCACAGCCCGTAGAAGATATCCCCGGTGTACACCACCAGCGCAAACGACACGGTCGGCAGGAAACCACCGAACCAGCCGTTGCCGATGTGGTACGGCAGGGACATCGAGGTGTAGCGGATGCGGGTCGGGAACAGTTCGACCATCAGCGCCGCGAGCGGGCCGTAGCACATGGCCGAGATGATGATCAGGCCGACGATCAGGGCCACGATCATCGGTTTGTTGATCTGCTGCAGGTCAGCCTGTTGCGGATAACCGGCGAGGGTGATGGCGCCGCGCAGTGCCGCCTCGTCGAAGCCGTCGAGTTTCACATCGCCGACGCTCACTTGCACCGTGCTGCCCGCTGGGGCGGCGACGCTGGAGTAGGGCAGGCCTTGCTTGACCAGGAAGGTCTTGACCTTGTCGCACGGGCTGTCGAATTTGGCCTTGCCCACCGGATCGAACTGGAAGGTGCAGGTCGCCGGGTCGGCCACCACGGTGATCGGTGCCTGTCGGCTGGCGTGGTCGATGGCCGGGTTGGCGTAGTGGGCCAGGGATTTGAAGATCGGGAAGTACAGCGCGGTGGCCAGCAGCAAGCCAAGCATCAGCACCGGTTTGCGCCCGACCTTGTCCGACAGCCAGCCGAAAATGATGAAGAACGGCGCGCCGATCACCACGCTGATTATCAGCAGACTGTTGGCCACCGCCGGGTCCATTTTCAGGAACTGGGTGAGGAAGAACAGCACGTAGAACTGCGCCGCATAAAAGGTCACCGCCTGGCCGGCGTTGATGCTGAACAGGGCGATCAGCACGACCTTGAGGTTTTCCCATTTGCCGAAGGATTCGCGGATCGGCGCCTTGCTGGCCTTGCCTTCCTCTTTCATTTTCAGATAGGCCGGCGACTCGTGCAGGCTCAGGCGAATCCAGGTGGAGATGCCCAGCAGCACGATCGACAGCAGGAACGGAATGCGCCAGCCCCAGACTTCGAACTGATCGCCGGTGAAGTAGCGGCAACCCAGCACCACCAGCAATGACAGCAGCAGACCGAGGGTTGCGGTGGATTGAATCCAGCTCGTATGGAAACCACGTTTGCCGATGGGCGCGTGTTCCGCCACGTAAGTCGCGGCGCCGCCGTACTCGCCGCCGAGGGCAAGGCCCTGCAGCATGCGCAGCACCACCAGAATGATCGGCGCGGCGATGCCGATGCTGGCGTAGGTCGGCAGCAGGCCCACGGCGAACGTCGCTACACCCATCAGGATGATGGTCGCGAGGAAGGTGTATTTGCGCCCGATCATGTCTCCCAACCGCCCGAACACCAGCGCCCCGAACGGCCGCACGATGAAGCCTGCGGCGAACGCCATCAGTGCGAAGATGAACGCGGTGGTGTCGTTGACCCCGGCGAAGAACTGCTTGCTGATGACCGCCGCCAGGGCGCCGTAGAGAAAAAAGTCATACCACTCGAACACCGTCCCCAGGGACGAGGCGAAGATGACCTTTCGGGTATCGGGGCTGGCGTCCGTGCTGCGCACGGCGTCCAGAGGCTGAACGTGTTCTGGCATATCGGTATCCCTCACAGTGATTGTTTTTGTTGTTTCCACTGTCGGCGCCGAGCCTGTGGGCAGGCGCCGCTGTTCCTTTGGTCAAGAGAGTGCGGTCAGTGCTTTTTCTTCGGCGGGAAAACTCCGGGCGGTTGGGTTGAGAATCAACTGTGCCGCTTTCTCGGCAATCATCAGCGTAGGCGAACAGGTGTTGCCGGAGGTGATGCGCGGCATGATCGACGCATCGGCAATTCGCAGACCCGGCACACCGTGCACGCGCAACTGTGCGTCGACCACCGCGTCCGCATCGTTGCCCATGCGGCAGGTGCCGACCGGGTGAAAAATCGTCGTGCCGATCTTCGCCGCCGCTGCGTGCAGTTGTTCTTCGGTTTGCAGGCTGGCGCCCGGCAGGTACTCCACCGGATTGAAGGCTTGCAGGGCCGGGGCGCTGACGATGCGCCGGGTCAGGCGAATCGCATCGGCGGCCACGCGCAGGTCTTCGGGATGGCTGAGGTAATTGGGTTGAATCAGCGGCGCGGTTTGCGGATCGGCGGCGCGGATTTCGATTCGGCCCCGGCTCTGCGGCCGCAAATCACACACCGACGCGGTGAATGCGGGGAAGCTGTGCAGCGGCTCGCCAAAACGCTCCAGCGACAGCGGCTGCACGTGATATTCGAGGTTGGCCGAGGCCTGTTCCGGCCCCGAGCGGGCAAACGCGCCCAACTGACTCGGCGCCATCGACAACGGCCCGCTGCGGTCATACAGATAACGCAGGCCCATGCCCATCTTGCCCCACACGCTACCGGCGATCTGGTTGAGGGTGCGGGCGTTTTCCAGTTTGTAGATCAGGCGCAGTTGCAGGTGATCCTGCAGGTTGCCGCCGACGCCCGGCAATTCATGCACCACGCCGATGCCGAGCTTTTCCAGCAGCGGGCGCGGGCCGATTCCGGAGCGTTGCAGAATGCTCGGCGAGCCCACGGAGCCGGCGCACAACACGATCTCCTTGCGCGCCTTGAAGCTCTTTTGTTGACCTTGCCAACGGGCGCTGACCTTCGAGGCGCGACCGTCTTCGAACAACACGCGATCCACTTCGACTTCAGTCAGCACGGTGAGATTGGCCCGATCGCGAATCGGCTTCAGAAACGCCTTCGCCGCATTCCAGCGCACCCCGGCCTTCTGATTGACCTGAAAGTAGCCGCAACCCTCGTTGTCGCCCTGGTTGAAGTCGTCGATGCTGGCGATGCCGCTCTGTTCGGCAGCGCTGCGGAAGGCATCGAGAATCGGCCACGACAGACGCTGGCGTTCGACTCGCCATTCACCCTTGTCGCCATGAAAATCCGCCGCGCCGGCGAAGTGGTTTTCGCTCTGCTTGAACAGTGGCAGCACGTCATTCCAGGCCCAGCCCGGATTGCCCTCGGCGGCCCAGCCGTCATAGTCGTTGGCCTGGCCACGCATGTAGATCATGCCGTTGATCGACGAACAGCCGCCCAGCACCTTGCCGCGCGGATAACTCAGCGCGCGGCCGTTGAGGCCCGGTTGTTCTTCGGTCTTGAAGCACCAGTCGGTGCGCGGGTTACCGATGCAGAACAGGTAACCCACGGGGATGTGAATCCACGGATAGTTGTCGCGCCCGCCGGCCTCCAGCAACAGCACGCGCTGCTGTGGATCGGCCGACAGCCGATTGGCCAGCAAACATCCGGCCGGCCCGGCACCGACCACGATGTAATCGAATTCATCAAGGGAAGCCTGCATTCCCTGACCTCGCTTATTGTTTTTGTTGTCGGTCATCCTAGTTGTTAGCTTTCGTCAAAAGAATGTTAGTTTTTGCGCAGCCGCTGTGCGTTTTCAAACAGCGCTTCCTGACGATAGCCGACAAGGACAAGCCATGTTCGACTGGAACGACCTGCGGTTCTTTCTCGAGTTGCAACGCAGCGGGCGCTTGCTCACCGCCGCCCGCCGCCTGAACACCACGCACGCCACCGTGGCCCGGCATATCGAGGCCATCGAAAAAAGCCTCGGCACCGCGTTGTTCGTCCAGCATGCCCAGGGCTACGAAATGACCCCGGCGGGGGAGGCGCTGCTCAAGCATGCCGAAGCCATGGAGAACGTCGCGCTGCTGGCTCAGGAGGAAATCACTCAATCCACCGCACCGTTGGGCAAGATTCGCGTTGGCGTGACGGAGGGGCTGGGCATCATGTTTTTGGCCAGCCGCATGATCGGGTTGTTCGAACGCTATCCTGGGCTGGAAGTGGAACTGGTGGCGGTGCCGCGCTTTGTCAGCATCCTCAACCGCGAGGCGGAAATCAGCATTCACCTTGAACGACCGGCGGCGGACATGCTGGTCACCCGCAAACTCACCGATTACCGGCTCGCGCTTTATGCCAGCCGCGCCTATCTCGACAACGCACCGCCGCTGCGCAGTCGCGAAGATCTCGGCCGGCACGCGTGGATCGGCTACGTCGATGATCTGCTGTTCAGTCAGGAGCTGATGTTCCTCAACAGTTTCTGTCGCAACCCTCGGGTGGTATTTCACAGCACCAGCGTGATCGCCCAGCAACAAGCCGCGCGCTCGGGGCTGGGGATTGCGGTGCTGCCTTGTTACATGGCAGCGTCGGACCCGGATCTGGTGGCGCTGTTGCCGGATGAGAGCATTGAGCGCAGTTACTGGATCAGTACGCGGCGCGAGTTGCACAAATCGGTGCGGTTGCGGGTGGTCTGGGATTACGTCGTGGGCTTGTGCGAAGGCGAGCGCAAGTTGTTGATGGGCCAGTAAAGACGGCTGTTTCATGCAACTAAAACGCTTGGCAAAAGGTCATTCGATTTGCGGAGGTTGAGTCATCTCGCAGAACCTCGACAACGAAGACGTTACCCGTGGCCACTCACCTCGATCGCCGTAATAACCTGTCTCTCGACAGCCTGAATTTTTTCCTCGCCGACGTGCGTGACGGCCTGGGGCCCTATTTGGCGATTTACCTGCTGGCGGTTCACCACTGGGAGCCGGCGAGCATTGGTCTGGTGATGACGATTGCCGGGATCGCCGCGCTCATCACCCAGACCCCGGCAGGCGCGCTGGTCGACAGCACACGCTTCAAACGGGCGCTGATAGCGATTGCCGCGCTGGTGGTCACCGCAAGCTGCCTGTTGCTGCCGTTCGTGACATCGTTCAGCTTGGTGGCGCTGACGCAGGCCATCAGCGCTGCTGCCGCTTCGATCTTCGCGCCCGCCATTTGCGCGATCACCCTTGGCATTACCGGGCCTCGCGCGTTTACGCGAAGAACCGGGCGCAATGAAACCTTCAACCACGCGGGCAATGCCTGCGCTGCGTTGTTGGCCGGTTTGTCCGCGTACCTGTTCGGCCCGGTGGCGGTGTTTTATTTGATGGCGGTCATGGCGCTGGCCAGCGTGATTGCCGTCTCCTTTGTGTCGGCAGATGCGATTGACCACGATCTCGCCCGAGGTCTTTCACCCAGCGAAACGGGGCAGAGCAAGCAGCCTTCGGGCTTTTCCGTATTGCTCACCAACCGACCGTTGCTGATGTTCGCGATTTGTTGTGCGCTGTTTCATCTGGCGAACGCGGCGATGTTGCCGCTGGTGAGTCAGAAACTGGCGCAGGCCAATCTGCAGATGGCCACGCCACTCACGTCCGCCTGCATCGTCGCGGCGCAACTGGTGATGGTGCCGGTCGCGCTGCTGGTGGGGGCGAAGGCCGATCTTTGGGGACGCAAGCCGTTGCTGTTGGCGGGGTTTCTGATTTTGCCGTTGCGTGGCGTGTTGTATGTACTGTCGAACGATCCGTGGTGGCTGGTTTCGGTGCAGTTGCTCGATGGCATCGGCGCTGGGATTTTCGGCGCGCTGTTTCCGGTGGTGGTGAAAGACCTGACGCTGGGGACCGGGCATTTCAACGTCAGTCTGGGGGCGATTTCGACAGTGTTCGGACTAGGCGCGGCATTGAGCAACAGTCTGGCGGGGATTGTGGTTCAGGAGGCCGGTTACAGCGCTGCGTTCCTGACCCTGGCGGCGGTGGCAATGGCGGCGCTGGTGCTGCTTTGGTTGGCAGTGCCGGAGACGGTGCAGCGCTCCGATACCGACTCGATCGCCCTGCAAGGCAAGGCGCCGCCGATGGTTGCGCCATGACTCAACGCTCGCAAGACCTGTTCAACCGGCGGGAATCGACAACGTCGCCCGCAGGCCGCCCTCGACCCGGTTTTCCAGTGTGATCCGCCCACCCAGACGGGTTGCGATGGTATTGACGATGGTCAGTCCCAGCCCGGCACCCTGGGGATTGCCCCGGCTGTAGAACCGCTCGAACAATCGAGCCCGATCCGCTTCATCGATACCCGGCCCCTGATCTTCAACGCTCAAATGGTAAAGCCCGTCGGCCCTGGTCAATTGCACGCTGATCACGCCTTGCTCCGGGGAGAAGTTGGCGGCATTGGTGATGAGGTTGTTCAGGGCAATGTCGATGGTGGCGGCATCGGCGAGCACAGGGAAAGGTTGGTCGTTGACGTCGAAGGCCAATTCCAGATGCTTGCTCAGCAGCCATGGCGTGAGTTGCACCAGACTGTTGCGCACGGTGTCGCCAAGGTCGATGCGTTGTTTGGCAGGCGCGCTGGCCTTGGGTTCGAGGCGGGCCATGGTCAGTAGCTGATTGACCAGTCGGCTGGTGCGATCCACCCCGGCGATCAGAAATTCGAGTGACTCGCGACGCTCCTGTTCGGTGCCGGCCTCCAGCAGGTTTTGCGCATGCACCCGCAGTACCGCCAGTGGCGTGCGCATTTCGTGGGCGGCGTCGGCGATGAACCGGCGCTCGCGACCGAGCACTTCCTGGATTTGCGCAAGCATGCGGTTGAGCGCGGCCTGCATCGGTTCCAGTTCGCTGGGCAGCGGTGTCAATTGCAGCGGTTCGAGGGAGCCGCTGTGACGGGCGCGCAGGGTCGCCGCCATGTTGGCCAGGGGCTTGAGCCCCCAGCCGATGGCCAGCCAGATCATCGCCGCCAGGATCAGACTGCCGATCACGTTCGGCCACAGGGTATGGCGGACGATCCGGTCAACCAGATCCGCTCGCACGTCACCGCGTTCACCCACCCAGATGCGCAAACCGTTCTGTTTGTCTTCCAGGACAAAAGCCCGCCAGTGGCGCTTGTTCAAATCCACCACATCACTGAAGCCTGGCTGGATCGGCGGCGTGCTGAAGGAGGGCGCGCTGGCGGTATGCACCAGGACCTCTCCCTTGGCATTCCAGACCTGAAAGGCGAGCTTTCTTTCGTAGGGATGGCCGTCACCCTTGGGCACGGCTTCAGCCAGGGCCGAGTTGAACGCCCGATAAAGATCCGCGTGCTCCTGCCCCGGCAACGGCATGCGCATCACGCCTTGCAGCAACCGTGCGTTCTGCGCCAGTTGCGCGTCGTAGACTTCGGCGATTTCGTGGTTGCTGTCGTGCAGATTGAACAGGCTGAGCACGGTCAGACCGGCGAGCATCAGGCCGATGATCAGGGTCAGGGTGCGGCGCCGGATCGAGGTCATCGGCGCTCCTCCACCAGATAACCCACGCCGCGAATGGTGCGGATCAGGTCGGTGGAGAATTTCTTGCGCAGGTGATGAATGTGCACTTCCAGCGTGTTGCTTTCGGCTTCTTCGTTCCAGCCGTAGAGCAGCTGTGTGAGGTGGTCGCGTGTCATGACCCGACCCGGCGGCGAGAGCAGTTCGTGCAGCAACTGATATTCCTTGGGCGTGAGCACCACCGGTTGGCCCAGATAGCTGACTTGCTGGGTGCCGGGGTTGAGGCTGATGCCGGCATGTTCGATCAGCATCTGCGCGCGTCCGGCACTGCGTCGCAGCAGGGCGCGCAGACGGGCCTTGAGCTCGGCCAGGTCGAAGGGCTTGATCAGGTAGTCGTCGGCGCCGGCGTCCAGTCCCGCGATGCGGTCTTCGGTGGCATCGCGGGCGGTGAGGATCAGCACCGGCAGGTTCGAACCGCTGCCACGCAGACGACGCAGGACTTCGAGCCCATCCATGCGCGGCAGGCCGAGATCGAGCACCGCCAGATCAAAGTTTTCGCTGAGCAGGGCGTGCAGGGCGCTGCTGCCGTCCTTGAGCCAGTCGACCGTGTAGCCCTCGCGCCCCAGCGCCTGATGAATGCCCTCGCCGAGGGCCACGTCATCCTCGATCAGTAATAAACGCACACGGACTCCTGTCAGTCGAGTTTCTTGTTCACGTCCACCAGCAACGCGGCGATCTCTTTGCGGCGTCCGGCATCGGCACTTTCCCGGCCTGGGCGAGGAGCGGCTTGCAGGGCCTTGAGCAGCGCTGCTTTGGCTTCAGCGTAGCGTTTTTGACGGTAAAGGTGATCGCCCCAGAAGTACAGACTGTCGATTCCCTCGGGGTTGAGTTGCAGGGCCTGTTTGAGCAGTTGTTCGGCTTTGTCGCTGTCGCCGAACCCGATCGGCCAGCCCGGCACCCGGTCGTACAGCGCGGCGAGGCTGGTGTAGGCCGAACCTTGCAATGCCTTGGGGTCGAGGGTCAGGGATTTTTCCAGATCGGCTTTGGCGTCCTTGGCTTTGCCCAGGGCCCCGAGCCCGCCCTCGGCACCGGCCCAACTGCTGGTGACGATGCCTTTCCAGATCCAGGCCTCGGCGACGGCCGGCCGTTCCGTGGCGAAGTGCGTTGCCTGGGCGGCCAACTGTTCAAACGCAGCGGCCCGCTGTTTTTCCGGGGTCTCGTATTGGATGTGCGCCCAGCTCTGCTGGATGCTGTTGAGGCGTTGTTGATCGGCAGCGTCCAGCGCCCAGACACTTTGACTGAGGGCGCCCAGCAGCACACAGGCGAGAAGTTTTTTCATGGTTTCGGCGTCTCGTTCTCGGGTTTTTCACTCAGGCGACGGATCAACGGCAATTGCTTGCGCAGACCGCGATCCACCAGATTGGGCAGCAGGCTGTTGAGGCGTACGAAGAAGCGCTCCGGCCAGCCCAGATAGAGGTCGCGGCGATCGCCGGCAATCGCATGGATTACGGCATTCGCGACGGCTTGCGGGTCGTCGACGCTGGATTTGAGTGCGTCATTCAAGGCTTGGGCGGCGGGGCTGTTCATGGCGGTGCGGGTGGCGCGCGGCGCCACGTACAACACACCGACCCGGGTATCCGCCAACTCTCGGCGCAAGGCCTCGGAAAATCCGCGCAAGGCAAACTTGGTGGC
The DNA here is from genome assembly GCF_030209075.1 of Pseudomonas sp. lyk4-R2A-10. Classification (NCBI taxonomy): domain Bacteria; kingdom Pseudomonadati; phylum Pseudomonadota; class Gammaproteobacteria; order Pseudomonadales; family Pseudomonadaceae; genus Pseudomonas; species Pseudomonas sp. lyk4-R2A-10. Next base: position 95,559 of record NZ_JARVSR010000016.1, on the reverse strand, counting down.
GCAATAACTGGCATAACCGGGATAGCCGATCGACCCGTAGGTCGAACCAACGTTGACCACCATGGCACTGTCGGCCTGCTTGAGCAGCGGCAGCAACAGTTTGGTCAGGCAGATCGGCGCACTGATGTTCACCGCCAGCATGGCGTTGATGTCGCTGTCGTCGAGCTGTTCCAGCATTGCGAAGTGATTGACCCCGGCGGCGTTGATCAGCAGGTTGATGCCGCCGATGGCCTCGGCGGCGGCCAACACCTTGCGCCGGTCGCTGAGGAACGTCAGATCGGCGGCGACCCAGCACAGGTTCTGCGGGTAAAGGTCGAGCAACGGGCGCAGCGATTCCTGATGCCGCGCGACCGCCAGGACCTGCGCACCGGCAGCGCACAAGGCACGCGTGATCGCTATCCCGATGCCGCCGCTGGCACCGGTCAACACCACACGGGCTTCATGCAGCTGCATGTTGAGCCTCCGCGTCACGGGGCAGGCCGCGGAACATGTCGGTGTAGAGCCGATAGACGACTTTCGAGGCATGGATCACCGCCGCCTGGTCGGCCGGATCTTCCAGCTGATTCATCAGCCGGCGATAGGTTTGCATGTGCTCGATGTCCAGCGAGCCGTGGGAACTGAGGTAGCTGAACGCCGTTTCCGGCAGGGCCAGACGCTCGCGGATACTGCCCGCGGCGTGGGTGGCCAGGGCGATGCTGGTGCCCTCCAGCACGTTGACCATGCCAAACAGACCCACCGGATTGCCTCGGGCGATCAGGTCGTAAAGAAAACTGACCATCAGCTCGATCGGCAGCGACGGCTGGCCATCACGCACCGCGTTACGGTCACCGCCACAGGCCTCGATGTCGTTGAGCACCCATTGCTCGTGGCCGTATTCGTCCTCGATGTATTCGCACACGGCTTTGCGTAGCCATTCCAGGTGCGTCGGCAGGCGTGCACCACAGGCCATCATCAGCGGTACGGTGTGGCGCACGTGGTAGTAGGCCTGGGCGAGAAACGCGCGATAGCTTTCAAGGCTGACCTTGCCTTGCAGCGCATCGAGGATGATCGGCAGATTGAACAGCTCGTGGCGTTCCTGGTGCGTGGCTTCTTGCAGGGTGTCGAAAAAACTCATGGTGCGGACTCCTCGGAAAGGGTGGCTTCGGCAAGCACGGCGCGGTACTGCGCGACGATTGCCTCGCGGCGCGGGCGACCGTTGGCGGTGAGCAGGCCGTTGGCGGCCGTGAAAGGTTGTTTGAGGCGTGTCCAGTGATGCACTTGGGCGTAATCGGGCAAGGCCTCGTTGGCAGCGGCGACGGCGGCCGCCAACTGGGCATCGGTGCAGTCCGGACGGTGCGGCCAGAGCAGGGCGTGGTTGTGTGGCAAGGCTTCGCCATACACAAAGGCCTGGGCGATGTGTTGACGCTGGGTCAGTTCGGATTCGACCCATTCCGGGTTGACGTTGCGGCCGAAACTGGTGACGAACTGATGCTTCTTGCGGCCCTTGAGGTAGAGAAAACCTTCCGGGTCGAACTCGCCCAGATCGCCGCTGGGCCACCACTCATCGCTGTACGCTGGTTCGCCAAGGTAGCCGAGCAGGGTCGATCCCTTGATCAGTACCTCTCCGTCCTCGGCCAGGCGCACTTCGACGTGAGGCAGGGGCCGCCCGACGCTCCCCGGACGCCGAGCACCGGGTCGGTTGAGACAAACCACCGAGGCGCACTCGGACAGGCCGTAGCCTTCGTAGACCGGCAGGCCGACCCGTTGCGCGCGGTGCAGCAGATCCTCGGAAACCCGTGCGCCACCGACGGCGGCAAAACGCAGCGATTGCGGATCGAAGGCTTTCTGTTCGGCAGCGCTGACCAGTAACAGCAGCAATTGCGGCACCAGAATCAGGCTCTCGGGTGCCCGGCTGGCCAGACAGCCGAGCAAGCGCGGCAGGTCGACGCCGCTGGCGCCCTGGATGCCCAGGGTTTTCTGGCTCGGCACGCTCAGCGTCGCACCGGCGTACAGTGCGGCGTAACAGCCGAGGTTCTCCAGCAGGATCGCCAGCGGCAGTAGCGCCACGTGATGTTGGGGGGCCGTGGGTTTGCTGGCCTCTTCCAGCTCCCGTGCGACCCGCAGCAGACTGTCGGCGCTCAGGCACACGCCCTTCGGTGTACCGGTGGTGCCGGAGGTAAACGTCAGTTTGGCGGCGCCGACTGGCAGGCGGTTCGGGCCTTCAAAAGCGCGGCACCAGAATTCACCGCGTCGTTCATAACCGGCGGCGAGCAGTTCGCTCTCCAACTCCGGTTCAGCGATCACCCGTTCGGCCTGGCTTTGTTCCAGGCAATGGGCACGTTGTGCCGGACTGAAGAACGGCGGCAGCGTCACGCACGTCAAGCCTTCAAACAACGCCGCCAGATCCCAGAGTATGGCTTCGACGCCGTTGTCCAGCGCCAGGGCGATAACCTTCACGTTTTCATCGCGCAAGCGTTGCTGGCGGTACATTACTTCGGCGTACAGCGTCGTGTAACTGACTTTCAGGGTGTCGCCCCACAATGCCAAAGCGTTGTCATTGCGCCCTGCATGGCTGCGCAGGGTTTCCTGGAATCGTTGACGTTCAAGCGACATGGCAGGCTCCTTCGACAGAAGTCGGCAATCCCAGCCGACTGAACAGACCGATGTTGCGCAGATGGATGAAACCGGCGCGGATATTGCCCACGTGCACCCAGGGTTTGCTTTCGTAGTAACTGCCCCAGTGGTGACGGTCATCGCCCAGACGTTCGGGGTCGGCGGCGCACAGCGTCACCGGTTTCAGACCCAGGCGATGGAAGCTGTTGACCAGGCCGATATTGCCGGTGAAGGTCACCCATTCCAGACCGCCCATGGCCAACAGGTAAGTGATGGCAATGATGCTCAGGCGTGCGCTGCCGGTGTCGTTCGCGGCAAGGTTGCCGACTTCGACAATCGCGCTACGCTCCACCGGACGCTCGGCGGCTGCGCTGATCAACGGCTCGATCGGCTCGTCCAGGTAGCGTTCAAGAAACAGCGGTTCAAGGTGCGCACGACGTACCCCGGCCACCGCGCACAAGTCGCCGGAGTCGTTGTGCACACCAAACAGTTCAGGCATGAAATGGCGGATATCGGCGCCGTGGGCCTTGCGAAAGCGTTGTTGAATGAACGCTTCGAACGCCGCTCGTTGAGCATCGCCGGGTTGGGCGCTCGACAGCTGCATCTGCGGTGTTTCGCCTTGGCCAAAATGCAGGGGCAGGGGAATATTCCAGTCAGAATCGGGCATGGGCTGAACGCCTCCCTCAATAGGTTTGAGTGGAGTATCCGGACCATTTCTTAACGAAGTCTGAAGGTGAAAAAAGGTTAACGAACGACGGATCTTCAGATTGTCTTAAGACTTCCCCGGCAGGGTGACATCGTCGGTTCGCCCGGCAACCGGATCGAGACAGCCGAACGAGTCGGCCGTCGCTCACAACAATCACGAGGCACTTATGACCCGCGACATGGCCGCACCCCGTTATGGAAAACTGTCGATCACCTTGCACTGGCTGATGCTGGCGCTGTTCGTCGGCGTGTATGCCTGCGTTGAAATCAAAGGCTTCATGCCCCGAGGCAGCGAAGCGCGAGGCCTGTTAATGGGATTGCACGGGATGTTCGGCGCGAGCATTTTCGTCCTGGTGTGGGTGCGCCTGTTTGGCCGCCTGACGCCGCGTCCGCCGATCACCCCGAAACCGCCTGCCTGGCAGACGGCAATCGCGCACCTGATGCACCTGGCCCTGTATGGGCTGATGATCGTCACACCGGTGCTGGCCTGGCTGATGCTCGCGGCTGGCGACAAACCTTTTCCGTATTTCGGCTTTCATGTGCCGGCGCCGGTGGCGGTCGATCCGGACCTGGCCAAGCAGATCAAGCACTGGCACGAGCTGATCGGCAATGCCGGTTACTGGCTGATCGGCCTGCACGCCGCTGCCGGGCTGTTCCATCATTACTGGGTCGGCGACGACACCCTGGACCGGATGCTGGGAGGACGCACTCGTTCCTGAGGCGCGGGAGCCTACTCAGTCAGGCAGGTTCTCCGGCGCTACCCATACGCTGCACGGAATCTTGTACAGCAGCTGTTCTACCGTGCTGCCGACCAGCCGGTCTGCGCCGCGATGGCCGACGCGGCCCATGACGATCATGTCGATGTCATACCCGCTCGCGTAGCTGCAGAGCACCTTGGCCGGGTTGCCCATGACCATGTGCTGACGCTCGTCCGCAATCCCGTTGCGTTCGGCCAGTTCGCGGAACGCCGCAGCCTGGGCATCGAACAGGGACTTGGCGGCGCTGGAGGAGAAGAACGCCGAGGCATTGTCGAAGCCGAATTCATTGGCGCTGATCGATGACAGATCATGGGCATACAGCACGTCGAGTTCGGCATTGCACAGGCTGGCCAGTTTGGCGGCCTCACGCAGGATCCGGTCGTTGAAGCCGGCGTACTGCCCGTCACGGTGGAACGGGTCCACGGCGGCCAGGATCTTGCGCGGCAGGGCATGCCCGACATGGCTGACGAAATGCAGCGGCACCGGGCATTCGCGCAGCAGGTGAATATCCAGCGGGGTGAACATCAAGCGTGACAGGAACGATTCCGGCTCCAGCGCCTTGATCAGCGCCGCCATGGGCTGTTCTTTGAGGTGAATGAGGATTTCCTGTAAGGGTCGTTCCACCCACACCACTTCCGTGGTGACGGTGACCCCGAGCTTGCGCATCGAATGCGCCCGTTCTTCGAGCCACTGACGATGACGCTCGATATAGCCGATTCGCATCTGTTCCAGTGCTTGCTCGTTGACCATGCTGGCGGTCGCCAGACCTTCCAGGTAATCGAAAGCCACGATGTGCAGGGCCGCGCCCGCCGCCTTGGCCAGTGCCGCTGCACGGTCGAAGGCAGGGTTGTTTTCCATCAGGGGTGAGGCGACCAGCATGTAACGCGGTTGTTCTGACATGACGACTCTCCTTGGGACAGGAAGCGTTGAACCGATGGCTACAGGCTGCGCCCGGCGTACGGTGGACGTTTGATCTTTGTCAAACAACCGGTGGTCGCCAGAGCGCCGTCAGACGGGTGGTCAATCGTCGCGGATGTCGTCGATTGTTGATCATTATCAAGTGCCGGTCTGGCAGCGCGGCGCAGGCTGACTACGAGTCGAATCCTTCAGGAGAATGCTCATGGCCACCATGAAAGCTGCCATTTTTGTCGAAAAAAATCGCATCGTGCTGGATGACAAACCGATCCCGGAAGTCGGCCCGCTGGACGCTTTGATCCGGATAACCACCACGACAATTTGCGGTACGGATGTGCACATCCTGCGCGGCGAATACCCGGTGGCGAAGGGTTTGACGGTCGGTCACGAACCGGTGGGGATCATCGAACGTCTGGGGTCGCAGGTGCGCGGGTTTGTAGAGGGGCAGCGCGTGATTGCCGGCGCCATCACTCCCAGTGGGCAAAGTTATGCGTGCCTGTGTGGCTGTGGTTCCCAGGACGGGCCGGACACTCGCCATGGTTTCCGGGCCATCGGCGGGTGGAAGTTCGGCAACACCATCGATGGCTGCCAGGCCGAATACGTACTGGTGCCCGATGCCTTGGCCAATCTTTGTCCGATTCCTGATGGCCTCAGTGATGAGCAGGTACTCATGTGTCCGGACATCATGTCCACCGGTTTCTCCGGTGCCGAACGGGGCGAGGTGAGCATCGGCGACAGCGTCGCTGTATTCGCCCTCGGCCCCATTGGTCTGTGTGCAGTCGCCGGTGCCCGGCTCAAAGGCGCCAGCACGATCATCGGTGTCGATGCGGTGGCCGAGCGCATGACGGTAGCACGTCGATTGGGCGCCACCCATGTCGTCAATTTTCGCGAGGGCGACGTGGTCGAGCAGATCATGGCCCTCACCGATGGGCGCGGTGTCGATGTCGCGATCGAGGCACTGGGCACGCAAGGCACCTTTGAATCGGCGTTGCGCGTGCTGCGTCCGGGCGGCCGCTTGTCGAGCCTGGGCGTGTATTCGAGCGACCTGCGCATTCCGCTCGACGCCTTTGCGGCCGGGTTGGGCGATTACAGCATCGTCACCACCCTGTGCCCCGGCGGGAAAGAGCGTATGCGGCGTTTGATGGCGGTCGTGCAGAGCGGCATGGTTGACCTTTCACCGTTGGTGACCCACCGGTTCAAACTGGATGACATTGAAGCAGCCTACGATTTGTTTGCACACCAGCGTGACGGTGTGATGAAGGTGGCGATTACCCCGTGAAGGCGCGTCCGGCCCGTCGGCACGCTCACTGCGGGTGACGATGGCAGCCGACGATCAACTGCTTGAGGCCGTCCATGTTCTGAATGGTGACGTCGCGGCCGGTAATCTCCACCAGTTTTTGGTCGCGCAGGTGGGCGATGCCGCGACAGATGGTTTCGAGGCGCAGGCCCAGGTAGGAGCCGATTTCCTCACGACGCATCTTCAACACAAAGCTGCGCGACGAATAGCCACGAGCGCTCAAGCGTTGCGACAGGTTCAACAGAAACGCTGCCAGGCGTTCATCCGAGCTCATGTTGCCCAGGATCATCAGCATGTCGTGATCGCGAACGATCTCCCGGCTGAGGATCCTGTTCAGGTTGTGCTGCAGTGACGGCAGCTCGCGGGCCAGTTTTTCCAGCTGGCCAAAAGGGATGGGGCAGACTTCGCTGTCCTCCAGCGCGAACGCGTCGCAGGTGTGCAGATCCGAACTGATGGCATCCAGACCGAGCATTTCACCGGCAATCTGGAACCCGGTGACTTGCTCGCGACCATCGATCGACAGCACGCTGGTCTTGAATGACCCCAGCCGCACGGCATAGAGGGAACGCAAAGGATCACCGGCACGGTAGAGTGCCGCGCCTTTTTTGACCTTCAGTCGCTGGGCGATCAGCGTGTCCAGACGCTCGATTTCTCCACCGTTCAAGCCGAGCGGTAGACACAGCTCCAGCACGCTGCACCGGGAGCACGCCGTTTTGAGGTATTGATCGCGATACGAGCGAGTTTCTGCCACCGCAAAGCCCTCACCATGAATTGTTGATCATAGTTCTCGGGTCGCCATTGACACGGAAAAAGCCTTGTCGGCCGCCGTTAAACGACGAATGGATCCGAGGCAGTCAAAACGTCCTCGCGCATCAGAAACAAGTTGTGAGTGACCGGGGGCACATCACTGCGATCAAGTTGATAAAAATCAGTGAGCCAGAAGAATGCCTGCCGATACTTGAGCAGCAGAATTCCTGATCGTGATCAGGCTGAGAGAAAAATCCCCGCTCATGTCGCTCTTCAGGAAATCAGCTTTTCAATCATCCAGGTAAACGTTTCAGGGAGAGGCACGTGGTGCTCAAACTCAAACGCATTCTATTGATAGCCCCTGGCGAAATGACCCAGACCCCGGCTTTTGAACGCGCCTGTGCGCTGGCTCTTGCAAACGGAGCACTGTTGCATATCGTCGCGTTCGATTATGTCCCGGTGCTGGCAGCGGCCGGGCTGTTTGCACCCGAGGCAATGGCCCAGGCGCGGGAAGGGTATCTGCAAGTGCATCGGCACTGGCTGGAGCAGCAGGCCCGCTTCAAACGATGCATCGGCCTGAACGTGACCACTGAAGTGGTCTGGGCCAGATCGAACCTGGCGCACGTGCTTGAGTACGTGCAAGACTTTCATCCGGACCTGGTCATCAAGGATACCCATTACGTCCCTGCACTCGACCGGGCTTTCCATCGCCCGCTGGACTGGCGCTTGCTGCGCGAATGTCCGGCACACCTTCACCTGGTGACAAGCGCCGGGCATGCCAGGCCAATGAAAATTCTTGCGGCGGTCGATCTGTCGCATCTGGAAGAACTGACGCAAGGGTTGAACGACCGGATACTTGACCTTGCCTGCACGCTGGCGGCCGGTTGCGGCGCGGCGCTGCATCTGCTCAATGTCGGTTGCTGGGCGGTCATCGACGACGGGGCTATCAGCGTGTCGACAGGCAGCCTGGATGGCAGTCTGAAAGACGCCATCGAGGACGCCCAGCAAGAAGCTTTCGAAGCACTCGCTGAACGCTATGGCATCCAGAGTTCATGCAGACACTTGCTGACCGGCATCCCGCAAAAGGTCATCGGCCTGTTTGCCCGGCAGCACGCTTTCGACATGGTGGTGCTGGGCACGCTGTATCCCGACGGTACACACCGATTCATCGGCAGTACCGTCGAAAGCGTGTTGAACCAGGCTCCCTGCAGTCTGATGATCGTCAAACCGCCGCAGCCCTGCGAGTGAATGCGGGGTACTGCCGAGTTTGCACTGGATGAGAAACAACGGTGGTTGCGGCCGGAGGAGGTATTTCAATGATGTTATCGATCAACTCAAGTCACGGATCGATGCGGCCCACGTGTGGCCAGCGATTGCCGAAAAGGCACCGGTCAATAAGCGTCCCGGGATCACGTATGCCGATGGTCCGATCCCTTTATGAGTGACGCACTGGGTCTGGCGGGGGCCGCCGCGGCGCTGGGTATCGGCATGCTGGTCGGTCTGGAGCGCGAGCGGCACAAAGGGCGCGGCGACAGCCGTGCCTGTGCCGGGTTGCGCACGTTCGCGATCACGGCGCTGCTGGGTTACGTCGCGATGCAAGTGGGCGGCTCACTGCTGTTGGGCATTGTGGGCGGCTGTCTGGCGGTGCTGATCGGCGTGGCTTACTGGCGCAGCCTGAGCACTGATCCGGGGCTGACCAGCGAAGTGGCCTTGCTCACGGTGCTGGTACTGGGTGCGCTATGCGGCACAGCGCCGGAACTGGCAATCGCCATTGGCGTGGTCATGGCGGGGCTGCTGGCTTACCGGCAGAAACTCCATCACTTCGCCCGCAGCCAGTTGAGCGAAGCGGAGATGCGCGATGGGTTGGTGCTGCTGATCGCAGCATTGGTGGTGTTGCCGCTGACGCCTGACCGGTTCATCGGTCCCTACTCGGCACTCAACCTGCGCACCCTTTGTACATTGACCGTGTTGCTGATGGCCGTCGGCGCCATCGGGCATATCGCCGTGCGCACGCTGGGTGTGCGCTACGGCTACGCGGTCAGCGCCATCGCGTCCGGTTTCGCCTCCAGCACCATGACGATTGCGGCGATGGGCCATATCGCCCGCAAAGACCCGGAGCACCTCAAGGTATTGAGTGCGGCGGCCCTGCTGTCGAACCTGGCCACGGCGGCGCAGGTCGCGCTGATCCTCGGCGCGGTCGACACCGCGCTGCTGCGGCACCTGTGGGGGCCGTTGCTGGCCGGATTCGGCGTAACGCTGCTGTTCAGCCTGGGCCTGCTGTTCCCCAGGCCTGCGGTCGCTGCGAACCAACCGATCAAGGTCGGCGGGGCGTTCAATCTCAAGCTCGCGCTGGCGGTCACGTTGACCATGGCCGGCGTGACGTTTTTGTCTTCGCTGATGCTCGATCACTTTGGCGAGGCGGGCGTGATGCTGACTGCCGTACTCAGCGGATTCGCCGATGCTCATTCTTCCACGGCGTCGATTGCCACCCTCGCCAAGGGTGGACTGTTGGATTACGCCGCCATTGCGCCGCCCGTGCTGCTGGCGGTCAGCAGTAACGCATTGAGCAAATGCCTGGTGGCCTGGATCAGTGGCGGACGCCGTTTCGCCGCGTATGTCATACCCGGTCAGATTCTGCTGACCGCTGCCATGTGGGCCGGTCTGCTGGTGGATCGAGCGACGATTTGACCGGACACTGACAAAAATCAAAGTGCTCGTCGGTAAAAGGGACAGCCTGAGACTCATTCCCTGCCATCGCTCAATGTCGAGGTGCACCATGTCACAGGAACCCCGCCTGCTGCTGATCGCTCCGCCCTCCATGCACCACACGCCGGCATTCGATCGTGCCTTGGCATTGGCGCAGGCGCTGCAAAGACCGCTGCATATCGTGGCATTCGATTATTTACAGGCGCTGGCCGTGGTCGGGCTGTTTGCCCCCGAACAGGTGGCCGTGGCCCGTGACGCCTACCTGGAGAAGCATCGCCACTGGCTTGAAGAACAGGCAACACGGATGCGTGGACACGGGATCGTTGTCACGAGCGAAGTGGTCTGGGTTCAGGACCCTTACGCGGAGATTCTGCAATTCATCAATGAAATACCGCTGGTGATGATCATCAGGGATGCCCACGAAGAGTCGGTCCTGAAACGAGTGTTTTTTACCCCGCTGGACTGGCAACTGCTGCGCGATTGCCCGATCCCGGTACACCTCGTGACCAACGCCTTGAACCCACGCCCCCGTCATGTTCTGGCGATCATCGACGTGCTTCGCAGCGAAGATCAGGATCTGGTGTTCAATGACCGGATTATCGACGCCGCATCGAAGCTGGCCGAGGTGTGCAATGCCCGGCTGCAGTTGTTGCACGTCTACGATTGGACCGCCGCCTATGCGCAGGACTTCGGGTTTGGTGCGTTGCCGCTGGCCACCGGTATCTACGAGGCGCTGGGCACAGCACAGCATGAGGCGTTTGCCGCGATGGCCGAGCGTCATGGCGTGTCGAAGGAGTGTCGTCATTTCATCGAAGGTGTGCCGGTGCCGGCCATTTGCCGATTTGTCGAAGAGCAAAACGTCGACGTGATCGTGGTGGGGACGGTGCAGAACAAAGGGATGAACAAACTCTTGGGCACCACGGCCGAACAGCTCTTGCACCGGGCACCGTGCAGTGTGTTGGCGATCAAGCCGGGCAGGGGGCTCTAGCGTTGGAGCACCGGCGATCGCCCGTACGGACGTTCGCCGGCGACAGAGGCTACAAGTACAGGCTGTGAATGACCTGGCGGGGATCGTCGGGGTCATTGTGCCGTTCGAATCCCAGCGCCCGCGCCAGATCGCGCATGGAAGCATTGCTGGCGGCATCGACCGAATACATCCGATGCATTCCATTCTTGCGCGCCGCCGTGATCAAGTGTTCCATCAACAAGGTCCCCAGCCCCAGATGCGTCCATTCATCGGCAACGGTAACGGCGCATTCGCACTCGTGTTCACCCGTGGCGGCATAGCGGCTTACGCCGATCTCGATCAATTGGCCGTTGTCGTGCACCAGCGCCACGTAGGCCAGGCGCAGGCGATTATCGGTATCCATCAATTGATCCAGCATCGTGCCCGACGGTTCGTTTATCTGCGCCAGAAAACGCGTGTGTCGCGACTCCGGAGACAAGCGTTGGATGAACGCATACTCGCGTTCCCGATCCTTTTCCGAAAGGGGCCGGATCAGCACATGGCGACCGTCCCTGAGTGCTTCGATCCAGTGTTGCCCGGCGATCGAGGCATAGGCATTGGCGGCTCGTTCGTTGTGGTCTTTGACGGTGAGCATGAGGAGACCCTCCTTGCGGTTTTAAAGACGGGTGCGGGACACAACGCCCTGCAGTCGCTTTCTTTCTACGCCGCTCAATGGGCAGGAATCTGATCTGGGTCAGAGACCGGCGATGTTGAATGGTCCGAAGTTGATGTAAATCAACTGCGTGCCATTGGCGCAGGCTCAGTCTCAAAGCCTGCGGTTGTCTTGCGGAGGTGTGTGATGGGGCAATATCAACGTTTGCTGCTGGTCGCCGACCAGACTCTGCATCAGACGCCCGCCATGCTGCGCGCGGTGGCGCTGGCCAAGGCGAGCGGGGCGGCGCTGGACGTTCGGGTCTTCGCTGAACCGGCACCCGTGGTTCACCTGTGGGAGGACAAAATCGATGAGGTCGGGTATCAGCGCTATCTGCGCCACCACCGTCGCTGGGTAGCCGATCAGCTTGAGCAACTCTCGGAACAGGGACTGAAGGTGACGGTGAACGTGGTGTTCACCACCCACGCGCTGCTGGATATCCTGCGGGCTGTCGCAGACCTTAAACCTGATTTGCTGATCAAGGATGTGACGCTCGAACCCCTCCTGAAGCGGGTTTTCATAACGCCGCTGGATTGCCATTTGCTGCGCGAATGTCCGGTGCCCGTGCATCTGGTCAACGAGGTCCGTTACAGCCTGCCGCATCGGATCGTGGCGGCCGTGGATCCGTTCGATCCCGAGACCCAGATCAGCGGTCTGAATGACACCATCATTCAGACCGCCAACGCGCTGGCCGCGCAATGTGACGCGCCCATGCACCTGCTCTACGCTTATGACCTGTCACCGGCCTTCAATGGCGACGCGCCGCTGATCGGTGCCGGATGGGGAGTGGATTTTGTCGAGGAGCTGCGGCAGTCCCTGCACCAGGCTTTCATCAACCTCGCCGATCGCTACGGGATCCCGCCCGAGCGACGCCATTTTGTGATGGGGCTGCCAGTGCCGGTCATCAGCGAGTTTGTCGAGCAATACCTGGCGGATGTGGTCGTGATGGGCACGGTGCACCGCGCAGGTATTGACCGGTTGATGGGTAGCAATACCGAGCGGGCGCTGTATTCGGTACCCGGCAGCATCCTGGCGGTGGGGCCGGTCGTTCGAACCGAAGTGCAAAGTCCTGGATCTGACGAGAGGTCTCTATGAGCCAGTATCAACGGTTGTTGCTGATCATCAATCCGCTCCTGCGCGAGTCCGCTGCGATCAACCATGCCGCGGCGCTGGCCAAGGCCAGTGGCGCGCGCTTGCACATATTGGCGCTGATTCCCTCGCTCGACGGTTTGTCGCTGCTGGAAACAGGCAACCGGTCACAGGCACGCGAAGCATTTCTTGAGGAACACCGGCGGACGCTGGAAGCCCGGGCGGTCAATCTGCGCGGCAGGCGGATCGAGGTGACCACCGAAGTGGAATGGGCCGCTGATGTGGAGCAGCGCATCCTTGATCACGTCAAAGCGTATGGGCCCGATCTGCTGATCAAGGAAATCGAACAGGTGTCGGCCCTCAGGCGCGCGTTTTACACGCCGCTGGACTGGCAATTGCTGCGCGATTGTCCAGTACCTGTGTATCTGGTGGGCGGAAGCGGCTATGTATTGCCTCGTAAAGTGCTGGCGGCGGTCGAGGTGTCGGATATCGAGTCCGCCGACAACTCGTTGAACGAGCAGATCATCCGGCAGGCCAGTGCCTTGGCCATTCAGTGCGACGCCGAGTTGCACTTGCTCTATGCCTGCGATATTTCCGCCGCGTACCTGGCGGACATGGGGGGATTACCCCTGGCCGAGCTGACTCGGTCACTGCGCGAGGACCTGCAAAAATCGTTTCTTCGACTGGCCGGGCAGTTCGGTGTGGCCTCCAGTCAGCGCCACTTCGTTGAAGGCCGGCCAGTCACTGTGCTGAGCGAGTTCGCCGACGAGCAGCATGTCGATGTCATCGTGATGGGAAGAGTTCGCAACCGGGGCTTGAGCAAATGGTTGGGCAGTACCACCGAGCACATTCTTTACCAGGTACCTTGCTGCGTTCTGGCGGTTTGACGAGCGTTGCCGGGCTCTCGGCAGGCGAGATGCTTTCCGTTGGTCAAACAGCGTATTGACATATCGAATAATCTCGATATCCTCGCCGCATGGACCTGATCGAAGTATTCAAAGCACTCTCAAACCCGGTACGGCTTGAAATCCTGAAAGGCTTGAAGGACCCCGTAAAGAACTTTCCCCCGCAGGACGAGGGCGACGTTCACACGGTGGGCGTGTGTGTGAGCAGTATTCAAGAGGGCATCGGACTCTCGCAGTCAACGGTGTCCGGTTATCTTGCAACGCTGCAGCGTGTGGGCCTGGTTGAAGTCAGGCGCATCGGTCAGTGGACCTACTACAAGCGCAATGAAGCCAACATCAGCGCCTTGGCCGAGGTCATAGGGAAAGAGCTGTAAAAAAATTTACCGCAATGTATCGAGATATCTCGATATCCCTTATTGTCGATACGAGGATTCACCATGAAAGCGATGCTGCTTGAATCATTTGGCAACCCGGAATCGTTCACACTCTGCGACGTGCCCAAGCCTGTGCCGGAAACGGGACAAGTGCTGGTCCGGGTACACGCCACCTCGATCAATCCATTGGATTATCAAGTCCGACGCGGCGACTATTCCGACCTGGTGCCACTGCCGGCCATCACCGGACATGACGTCTCCGGCGTAGTCGAAGCGGTCGGCCCGGGTGTGACGGCTTTCGCCCCCGGAGACGAAGTCTGGTACACGCCGCAAATCTTCGACGGCCCCGGCAGCTATGCCGAGTACCACGTGGCGTCCGCCAGCATCATCGGCAAAAAGCCTTCCTCACTGAGCCACCTCGAAGCTGCCAGCTTGAGCCTGGTGGGCGGGACAGCATGGGAAGCCTTGATCGTGCGGGCAGCGCTCAGAGTAGGGGAGAGCATCTTGATCCATGGCGGCGCAGGCGGCGTCGGACATGTCGCCATCCAGCTCGCCAAAGCGATGGGCGCCAAAGTGTTCACGACCGCGCGTGAAGCAAATGCCGAGTTCGTCCGCCGCATGGGCGCCGATGTGATCATCGACTACGAAAAGGAAGACTACGTCGACGCCATCCTGCGGGAAACCAATGGCCTCGGAGTGGACGTAGTGTTCGACACCATCGGCGGCGACACCCTGTCGCGCAGCCCCGACGCACTCGCGCAACTTGGCCGCGTGGTCTCGATCGTTGACATCGCCAAACCACAAAACCTCGTTCAGGCCTGGGGCAAGAACGCGAGCTATCACTTCGTTTTCACCCGCCAGAACCGCGGCAAGCTCGATGAATTGAGTGTCCTGGTGGAGCGCGGTCAACTGCGACCACATGTTGGCGCGGTGTATTCGCTTGCGGAGATTGCGCTGGCCCATGCTCGGTTGGAAAGTCCCAACAACGGTCTTCAAGGGAAGATTGCGATTGCGGTCGAGCCGGCGCTTCGTGTGGATTCTGTGGGGGATGCGTCATGATTTACGAGATCGCTTTGCTGCCTGTTCACGCAGAACGTGTTGATGAGTTCCGGCGTGCATTTGCCGAGGTTGCGCCTTTGCTCCGCCGCGCGAACGGGTACGGCGGGCACATGCTTGCGCAGGGGATTGAAACGCCGGAGCGGTTCAATCTGATTGTGCGGTGGGACTCGCTTGAGGCTCACACGGATTTTGAGGCGGGGGAGGATCACAGGGTCTTTATGCTGGGACTTGAGAGGTATTTTTCGGAGGAGCCGCAGGTTTATCACATTGAGGGGGCGGCTTTTAATGCCCGCGAAGGTGATGGAGCTCCCTGGCCCTGAATCAGGAGTCCTTCAGTAAAAGGGAGCAGATTCATTACCTGAATCTGCTCTCTTTTTTGTTCGTTGAGCTCAGCCGTTTGCGTTTGCTCTCTTTTCCGCCGTCACGATGCAAGCCTTGTAGAAATTGGAATGGAAATCGCTGATCGCTTTCTGCTGCAAGCTCTCGCTTGAGTATTGAGGAATCTCGTACGCCTCGCGGATCAGCGACTTGAACACTTCACCCACATACTCGTTCTGCTTACCTGCCGCTTCGGCCAATTCCCACACCGAAGCCATAGGCACGCCTTGCTGCCTGGTTTTCATGACCTGTTTGGCCGAGTTTTCTATTCGTTGGCACTCTTCGAGCTCTTCCTGCGGTACGGGAGAGGCAAGAGCGGAAAAACTGATGGCGAAGGTTACTGCTGCTGCCAGACATTGTTTGTGCACGAGGTGTCGTCCCTGGTTTTGAGGCTGAACCATATCATTCGTGGCTCGGCGCCACCATTGCAGGCAGGGAGAAAGAGCGCCAGGTGCTGGCACGCGGCCACGCCTTGCATCCCCCGATTTCCGCTGTCACCCTTCGGCCCGTTCTTCAAGGATCAGAAGAAGGAATCAAGGATTGAGTGGCTACATTCCCAACCCGCCTAAAAACTATCGCAACAAAGGAACCGACCCCGTCGATATTCATGCCCAGCGTTGGGCTGAATATGAGAAACACGGGAAGGAACCGGCATCGGCACGTGAAAAAATCGGCATTGCCCTGCAGATCGGAGTGTTCTTCGATGGGACGGGGAATAATGCGAATAACGCAGCGGCCGGGCTTCTGTGTGGTGCTCATCATCCGATTGCGGCTCAAGATATTGATGCGAGTTGCAAGCCGTATATGAGTGATCCGGATAGTAGTTATGGCAATGATGTCAGCAATATAAAAAAGCTGAGTGAGCTGTATGACACGCCTGAGGCAGCCGAAGGTGAGGGCACGCGAAAACGTGCTTTTCGCATGGTGTATGTCGAAGGGATCGGCACCCGTTCAGGTGAAAAAGACAGCACCTTGGGAGCAGGTACTGGGCGTGGCGAAACCGGAGTTGCCGGTCGTGTTCAATCTTCGTTCGTATTGATCAAGCAGCGGATCAAGGAGGCGCTGGACGAAAATCCGGGCTGTGAAATTGTCTCCCTGACATTCGACACCTTCGGCTTCAGCCGTGGTGCGGCAGCCGCTCGGCATTTTGCAAATGAAGTCGTGCGCGGCAAACAGGGTCCTTTAGGAGAAATCCTTCGAAATAACGCAGCTTCCTTGAGTTCGACTTTCAGCGATCAATATAAAAGCGATATCAATATGGGCTTTATAGGCCTGTTCGATACCGTTCCTTCCATTGCTGGCTGGTCCAATCTGGGCAACATCAAAAGCCCCGTTGCAACAGGCATCAAGCTTTATCTGGATCAACGCTATTTCACTGATGTCCTCCAATTGGTCGCACGCGATGAGTGCAGGGGAAATTTCGCCCTCAGCTGTGTAACGCCAGATCATCAGGAGATCATTTTGCCCGGTGTTCATTCCGATATTGGTGGGGGCTACCTCGAGGAGGCGGATGAGTGCGTACTCGTCAGCCCGATGCAGACACTTGAGGTGTCGCTTAACACTGATGTCGTAACCACCTCGATTTATCAGGATGCTTTAACCGTGAAAAATCAGTGGCTCGCCAATGGCTGGCCTTCTGAAATGCTGGAAATCGTCACGCCACCGCCACTCCTTATGCCCAATAGTCCACAGGATCGATCTAGTCCACAGATCAAGCGCGTCTATGCCGCCGTTCAGCTCAAACGCCCTGTGAGCGGGATGCTTTCCAGAGTATGTCTACGTGTGATGCATCAACAGGCGAAAGCCAAGGGAGTTCGCTTCAACGATATTCCTGAGACTCCCGAGTTTTCCATTCCTGCGGAGCTTCAAGCTTTGTGTGATCGTTTTGTCTCTGGCGACTACAGCACCACCCCGCAAGAGGAGCAAATCCTGAAACTCAAGTACATTCATACATCCGCCAACTGGAACCACCCACTCGGCCGAAGGGATGGAAGTGGCGTGAAAGCGGTTTACATCAACGCTCCCACGTCAGATGCAATTCGAGTAAAACACCCGCACGTACCTGATTGGACGCTTTGGTAATGAAGCTACTTGTAACCCTGTTGTGCACACTGCTCACTACCGGTTGTTCCGCAGACCCGCTTTCAGCGAAAAACGACCCAAAATCCCCATGGTGGGAGCTGGGTTTCACAGAGCCTCACTACATGAAGGTTTGGGTGGAAGATACTTCGGTGGAAGACATCAAAGGAAGAACGTTCCTACGCACCGGCGGGGGATCCGCCTCGGGCGGGCAACCAGAGGATGGCACAGAGTCAGCCCGAGGTTGGCATGGCGTAGGCGGCTCTGCAAAAGCAGTAGTAGGCGCCGATCTTCCCAAACGAATCTTTGTTCGTTGGCAATCTATTGTGGAGCCTCAGACCTATCGTGCTTGGGTGGATATACCGGAAGAAGCCAGGCAGCTGATGCTGACGTCGGTCAATCAGCGATGTGCGAAAACTCCGGAGGAAACGGCCACCTATATTTCTTCCGTTTATTTAGGGTTGGCGCCGGGCGGAGTTGTGCAAGTGTGGGTTAGAGACTCTTGTCATCACCCGATCAAAGTGGCTAGGGCGCAAGCTGAGATTGAACCGTTGGGGCCAAGCCAAGGCAAAAACCAGGGGCGTTACGCATATCCGGTCAGTGAAAAATCCAAGCGTTATATCGACCAGTTCGGCATTCCATATGGCAGTTGGTAATTCTTGGAAACGGGGGGGAGTCGGAAAAAATAGAGCGGGTCTTTTGATAAATAGATGCGTCCCCATTTTTCGATTTTTTGCACGTCCCCATTTTTTTAGCATTTCTTTGAAACGATCCTTCTATGGTGATCAAATGCTGGATGCCACTTTGAAGATAATAAAAGCTACTCGCTTTGATGACGTCGACCACGACCTCGGGTATGAGTATCGTGGTTATAACTACGAAATACAGAGCGAAGAGGATATGTTTCTGATCAGGATTTACGATGACGAACCCGGACAGGCAGCGGTAGTGCGTCCGACGTCGATGTCTAAAAACAAAAAGCTAAGAACGTTAGTCGAGCTTTTACAGTCCGAGCTGGGCGTGTCCAGGGTCTCGCTTTACAAGGGGGATATAGGTTCTTACGCCGAGATCAATCTTGACAGTTTGACCTTCCTTCCCGCCTGAAGCCGGCTGTGAAGGGGTGCCAAGCGTGTTTAGATACTTTTGGTCAAAATCAGTCAGAAAGTAAAGTCGTAAATTTTTGATCGGTTGCGAAAAGTTGAAAGCGTCGAGTTGGATTAGTCGAAATGACGCATAGGTGTGAAGTTTTATCTCTTGTTGAACATTTCATACACCCATTTAGCCAGCTCCTCTGGTGATGTTGTCTCTTTTCTCAACACTTCATAACCGCGATCTCGCGCAACGATAGCCAGTTTTCCTGAGTCGGAAATTTCAACATACGGCCCGCCAAACTCATCGATTTCAGTGGTAAGGGGGAAGCTGCTGTACGGATTTCTCCGTTCAATCGCATATTTAAAAAAGCAATCGACTATTTGTTTAAGCTTCATGGCCAGGTCCTTGGATTTTTTTGTTGGCTAGTCCACGTACGAGAGCAACGTCAGAGAGAATCTTTCAGTCCGTCAAAAATCGATGTCAACCGCTGTACTCCCCAACCGCTCCCCATTAACCACCACATGCACCGCATGCACCCCCGCATAGTGCTTGCGCGTAGTGAAATCCTTGATCACCTGCCGCCGCGCCACAACCGCACTCCCGAACCCCTCCAGCTCCAACGTCTTCAACTTGAAAACCTTGGCCGACGTCCCGCCATTCGCCTTCACATAGTCAATCGCATAATCAATCACCAGCCGCTGTTCAACTGGCACCAACGATCGAACGGTAAATGACAAGGTAATCGTATCCCCAAGCCGCACAACCGCCGGCTCCACCTTCACATCCAGCAACTCAACCTCAGCCTTCGCCCCAGCGCCTATAACCGTAAGCGCCCGAGAATTCCCCTGTTTGATCAAACTTCGTAGCGCATGTTTGGCAATCCACGCCGTGTGCCTGTTCTCCAGCGACCACCCCTCAACCGTATCCAGCACCCACTCCGGATGTTCTTTCGTCACGTCATTCAAATGATTCGCCACGGACTTGCGCACGTACAAACTTTCATCGGCTTTCAACCGATCAAGTATCCCGGCAGCCAACAGCGGATCCGCTTGCAACGGTTCCAGCCGAAATGACCACGGCAGGCGAGGGCGGCTGCCTTCGCTGGCGAGTCTTCGGACGTGGTGGTTTTCGTCTCGGGTCCAGTCGTGCATCAGTTCCAGCGAGCGTTCCAGGTCGCTGCGCAGGAAGTGGCGGATGGCGAATTCGGAGGAGCCGAAGGTGGTGAAGTACTTCAGGGCTTCCATCGAGGTGTCGAACGCGTGCGCGCCGTAGCTCGCGACGTAGTGCGGCAGGCACATGCTGACGAAGCCGCTGTTCAGGCGTGGGGCAAGTTCGCGCAGGATAACGAGGGAATCTGCGTAATCCAGCGGCAGCACAGCGTGCAGGCTTTCGCTGACGCGGGCCATGCGTTGCATGACGGAGAGGTCGGCGAGGCCTTCGTTGGCGTGCTTGAGAAATGCCTTGGCCTTGAACGCCGGGTACACGGCGCTCATTTCAGTGGCGATGTGTTGCAGGCGTTCGGCGTTGAAGATTTCTTTGAGGGCCGGGGCGGCGGTTTCGGTGGTGCTCATGGTCAGGTCATCGGGGTGTTGATGAACGCCTGGGTGCTTTCGGCGTACTCGGTGTATTGGGCGATGCGCGGGAAACGTTGAGCGTCGATCTGGTCGGGGACGACGAGGCCGGTGAAGCTCCAGGCGACGGCGAGAGTGATGCCGTCCTGCTGGAGAGGGCCGTCGGTGGGCAGCGGGTGTTTTTCGAGTTCATGTTCAAGGGCGGTGAAGGCGGCGGCGAGTTGGCCTTCGACGCGTTCGACCCACGGCTGATATTGAATGTCGGCCGGGCGCAGGTTGCGTTCGTAGTAGAGCTGCACGGCTTTTTCGCAGGCGGCGAGGCCGAGGCCGATCAGGCGCAGGGCTTTGACCCGTTGCGGCAGGTCGGTTGGCAGCAGGGTTTTGCCGGACAGGGCTTCGAGATAGTCGAGGATCAGGGTCGAGTCGATCAGCACTTCGCCGTCATCGAGCATCAGGGTCGGCGCCTTGACCACCGGGTTGATCTGCTGGAAGCGTTCGAAGTGGCGAAACACCGACACTGGGTCGTGTTCCAGTTCAATACCCAGGCACTTGGCGGAGATCGCCACGCGGCGGACATAGGGTGAGTCGAGCATTCCGATCAGTTTCATGTGCACTTCCCTGGAGGCGACGATCTGGTGATGTGGGTGACGAATGTAGCGGCAAAGTCTGTGGGCTGACTACTTCGTGACAACGGGTCGACGGTCGTTGCTGAGCGTATCACCGATGAAACACCCGAAAATAAAGGCCGGGACGGCCCTTGCGGAGGTTTGTGCCGGATCTATAGTCAAAGTGCCAGCACCGACCAGGGATGGAAAAGTTAAGCGAGTTCAGGCCCTCTGAATCAGTACTCGTTTGTATTACTCCCTTGTAGTCCATGACCCCCTCGATCGTTGAGGCGCCGACCTGCGCGCGATCGATGCGCAAAGGCGTGCTATGGAAACTCAAGGGAGGGTTAAAGCATGTACAAGCACAGTTATTTAATTTGGTGTCTGGTAGGGGCGGGCGCATTAACAGGATGTGGCTCGAGACCGACTCCCGGCGTGGTCGCCGAAAACTGGGCAACCAATACAGAGCAATTAGGCATTCAGGC
This sequence comes from Pseudomonas sp. lyk4-R2A-10, assembly GCF_030209075.1. NCBI lineage: Bacteria > Pseudomonadati > Pseudomonadota > Gammaproteobacteria > Pseudomonadales > Pseudomonadaceae > Pseudomonas > Pseudomonas sp. lyk4-R2A-10. Next base: position 74,544 of record NZ_JARVSR010000016.1, on the reverse strand, counting down.
GATATACCCACCTCGGGCACAGTTTGAGGTCGGTGATGTTTTTGTTGCGCGTTCTGTTGGGAAAGGCCAGAAAAGCAAGACTGCCGATTATGTGTTGGGATCGATCCGCGTCGATCACATCGATCTGAGTGAGGAGTTGTACCGGTCTGCACCAACAGTGACCTTCGAGTCTTCGGATACCTATGATGATGGCACGGGCATTGGTACTGTTCAGACCAGAAAGGTTTTACCATTGAAGGTTCGTGACCGGGTGATAAATAGCTTGGTAGCTTTCCCAGGATTTACCTTTGCTTCACTGGCTGAAAGTGATGTTGGCGTCAATGTCACCAGCAATGCTATCGGTGCGCTTATCGGGTTGGGACGTCGATCACAATACAGCGTTTCCTACTCGGTTCCGGCGGCGGAGACCTATGGTGTGAGCTATCTGGAGGCACGACGCCGGTTCAACGAGGTGGCGCCGACGCGTTACACCATAAAGGATCGTCAAATGTTAAAGGAGGCCGCGCAGGCATTAAGTACGAGCGGAAGAGGTTCTGAGGGGGCGCAGTCGGTATTGGTTTTGATCACGGACGTATACCTGGCCCGAGCCATTGATGTGAGTGTTTCTTCTGAGGAGGGCATGAGTGCCACGTTCTCGGCATTGACCATGGCGATGGTTGATCTGAGTGACAAGAAGAAAAGCATCGAAGCGCAGTTGCTCAAACTCCGCAAGGAGCCAAATGCTGGTGCTGGTGCTGGTGCTGGTGCTGGTGCTGAAGGCAAGGTTCAAACAAAAGAAGACAAGGAAACCAAACCGGCTGATCCTCAAAAGCCTGATAAGCCCCAGCCTGAGGTAAAAACCGCAACCGCGGCAGTGTCGACAACCAGTCAAGCCAGAATCGACGAGTTGGAGGCTGAGTTGGAGCAGGTCAATTCTCAACTGCGTGACCGGGTGAACAAAGTTGCTCCTGATTTGCCGGGCGTTACGGGGTCGGTAGTCAGGTCCTCCGCGTTGGGTGTGACCTTGCGTCAGGCATTTGCTCGGCCGGTTGCTATCGGGTACCGGGGTATCAACTACAGCATTGAGTCGTTGCTTCCACCTCCAGTAACTGCACAGAACCTCGGAGAACTGGAACCATCGAACGACAGAGTCGTGGTGTTGATCAAGGAAAATGTAGACCCGAAACTCCTTCCCAAGTCCGTTCGCGATTTATTGGAGGAAAGTCTACCGCAGCCACAGATTCGCCAACCTTGAGTTTCTGCTCATGCACAACGCCAGCCCTTGCGAGGCATTGGTTGGCGCTTACAAATTTGGGGATTCTGCCGTCAGAAAATGCGACAAAGCGCCGCTCGTCCGACGTTTGTCTTCTATATACAGCCGCTCGACTGAATTTCTTGCTATAAACGCACTCCGATGAGCGCTGTGAAGCCTGTGTCAGAGCAGTTTCCGGGCCTTGTCGGACAAATTCCCGGTATTTACAGTTGCTGAGGCCTCAAACGAGCCTTAGACTGCCGCCCCTTCGTAAATTGAGTGCCGGGTGGCGTTTGCAATAAACGATGCCTTTCCGATGAACGCAGACGGTTCGCCGGAACGCTCCCTAATTCGCCTTAATGCACGTTTTTTATAGAGATATCAATGACAAAGGACAAGTTGCTGGCCATGCCGGCAGATGACTACATGAATGCCGAGCAACAAGCTTTCTTTCAAGAGCTGTTGCAGAACATGAAAGTCGAAACCCATGAGCGCATTGAGCAGAACCGTATTGCCATCGAAAGCCTGGACACCCCGGCTGACCCGGCGGACGCCGCATCGGTGGAAGAAGAGCGCACCTGGCTGGTAAACGCGATCGATCGCGACCAGCGCATGCTGCCGCAACTCGAGCAGGCCCTTGAGCGTATCAAGGAAGACAGCTTCGGCTGGTGCGACGACAGCGGCGAGCCTATTGGCCTGAAACGCCTGCTGATCAGCCCGACCACCAAGTACTGCATCGAAGCTCAAGAGCGGCACGAGCAGATCGACAAGCACCAGCGTCAGGCCTGATTCCTGAGGCGACCCCTTCAATATGGGTCGTCGCGAAAAGATCGCAGCCTTTTGCAGCTCCATCGGGAACTGCAAAAGGCTGCGATCTTTGCTTTTTCTCGTCTGCCGGAAAGTCTCCCTGCCATTCCATTGACCTGCCACAGACCCACGACTAACGGACCATGGATAATGGCGTTGTAGTGGCGTTTAATGCAGTCACAACAATGAGAACAAGCGTGGGGTAACGAAATGACGAGAGATGGATCTCTGGTTGCGGCTCTGCCTGCACCAGTTGTTTTGCCGAAGAATCGCTGGCTGACGCCGACCCTGCAAAGCATCGCCCTGATGCTGTTGCTGGCCGGGATGAGCCTGGGCGAATGGCCCTTGTACGTCAGCATGCCGCTGGCGGTGCTGATCGTCTGGCTGCCGCGCCTGCGTTCTCGGGCGGTCCCCGATGCTCAACCGGTCGACAGCAGCAGCGCGATGTCCGAGCTGACTCGCGACCTTTCCTACACCACCAGCCATAACGCGCTGTCAGCCGCTGGCGTGGCGTTTTCCGTCAAGGAGCTGGCCGGCAAGTTGCAATCGCAACTCGACGCCGCCGCGCAGATCGTCAACAACGCTGAAGTCATGATCGCCACTGAACAGGCCACTTCGCAGCTCAGCCGCGAGGCATTGGGCGCCGCCAGCGAAGCCCATCACAGCAGCGCAGCAGGGCGCACCGAACTGGTGGATTCGATCTCGCGCATGCACCAGCTCAGCCAGCGCGCCAATGCGAGCCGCGAACTGATCGAAGCCTTGAGCCAGCGCAGCGATGATATTCAGCGCGTGACGCTGGTGATTCAGTCCATCGCCAGCCAGACCAACCTCCTGGCATTGAACGCCGCGATTGAAGCGGCCCGGGCCGGCGAGCACGGTCGTGGATTTGCAGTGGTGGCGGACGAAGTGCGCGGCCTGGCGGCTCGTACCGCGACGGCCACCGGTGAAGTGGGGGAAATGGTCGCCGACATTCAGCAACGCACGGCGCAGGTGGTGGAGCAGATCCGCCAGCTCTCCGACGATTTACACACGGGTGTCGAGCAGGTTGAGCACACCGGTCAGCACCTGGAAAACATCGCGCGACTGGCGGCCGGGGTCGAAAGCCAGGTGGGCGAAATCGCCCGAGGCGCGGAAACCAATCGCGAACAGCTCGACAGTCTGTTCGCTGCCATCGAGCAGATGCGCAGCGATTTGGCTATCAGCGACCAGCAGACTCGTCGTCTGGCCGACGCGGCCGTACAGATGGAAGGGCAGGCGGAAACCATCAGCGAACGCCTGGCCGAAGTCGGGCTGGATGACTATCACCAACGCATCTACGACCTTGCCCGCGAAGGCGCCAGCCAGATTGCCGCGCGGTTCGAGGCCGATGTCGAGCAAGGGCGCATCAGCCTTGAAGATCTGTTTGACCGCCAGTATCAGCCGATTCCCGATACACAACCTGCCAAGTTCCAGACCCGTTTCGACCGCTACACCGATCAGGTACTCCCGGCGATTCAGGAACCGTTGTTGCCGCGCCACGAAGGCCTGGTGTTCGCCATTGCCTGCACGCAGCAGGGTTACGTGCCGACCCACAATCAGGCATTCAGCCAGCCGCTGACCGGGGATGTGCAGGTCGATACCGTCAACAATCGCACCAAACGCAAATTCGCCGACCGCACCGGTATCCGCTGCGGCAGCCATCAGCAACCCGTGCTGTTGCAGACCTACACCCGCGATACCGGCGAGCTGATGCACGATCTGTCGGTGCCGATCATGGTCAAGGGCCGCCACTGGGGCGGGTTGCGTCTGGGCTACAAACCGGAGAATCCGCGCTGAGGCATTGTTGCCGGAACTGCAATTAAGCTGTACAGACGCGCAGCTGTTTCATCCTGATCCAGATCATTAACATGCCTACATAGTTAGGTTGCTAATGAAGTTGGGAGGTCAGCATGCAATGCAGAGTCGATGTCGCGGTGATGATCGGCAGCGGCGTACCCGCCGGGCTGCGCGCGATGGGGCAAAGTGTCTGCTGGGTGGTGCTGCTCAATGGCGAACGCCGTGGCACCGCTTTCGCGAGTCGTAATGAAGCGGAAGAGTGCAGGGCCGCGTGGCTTGAGCAGTTGAGCGCTGAACCCAGTGACTGCCTGCACTGATCGAAATCATTTGCCCCGGTGCAGGCGCACGTTCAGCTCATCGACCATCACGGCTTCCTCGCCATCGGCACGCAGCCACTCCTTGAGCAACTGCGCCTGTTGCGGGCTCCAGAATTCGGCATCAATCAATTTAGTGTTGGCATCCAGTGGATGGGCTTCGATGAAGTCGTCAATCGCTGTTTCCTCCGAAGGCAGCCCTAATTGATCGAACAGAGTTGTCAGGTTGTAGGCAGGCAGTTCCATGGTGTGCTCCTTGAAGGATGGCGGGGTCGATGACTCTCTTTATCTGAGGTGCGCGCTGGCCAGGAGTTCGATTCGCGATTCCAGTGAGCGGGCGAGGGCGCAGGCGGCGTTGTGATCCTCTCGGAATCCTCTGACAAGGCCCGTCGACTTTTCTCTAATATGGAAAAAGGCATTGCCTGCAGGGATCACCTGAAATAACGGCTCCTGAGTGCAAGGCTGCATTGTAGGAACATTCTCGAAACCAGAATTGTTCAAGACAAAGGCGGGCTCGTGGGCCACGGCAAAATGCGTCAAAGTGCACATATGAAGTCCTTTTCATGGATTGACCCGCATTTACTGGCCACTGCGGGTAGTCGAGAACAGCATCGCTGCTCTAGAATCGCCAACACCTGTCGACGGCATGGCGCTATCTAAAGCAATTTTTTGCGTGCGATATGTCGGAAAAGTGATTTTCTTGGTGAGTTTTTTCCCTAAAGTTCGTAATCAGCTTTCTCTGGGCGGGCGTGACGCATTTTCCTTCAACATTTGGAGAACGTCTTTGCAGGTTTCGCGAGTGGCATTCCAGTAGTCTTGTGCAACTCGCGTTGAATAAGCACTTCGCTCGCTCAGGCGTATATTCGAGTCATCGCGCAACACTTCGGCCGGGCCGACTTTTTCTGCCGTGGGCGCTTTTCGCGTACGGCACTCTTTTCAAGTGTGGGGATGTTTCTTTGGCAGTCAGTAACCTCGATATGCATGCTTTGTTCGTGCTGGGTGATTTGCGGGCAAAGCTGGTCAAGCAGTTTCAATCGCGTTTTGTTTACATCACCGAGCAGAACGCCGAAGGCATTTACGTTGCCGAGATCGACACCGAAAGCGCCTTGGTGGTCGATGACAAACCTGGCCTCAAGCTCAAGGTCGGCGATCATTTCAGCGCGTCGGTGCTGCCCAGCCGAGAAGGCGGCAAGATGGACATCCGCTTTCGCGAAATCAAAATGACTGTGTACGGTCTGGGCGACTACGCGTTTGTCAGCACGGGCGACGGCCATGCCATCGTGTTCAAGGAAGGCCACAGCGCGGTCACCGTGTTCGCAGCCAACGAGCAGTTGCAGGAAGGCCTGACCAAGACCCTGAAAGCCGTCACCGCCAAAGCCGCCAAGTGGCGCAAGGGCGAGCTGGTGACCTTCAAGGCCAGCGAGTGAGTCGCGCCGATTTCCATTTGCAGAACCTCGACAGTGCCCGCGAAGAAGCACGTCGGTTGTTCGTTGCAAAGGCCGAACTGAAGGGCGCGTGGCTGGGTTGGGTCGCTTCGCAAATCTACGCCTTGCAGCCTGCGGAATACGCCAGCATGGTCAGACGCGAGCTGAAGAGCCTGCAGGAAATGTCTGAAAAGTAGCCTTGTCCGTGTCATGCCCCTGAAAAAGCAGGAACCTCGTCTACAGTCAGTTGACTGAGTATTCAGAGGCTTGCGGTCTTCTGTCAGGCCATCCTGCTATTGCTGTGAACAGCACGAGGTGCAAAAGCATGAACGGATTTCGACGGTTGCTTGCCGCCGGGTTGACCACATTCGGTTTGATGACGGTGATGCCTGCGGTGAGCGCGGCGCAGACGCCGATCCACTTCGCCGATCTGAACTGGGAAAGCGGCAGCCTGATTACCGATGTCCTGCGGATCATTGTCGAGAAGGGCTATGGGCTTCCGACCGATACTTTGCCGGGCACCACCATCACGCTGGAGACCGCATTGGCCAACAATGACATTCAGGTCATCGGCGAAGAATGGGCCGGGCGCAGTCCGGTTTGGGTCAAGGCCGAAGCCGAAGGCAAGGTCGCGAGCCTGGGCGATACGGTCAAAGGTGCCACCGAAGGCTGGTGGGTACCGGAATACGTGATCAAGGGCGATCCGGCCAAAGGCATCAAGCCATTGGCACCGGACCTGCGCAGTGTCAGCGATCTGAAGAAGTACAAGGACGTGTTCAAGGACCCGGAAACCCCGAGCAAGGGACGGTTTCTCAACAGCCCGATCGGCTGGACGTCGGAGGTGGTGAACAAACAGAAACTGACGGCTTACGGCTTGCAGGACGATTTCGTCAATTTCCGCAGCGGCTCCGGTGCGGCACTCGATGCCGAAATCAGCTCATCGATCCGCCGCGGTAAACCGGTGCTGTTCTATTACTGGTCGCCGACGCCATTGCTCGGCAAGTTCAAGCTGATTCAACTGGAAGAGCCGCCGTTCGATGCCGAGGCCTGGAAGACCCTGACCGACGCCGATAATCCCAATCCAAAACCGACCCGGTCACTGGCCTCGAAGCTGTCGATCGGTGTGTCTACGCCGTTCCAGAAACAGCATCCGGAGATTGCCGAGTTCTTCAGCAAGGTCGATTTTCCGATTGATGACCTGAACAAGGCGCTGGCCGAAATGAGCGAGAAACACACGGCGCCTCGGGACGCGGCGGTGGCGTTCATGAAGGCGCATCCGGATGTGTGGCAGGTGTGGCTGCCGAAGGATGTGGCGCAGAAGGTTCAGGCAGGTCTGTAGTGAAGTGGCGAGGGGCGAGGCCCTCGCCAGGATGAATCAGAACCGCGTCTGTACAGCCAGCTCGAATGTACGCGGTGTGCCGAGGTAATACGCCGGCGATACATGGGCGAACTCGGCGTACACCTCATTCGTCAGGTTGCGCACCCGTCCGGTCACAGTGGTGTGCGAATCCACCTTGTAGCTGAGAAAGCTGCCAAACAGCGTGTACGACGGCACGGTCATGGTGTTGGCATTATCGGCGAACACCGACGCCACGTACCGCGCATCGACCCCGCCTTGCCATTTTGGCGAGAAATCGTAGGTCAGCCACAGATTGCCGACCCGGTCCGGCACGTTGGTCGGTGTGTTGCCCTTGCGCGAAACCACCACGCCGGCGGGGTTCTTTTCGTTGAACTCATCGTATTGCGCATCGACCCAGGCGAAGTTGCCTTCGGCCAGCAACTTGTCGGTGATCCGCAACGAGCTGGCAATCTCGATACCCTTCGACGTCTGCTGGCCGACCGGAATGCTGCTGGTCGGGTCCAGTGGATCCGTCACCGCGAAGTCCTTGCGCTCGATGGTGTAGGCGGCCACCGTTGCCGAACCGCGTCCGTTCAGGTAGTCGAACTTGCTGCCGATTTCCCATTGCTTGCCGGTCGAGACATCAAAGTCCTGGGTGCCACTGGGTTGCTCGGCGGCAGTGCTGTATTGCACGTATACATTGGCTGACGGAATGAACTGATAGGTCAGGCCGATGCGCCCGGTGACCGGATCCCAGCTGCGCTTCAGATGGTGCGGGTTGCTTGCCGTTACCGTGCGATGGTTGGTCACGTCGAGGTCGATGTCGTCATAGCGCAGACCAGTGAGCAGCGAAAGCTTGTCGGTCAGTGCCAGGCGATTCTCGGCAAACAGCGCTTTGGTGGTGACTTCGTTGGTCTTGTCGCTGACAAAACCCGGCATCGTTCCGGGGATGTCATAGAAATGCCCCGGTCGGTAGTTGTTCGGGTTCACCGCGCTGGCGCCTTTGACGTTCAGCGGCGAGTTGGTGGTCTGGTTGACCTTGTACTCGAATCCGCCGGACCAGGTGGTGTCGAGGCCGAACAGGGTGTTGTCGTGGCGCAGTTCGAACTGGTTGCCGTTCTGCTCGCCCTGGTGCCGCACCTGATACGCGGTGGAGCGGTTCACCGCGCTGTTGTCGGCGTTGTATTGATAGGTTTCCAGGTTGCGGTAATCACGCTGGCTGTCGAGGTGATAGAGGGTGTTGCGCAGGGTGGTGCTCTCGTTGATCCGGTAATCGATGATAGAGCGCACCCAGATCGTCCGCTGCTCGTAGCGGCCGTCCTCGACGTTGTAGTTGTTGAAGCGGTTGTGCTTGTCGATCTTCAACTCGCCGGCCTTGGGGTTGAGCACCGGCGTGCCCCAGTACGGGCTGTCTTCGTGTTCGTCCTGATATTCCAGGGCCAGGGTGTGCGACAGGTTCGGCGTCAGATCGCTGAGCAGCGAGAACGCCACGCTCCAGGCATCGCGTTCCTGCCGGTCGATGTAGCCGTTGCTGGTGTTGTGGCTGACGTCGAGGCGCGCGTAATGTTGCGCGTCGACGCCGGGTTCGGTCAGCGCGTGATTGAGGCCGAATGCGGTTTCGGTGGTGTCGTAGGTGCCATAACTGACTCGGCCATCGATGGCTTGCTCGTCGTGGGTGGCCAGTTTGGTAACGTAGTTCAGCGAGCCACCGACCGAGCCGGCGCCGTTGATCAGTGACGACGGGCCGCCCACCAGCTCCACCCGGTCATAAATCCACGAATCCACGGGGCGTGCGAGTCCGCCGGAAACGTTGACCCCGTTGAACATCTGGGTGATCTGGCTGCTGGTGAAGCCGCGATAGGAGACGAACCCGCCAAAGCCGGGCGGCGCACTGGCGTTCACCCCCGGCAAGGTGTTGGCCGCGTCCTGAAAGTTTTGCGAGCCGTGACGTTCAATGTCGTTGCGGTTGGCAATGGCCACCGAAGCCGGGGTGTCGCGCACGCTGAGGCCCAGGCGCGAGGCCATGCCACTGGACTGGTCGAGGCTCAGGCCCGGTTCGGCGCCGGATTCGCCGTCAATGGTAATCGGCGCCAGATCCACGGTGGATTGCGCCCAGACGTTGACGGACAGGCAGCCGCACAGGCTCGCCAGCAAGGTAAGTTGTTTCATCGTTTGAATCCTGAATGCTTGTCTAGGCGTCAGCGCACAGGCGAACGCCGCGCGTTGGCGCAGTGGGCTGACAATTCAAAAAGGCAAGGACACTCAGGCGCGCGGCGGGGCGCGAGGATTGGCCGAAGGCCAGATGAAGCGGGCAGGAAGGTCGGCGCTGACGATGACCGGCAGCGGCGGGCTGTGTTGTTCCGGCAGGATCGCCAGGGTCAGGCTGGAGTTGAACGCCGGGCCCATGCCGCCGGTGGAGCACAGCGGGCAGCCGAAGGCTTTTGCCAGGGTCGGCAGCTTTTCTTCGGCGGGATTCGAGGCGAGCGGTGCCAGGGTGCTCGGGTCAACGGCGCAGAACTGGCCGCCGATACCGTTGAGCTGCATGCCGACCATTTGTCCGTGACCGATGCTGCAGGCGAACACGTTGAACAGGACGCAGCAATAGAGCATCCAGGCCAGCAGTGAACGATCGGTACGGGTGAATTTCATGGGGCGCACTTTACCGCACCGCCGACCGGTCGTGCACATGGAAAAATGCCGACTAGGATGTTTTGTTCAAATCCCTTTAAAGGATTCTCGACCATGACCTTTGTGTTGGCTCAATGGCTGGTGACGATATTTGCGGTGATCAGCCTGATGCATGTGTATTGGGCGATGGGTGGGCAATGGGCAGCCGTGGCGGTGGTGCCGCAGGTCCCGGTGGACAACGGCGGGCTGACACTCAGGCCGGCGTTCAAGCCGTCAGGCTGGATCACGCTGGTGGTGGCGGCAGCCCTGCTACTGATTGCCGCACTGGTGTGCATGCGAGTGGGATGGTGGCTGCCCGCCGTGCATCACTGGGCGCTGCAATGGGTGATCAGCGCGATTGCGCTGCTGATGTTTGCGCGGGCGATTGGCGATTCGGAACTGGTGGGTTTTTTCAAGGAAGTGAAGGGGTCGCGGTTCGCCCGGCTCGACACTTGGGTTTACTCGCCGCTGTGTCTGATATTGGGAGCCGGGCTGTTGGCTGTTGCCTGGATTTAACTGCCGGTTTCAGTGCGCCGGCTGCTGACCTCGGCCGGCACATCATCCCCGGCCATGCGCTTGCGGAACAGCGCCGCCCGCGCCAGCAGCAAGGTAGTCACCGGCACGGTAATCGACAGCAGAATCGGAATCAGCCATGCGTGCAGCACCGGCCCGGACTTGAGCGCGGAAAAACAGATGATCGAGGCCAGCGCCACGCACCACGCACCGAGGGTCGAGGCCAGCGCCGGTGGGTGCATGCGCTGGAAATAATCTTTCATCCGTAGCAGGCCGATGGCACCGATCAGGGCGAACACGCCGCTGAGCACCAAAAGGATCGCCACCGGGATTTCCACCCAGAGAGACAGTTCAGCGTTCACTCGATCACCTCGCCACGCAGGAGGAATTTCGCCAGGGCAAACGAGCCGACGAAGCCGAACAGCGCGATCAGCAGCGCCGCTTCGAAGTAGGTGTCACTGGCATAACGAATCCCCAGGGTCAGCATCATCAGCATGGCGACGATGTACAGGTAATCCAGCGCCAGTACGCGGTCCTGTGCCGACGGGCCTTTGAACAGGCGCACCAGCGTAAGGACCATGGCCAAGGAAAACAGGAACAGCGTCAGCAGTATCGCGTTCGACAGCAGCGGGCTCATTCGAAAATCTCCATCAACGGCCGCTCGTAAGTGACCTTGAAGTGCTGGATGAACTGCGCCTCGTCATCCAGATCCCAGACGTGCAGCAACAGAATGCTGCGATCCAGCGCCAGCTCCGACCACACCGTGCCGGGCACGACCGTACAGATCATCGACAGCGCCGCCAGACCGTTGGCATCGCGCAGGTCCAGCGGCACCTTGATGAAACGTGAACGAAGCGGCCGGCGACCGGCGTTGAGAACGCCCCAGGCCACCTGCAGGTTCGAGACGATCACGTCACGCCCGACCAGCAGAAACAATCGCAGGATCGTGCCCGGGCGGCGGATGCGAATCCGTTGCGGGCGCAGTTTGCGCATCATCAGCGGGGCGCAGAAACCGAGTACGGCACCCAGCAGCAGGTTGCCCGGGCTGACCGACAGGTTCAGCACCAGCCAGAGCAACCACAGCGCAAGCGACAGCCAAGGAGCAGGAAACAGACGCTTCATGGTTGCACCTCCAGCAGCGCAGCCTTGGCTTCCGGACTCGGCACGGCGCGGGTGCCGAGCACCGCCATTACGTATTGCTGCGGATTGTTCAGGGCATCGGCCGCTGCCTGGGTGTAACGCAGCAGCGGTTCAGCCTTGAAGGTCAGGGCGATGCTCAGGCCGAGCAGCAGGAAAATCGGCGTGCATTCCAGTTTGCGCAGCACGGGCGACGGGCGCTCCTCTGGCGACCAGAAGCGCTGGATCCCCAGGCGCGAGAATGCCATCAACGAGCCGAGGCCGGTAAGGATCAGCAGGGCCAGCAACGCCCAGGCAGCATTCGAGATCGGTTCGCCGGCACCGAGTCCCAGCGGGTTGAGCAGGGCGCCGATCAGGCTGAGCTTGCCGATGAACCCGGACAGCGGCGGCATGCCGATGATCAGCAGCGCGCAGGCAATGAAGCTCAGACCAAGGAACGCCATGGTCCATGGGATCACCTGGCCGACCACAGCTTTCTGCTCGTCGTCGAGGTTGATGCCTTTGACGGGGCGTTGCCATTCCTGCGGACGCGGCAGCAGTTCGTTCTCGTCTTCCAGCGGTACTTCGATGGCGGTGCGCGAACGTTCGATCAACTCGGCCAGCAGGAACAGCGCACTCAGCGCCAGGGTCGAGCTGACCAGATAAAACAGCGCCGCACCGATCAGGTTCGGCTGGGCGAACCCCACGGCCGACAGCAGAATTCCCGCCGACACCAGAATGCTCAGGCTGGCCATGCGTTCCAGGCGCTGCGCGGCGATGATCGCCACACCTGCGCCGGCCATGGTGGCCATGCCGCCGTAGATCAGCCAGTCGCCGCCGAAATACGCCGAAGCGCCGGCCTGGCCCGAGAACAGCAGCGTCCACAGGCGCAGCAGGGTGTAGACGCCGACTTTAGTCATAATCGCGAACATCGCCGCTACCGGCGCACTGGCCGACGAGTAGGCCGGTACCAGCCAGAAGTTCAGCGGCCACATGCCGGCCTTGGCCAGGAACGCCACGGCCAGAATTCCCGCGCCGGCGTGCAGCAGGCCACGGTCGGCCTCCGGCACCAGCGGGATCTTCAGGGCCAGATCCGCCATGTTCAGCGTGCCGGTCACTCCGTAGATCAATGCCGCGCCGATCAAAAACAGCGACGAGGCCAGCAGGTTGATCGAGATGTAATGCAGCCCCGACGACACACGCGCCCGGCCCGAACCGTGAAGCAGCAGGCCGTAGGACGCAGCGAGCAGCACCTCGAAGAACACGAACAGGTTGAACAGGTCCGCCGTCAGGAACGCGCCATAGAGTCCCATCAACTGAATCTGGAACAACGCGTGGAAGCTCGACCCGGCGCCGTCCCAGCGGGCCATGGCGAACAGCAGGGCGCTGACGCCGATGATCCCGGTCAGCACCAGCATCAATGCCGACAGACGATCGACCACCAGCACGATGCCGAATGGCACCTGCCAGTTGCCCGGCAGATAAACCCCAATCGAACCGGGAACGCCGGTGGTCTGGGTCCATTGCAGCAGCATTACCGAGATGCCGAGGCCGAGGAGGCTGGAGAACAGGTTGATTTTCGCCTTCAGCGGACGGTGCTTCTCGCCGAGCATCAGCATGATGGCGGCGGTCAGCAGCGGCAGCAGGATCGGTGCGGCGATCAGGTGAGTCATCGCCGTCATTCCTTGGGCTCCCTTCCGTCAACGTGGTCGGTACCGGTCAGGCCTCGTGAGGCGAGCAACACCACCAGGAACAATGCGGTCATGGCGAAGCTGATGACGATGGCCGTCAGCACCAGCGCCTGGGGCAGCGGGTCGGTGTAGTTGAGCAGGTCCTGCGGCACGCCATCCTTGATGATCGGCTCCTTGCCGATGAACAGGCTGCCCATGCTGAAGATGAACAGGTTGACGCCGTAGGACAGCAGGCACAGGCCCATCACCACCTGGAACGTCCGTGGCCGCAGGATCAGCCAGACCCCGGAGGCGGCGAGCACGCCGATGGCGATTGCGATGACTTCTTCCATCAGACGGCTCCTTTGGCGGCAGCGGTTTTGTGGCCCCGGACCGATTGGTGGGCGAGGGCGGTGAGGATCAGCAAGGTCGAGCCGACCACCACGGCGTAGACGCCGATATCGAAGAACAGCGCGCTGGCGATATGGATGTCACCCAGCAGCGGCAAGCTGAAATGCCAGGTGTGGGTGGTCAGGAACGGATAACCGACCGCCATTGCCCCGAGGCCGGTGACGGTGGCGAACAGCAGGCCGGTGCCCATCCAGCGCAGCGGCCGCAGGCTCATTTGCGCCTCGACCCACTGGGTGCCGGCGACCATGTATTGCAGGATGAACGCCACCGACATCACCAGACCGGCGACGAAGCCGCCACCCGGCTGGTTGTGCCCGCGCATGAACAGGTAGAACGACACCACCAGCGCAATCGGCAGCAGCAGGCGCACCAGCACCGCCGGCACCATCATGAAGCCGAGCGCGGTGTCGCTGGCCGAGCGCGGGTTGACCAGATCGGTGACCACATCGGGGGCGAGCAGGCGTTGCTGGGCCGGCAGTTGCAGGCTTTCTTTCGGTGGGCGGAAACGACGCAGCAGGGCGAATACGGTCAGTGCCACGGCGGCGAGCACCGTGATTTCGCCGAGGGTGTCGAAACCACGGAAATCCACCAGCATCACGTTGACCACGTTGCTGCCGCCGCCCTCGGGCAGAGCACGGCTCAGGTAGAACGAGGAAATGTCGTTCGGCGTCTGCCGGGTCAGCATGGCGTAGGACAGCAGCGCCATGCCGCCGCCGACGGCAATCGACAGCAGCAGGTCGCGCAGACGGCGTACTCGCGCCTTGCGCAGGCTGCTTGGCAGCGGCGAAACCTCTTCGATCCGCCGTGGCAGCCAGCGCAGGCCGAGCAGGATCAGGACCGTGGTCACCACTTCGACCACCAGCTGCGTCAGGGCCAGATCCGGCGCCGAGAACCAGACGAACGTCACGCAGGTCATCAGCCCGCAGACGCTGACCATGGTCAGGGCGGCGAGACGGTGATACTTGGCCTGCCACGCGGCGCCGAGGGCGCAGGCGATTGCCAGCAGCCACAGGGTCACGAACACGATCGAGCCCGGGATCTTCGGCCGGTCGCCCCAGCTCAGGTTGCTGTGCAGCATCGGGATCAGGCCGGCCAGCACTGCCGCCAACACCATCAGGAACAGCTGGGTTTGCAGACGCTTGGTGCCGATCCTCCGCTCCAGCCGCCGGGCCAGACGCATCATCGCCACCAGACTGCGTTCGAACATTCGCTTGCCGTTGAGGCGGCCCGCCAGCGGCGGATACTTGAAGCGGCCGCGCTTGAGCTGGTTGCGCAGCAGCAGATACAGCACGATGCCGCCGGACATGGCGATCAGGCTCATGATCATCGGTGCATTGAGGCCGTGCCAGATCGCCAGGCTGTATTCCGGCAGCACGCCACCCACCACCGGCAACGCGGCAGCGGCCAGCAACGGTCCGACCACCTGGGCCGGGAAAATCCCCACCAGCAGGCAGGTGAACACCAGCAGTTCCACCGGCGCACGCATCCAGCGCGGGGGCTCGTGCGGGGTGTGCGGCAGGTCGGTGGCAGTCGGGCCGAAGAACACATCAACGGTGAAACGCAGCGAATAGGCCACGCTGAACATACCGGCAATGGTCGCGACGATCGGCAGGCTGGTTTCAACCCACGCGGTGGCGTTGATGAACACGGTTTCGGCGAAGAACATTTCCTTGGACAGGAAACCGTTGAGCAGTGGCACGCCGGCCATGGAGGCACTGGCGACCATCGCCAGGGTGGCGGTGAAGGGAATCAGTTTGAACAGACCGTTGAGCTTGCGGATATCGCGGGTACCGCTTTCGTGGTCGATGATCCCGGCGGCCATGAACAGCGAGGCCTTGAAGGTCGCGTGGTTGAGAATGTGGAACACCGCCGCCACAGCGGCGAGCGGACTGTTCAGGCCCAGCAGCAGCGTGATCAGACCGAGGTGGCTGATGGTCGAGTAGGCCAGCAGTCCCTTGAGATCGTTCTGGAACATCGCGCAGTACGCGCCGAGCAACAGCGTGGCGGCACCGGCGCCGCTGACGATGTAGAACCATTCTTCGCTGCCGGACAGCGACGGCCACAGACGGGCCAGCAGGAAAACACCGGCCTTGACCATGGTCGCCGAGTGCAGGTACGCCGAAACCGGTGTGGGCGCCGCCATGGCGTGCGGCAGCCAGAAGTGGAAGGGGAACTGGGCGCTTTTGCTGAGGGCGCCGATAAGAATGAGGGGAAGCAGGATGGGGTAGAGGGCATGTGCGCGAATCTGATCGCCGGCGGCCAGGACCTTGTCCAGGTCATAGCTGCCGACCACATGGCCGAGGATCATGACCCCCGCCAGCAGGCACAATCCCCCGGCACCGGTGACCATCAACGCCATGTAGGCGCCGCGGCGCGCGTCGTGGCGGTGGTGCCAATAGCCGATCAACAGGAACGAGAAGAGGCTGGTCAGCTCCCAGAAGAACACGATCTGGATCAGGTTGCCGGAGATCACCAGCCCCAGCATGGCGCCCATGAACGCCAGAAAGAACGCAAAGAAACGCGGCACCGGATCGTCCGGCGACATGTAATAACGGGCATATAAGGAAACGAGGGTGCCGATGCCCAGCACCAGCATCGAGAACAGCCAGGCGAAGCCGTCCATGCGCAGGACGAAGTTCAGGCCCAGGCTGGGCAGCCACGTGAATTCTTCGCGAATCACGCCGCCGTGGGCGATCTGCGGGTACAGCAGCGCGACCGAGACAGTGCCGATCAGTGCGACCAGACCTGCGAGCAGGGATTCGGCGTTACGTGCGTTGTGCGGCAGCACGGCTGCCAGACAACTGCCCAGAAAAGGCAGAAGCAGTAGAACTATCAGGGACATAGGCTTCTAATCTGCGGAAGTTTGTGAAGCATCATACGTGCCAGCTCCCGGATCGCCAAACGCGAGGATGTCTCTGAATCCTACAAAGTAGCCGTAAAACCCCCGTTTAGCCTTCGGTCTCGTGCTCCAATTCTTCCGTGACCGTTTGTGTCTCTTTGCCTTTGGTCTTCAATTCACTGACGATCACCGCCGCCACGATCAGTCCCGCACCCACCAATGCGATGGCCGGAAGGCGCTCACCCGCAATACGACCGACGATCCCGGCCCACACCGGTTCACCGGCGTAGATCAAGGTCGCTCGGGTCGGCGAAACACTTTTCTGCGCCCAGTTCATCGCCACCTGAATCGCCGCACTCATCGCGCCCAGGCCCAGAGCCGTACTCAGCAACAGCCACGAGAAGTCCGGAATCGCCTCGCCGGTCGGCACTACCATCAAAAACGACAGCACCGAAGTCGTCGCCAGCTGCACCACGGTTACCCGGCGCACATCGACTTGCCCGGCATAGTTGCTGATCAGGATGATTTCGGCCGCTATCGCAATGGCGCTGATCAGCGTGGCGATTTCACCGGGGCTGAAATTCAGCGAAGCCCCCGAAGGCCCGGAAAGCAGCATCAGCCCGGTAAACGCCAGCATGATGCCAATGCTCGGCATCAAACCCGGGCGCCGGCCCAGCACCAGCCATTGCAACAGCGGCACGAACGGCACGTACAGCGCGGTTATGAACGCCGACTGACTGCTTGGGATACTCTGCAACCCAACGGTCTGCAAGCCATAACCGAGCAGGATCGCCACGCCGATAAAGGCGCCAGCCTTTAATTCGAACAGGGTCAGTTCCCGCAGGTGTTTCCAGGAGAACAGCGCAACAATGCCAGCTGCGGCGGCAAAGCGCAGGCCGACGAAAAACATCGGGCCGCTGACGGTCATGGCGTGCTGCACCAGCAAAAAGGTGCCGCCCCACAGCATGGTGATCAACACCAGCACGCACTCGGCTTTGCTGAACCGGGAAAACCGCAGGGGAGTTTGAGGGGAGTTGGCTGACGTCATGACCTTGCGCACTTTTAAGAAGGAGACGCACAATGCGCCAAATGGTGCGCAGTATACTGCCCAACCCCAGCCAGTGAGCAATATAGTGCACAAAGATTCTGTTCAGCGGGCTTCGGTCCTGCAACACGTCAGCCAGAACGTTCGGCGCCTGCGCCACGCCGCCGACATGAGCCAGACAGCCCTCGCGGAAAAGTCCGGGGTCAGCCGGCGAATGCTGGTGGCCATCGAGGCCGGCGAGAAGAATGTCAGCCTGACCACCCTCGACCGCGTCGCCGAAGCCCTCGAAGTGGCCTTCAGCGATCTGATCCAGGCCCCGGACAATCGCGATCCGGGCCGTATCAACGAACTGGCCTGGGCTGGCAGCATCCCCGGCAGCAAAGCCGTTTTACTGTCCAAGGCCAATGCCACCCGTGCGGTGGAACAGTGGGAATGGTGCCTGCAACCGGGCGAGGTCTATCCCTCGCAACCGGACGCCGACGGCTGGAGCGAGCAGATTTTCGTGTTTGAAGGCTGCCTGACGTTGATGCTCGGCGACCAGCCACAGCACATTGCCGCCGGGGAGTTTTACATGTTCGCCAGTAATCAGCCGCACACCTATCGCAATGATGGGGAAGTGGCGGCGCGTTTTGTGCGTAATGTGGTGATCTGACAGTCGCAACGGAATGAAACACGCTGCAAGTCGCATCGGCATGATAAAAAATGGCGTCCATCTAGACGCCTCCGCGGCGTCTGAATGACACTGGCCCGGGCATATCCTCAGCTGCGAGAACGGCATGACTCAAACCGATACGACCGTACTGCGTCACGCCGACATCCTGATTGTCGGCGGCGGCCTCAGCGGCACGATGCTGGCGGTGCAATTGCTGCGTTTGCCGGGGCGCAGAAAGATTCTGGTGATCGAGTCCCGGGCCGAACTGGGTCGGGGCGAAGCGTACAGCGCGGTGGAACTGGGCCACACGCTCAACGGCAATGCGGCGCGGATGAGCGTCGATCCGGACAATGCCGATGACTTGACCCAATGGCTCACCGATCACATCGCTGGCGGTGGCTGGCCGGAGTCGGACCAGCAACATGTACCGGTCAGCGAACTGTTTCCGCCACGAGGCTTGTTCGGTGTGTACGTGCAACAGCGTCTGGCGGAGGCACAGCAGGTGGGCGCGCAACACGGTTCGACGGTCGAGCATGTGCGCGCCGAAGTGGTCGATTTGCAGGACTGCGGCGATTCCGTGCAGCTCACCTTGAGTGACGGCCAGCAACTTCAAGGCGCTTTCGCAGTGCTGGCGACCGGGATGTTCCCTGCGGCGCGCACCCCGCAAAAACAATCCAGTGGCCTCAACGCGGCGGCGCTGGATCCGTGGGATGTCGCGGCCATGCGCCAGCTCGATCCGCACTCGACGGTGCTGATCATCGGTTCCGGCCTGACCATGGTCGATGCCGTGGTGTCGCTGCAGCAGGCCGGGCATCGCGGGCCGATCGAGGTGTTTTCCCGGCACGGGCTGTTGCCCCATGTGCGTCGGCAGCCGCCGGCGTGGGTGGACTTCCTCGCCGAGGATCACAGCATCCGCACGCCGCGCCAGTTACTGCGCGAATTGCGCCGGCATTGCCGCGACGCCATCGCCCAAGGCATCGACTGGCAGGCGCCGCTCGACACCGTGCGTGCGCACATCGGTCGGTTATGGAGTCAGGCCAGCGATCTGCAGCGCCGGCAATTCGTGCGGCATGTGCGGCCGTGGTGGGAAAGTCATCACCATCGTTCACCGCCGCTGAGCGCGGAACTGGTCGAGCGTCTGCACCGGGAAGGGCGATTGCGCATTCATGCTGCGTCCTACAAGGGTCTTGAATTGGCGTCGGATGGCGGGGTGAGTATCCGTATTCGCCCTCGCGGCGAGGCCGAAACCCGCGTGGTGCAGGGCGCGGCGTTGATCAATTCCAGCGGCATCGAATACGACTGGCGCCGGGTCGCGCGACCTTTGCCGCAGCAGTTGCTGGCGCGCGGTCTGGTTCGTCCGGGGCCGCTGGCGCTGGGCATCGCAGCCGCGGTGGACGGCGCTGTGCTGGATGCCGAAGGCCGGGTTTCGCCCTGCCTGTTCGCCATGGGCCCGCCGTTGCGTGGCATGTGGTGGGAAAGCACCGCTGTCACCGATGTGGCGTCGCAGGCCAAGGCACTGGCCGCGCGACTGGTGCGCTGACGCAAAATGCAAGAAACCCCGCTTCGGCGGGGTTTCCTGTTTCTGGCAGCTCAAACCGATCACTCAGTAGCGCTGATATTTGGAACCGAATTCCGGGCGGTTTTCCGCGATGTACAGTTTGGTCTGTTCGGCGTTCTGTTGCAGTTTGAGACTGCCTTGGTGTTCGGCATCGACGCTGACGGTGTCGACGTTCAGGGTGCCGGACTGGCCGATGGTTGCAGCCGCGACAACCGGGGTGCTGGCGTGTGGGGCAGCGATGGCGGAGGTGGCGCCGATCAGGGAAACGATGAAGCCGAGTGCGATGAGGTCTTTCATGATGTTGCTCCAGAGAGTGGGGAGAAGATGGGGCCCACTGTAGTGCTGGAGGGTTTTGATGTGAAAACACCCTTGCGCATAGTCGTTATCGAAGGTGTTGATGCGCGATCAGCGCGGTAGGTTATTGCTCAGCCAGCGCTGGCGCAGCTGCTCCAGACGGCCGTCGGCCCGCAATGTATCCAGCGCCTGCTGCCAGCGGGCGACCTGTTTCGGATTGGTCTGCGGCGAAAAGGCAATGTAGGTGTTCTGTTTCATCAACGGGATCTGGTACTGCAGGCGTCCCGGCTCCATGCCTTGTTCGCGGGCGAGGGCGGCTTTGGACCAGGTATCGGAGACCACGAAATCGGTACGCCCCAGGCTGAACAGTCGCATCATCTGCTCCGGGGTTTCCACGCCGTAGAGATTGTTCAGGTCTTGCCCTTGCAGGTAGCTGTAGACCAGCCATTTGCGCGGCACGGTGATCCGGCCCAGGTGATCGGCTTCACGCAGGCTGTGCACGGGAGGCTGGAGATTGTCGCGGGCGTACAGCGCGGTTTCGACTTCGATCAGCGGCCCGACCCATTGATAGCGATCGTCGCGTTCGTCGGTACGCAGCACGGTGAATACGCCGGTGTCGGGGGTATCGCTGGCCATGCGCAGGGCGCGCAGCAGCGGGACTTGTTGCAGATGGATACGGTCGCCGGTCTGGGTCGCCAGGGCCTGCACCACGTCCACACCGAATCCTGCGAGCTGATTGCCTTGCATGAAATGCAGGGGCGGGTGGTTGTCGGTGAGCAGTTGCAAATCCGCCGCGTTGGCCGTCAGGGCCAGCATGGACAGCAGACAAGCGGCAAATCGTTTCATGGATCGTCCCTGAACAAATCAATCGCGCAGCTTAGTACGAGCCATGACGGCTGTCGTCGGGAAACAGCGGGGCTTTTGTGTCAGAGAACAAGGCTTATCGGTAGTGATCGCTGCGGGGGCAGAGTGCCCCCGGCAGGAATCGACAACGGCGGGTAAAAACGATCAGTAGCGCTGGTACTTGGAACCGAACTCGGGACGGTTCTCGGCGACCAGCACGCTGCGGGCCGAGCGCTCGCGCAGTTCCTGCAAGCGGTCTGCACCACCCTCGGCGACGCGCTCGCGCAGTTCCTGCAAGCGGTCTGCACCACCCTCGGCGACGCGCTCACGCAGCTCCTGCAAACGGTCGGCGCCGCCTTCTGCCACGCGTTCACGCAGTTCCTGCAAGCGATCCGCGCCACCTTCGGCAACGCGATCCTTCTGCAGGTTTTCCGAGCCGTATTCAGCGACCAGCGGCTGGGAGCTGGCGGATGCCAGATCGGCCATTGCCAGGCCACCGAGCAGGCTGAGTGCGAGTACCAGGGATTTCGAGGACTTGAACATGGTGTTTCTCCTTGCGTTTGATGATGAGTGAGCCAGTGCTTTCTGGTGGGTTCATTCAAACGCGAGGGTGTATCGCTGATATGTGGTGATGCGGCGCGAAAACACGGGTTACGTATCTGCGCGGCGAATTTATACAGAGCGATACAAATCCGTCAGGATTCGGCGAGCATCTCCACGGCGAAGGAGAACACATAACCCTCGTTGCGCACGGTCTTGATGTAAGTCGGCTCGCGGGAGTCGTCCAGCAGACGCTGGCGCAGGCGACTGACCAGCAAATCGATGGAGCGGTCGAACAGGTCGGCGTCGCGACCCTGAGTCAGATTGAGCAACTGGTCGCGGCTGAGCACCCGTTGCGGATGGTCGAGAAACACCCGGAGCAAACGATACTCGGCGCCGCTGAGGGCAACCATGGTGTCGTCTTCATCGAGCAGGTGGCGGGCGGTGGTGTCCAGCCGCCAGCGGCCGAACGCGAGCAGGCGCCCGGTTTCGCTGATCAGCAGATTGGGCGGCAGCATTCGTGTACGGCGCAGCACGGCGTTGATCCGCGCCAGCAGTTCGCGGGCGGCGAAGGGTTTGGTCAGGTAGTCGTCGGCGCCCATTTCCAGGCCGAGGATGCGGTCGGTCTGGTCGTCGCGGGCGGTGAGCATCAGGATCGGGATCGCCTTGTGTTTGCCGGCGCGCAATTCGCGGCACAGCACCAGCCCGTCATCGCCGGGGAGCATGATGTCGAGCACGATCAGGTCGACCGTGTTGGCTTCCAGAAAGCTGCGCATCTGCCGGCCATCGGCGACCACGGTGCTGCGCAGGCCGTTCTTGGTCAGGTAATTGCCGACCAGTTCGCGGATCTCGCGGTCATCGTCGACGATCAGGATGTGGTTGATGTGATCCATGGTTCGCTCTTTTTATAGGGAGTGCCCGAAGCGTTGCGCTCCGGGCACTTGTCACTTCGGGTCAGGACACCACGCGGTAGCACGGCACATACGCTGCGCCACCCGGCAGTTTCATCCGGTGCTGGGCGACGAAGGCTTTGAGCAGCAGATCGAGGGGCTGCATGATCGCGGCGTCGCCACGGATCTGGTACGGCCCGTGTTCCTCGATCAGGCGGATGCCCTTGTCCTTGACGTTGCCGGCCACGATCCCGGAAAACGCGCGGCGCAGGTTGGCCGCCAGTTCATGGGGTGGCTGGTCGCGGTGCAGCTTGAGGTTGGCCATGTTTTCGTGGGTCGGATCGAACGGGCGCTGGAAGCCTTCGTCGATCTTCAGCAGCCAGTTGAAGTGGAACGCGTCGGCGCGTTCGCGGCGGAATTGCTTCACGGCCTTCAGGCCCGCCGTCATCTGCCGCGCCACTTCGGCCGGGTCGTCGATGATGATTTCGTAGTGCTTTTTCGCTGCTTCGCCGAGGGTCGCGGTGACGAAAGCGTCGAGTTGTTCCAGGTACGGCGCGGCGTGTTTCGGCCCGGTCAGGATCACCGGGAACGGCAGGCCGGCGTTGTCCGGGTGCATCAGGATGCCCAGCAGGTACAGGAACTCTTCGGCGGTGCCGGCGCCGCCCGGGAAGATGATGATGCCGTGGCCGACACGGACGAAGGCTTCCAGGCGTTTTTCGATGTCCGGCAGGATCACCAGTTCGTTGACGATCGGGTTGGGCGCTTCGGCGGCGATGATGCCCGGCTCGGTCAGGCCCAGGTAACGGCCACCGTGAATCCGCTGCTTGGCGTGGGCGATGGTCGCGCCTTTCATCGGCCCCTTCATTACGCCGGGACCGCAGCCGGTGCAGATGTCGAGGCTGCGCAGGCCCAGTTCGTGGCCGACTTTCTTGGTGTATTTGTATTCTTCGGTGTTGATCGAGTGGCCGCCCCAGCACACGACGATTTTCGGCTCGACGCCCGGACGCAGGGTGCGCGCGTTGCGCAGCAGGTGGAAGACGTAGTCGCTGATGCCCTGGGAGGTGCTGAGGTCGATGCTCAGGGCGTCGAGTTCGTTTTCGGTGTAGACGATGTCGCGCAGGGCGCTGAACAGCATTTCCCGGGTGCTGGCGATCATCTCGCCGTCGACGAAGGCGTCAGCCGGGGCGTTCAGCAGTTCCAGACGCACGCCGCGATCCTGCTGGTGGATGCGGATTTCGAAGTCTTTGTAGGCTTCAAGAATGGTTTTTGCGTTGTCGACATGGGCGCCAGTGTTGAGGATGGCCAGGGCGCACTGGCGAAAGAGGGTGTAGGTGCTGCCGGTTCCGGCCTGACTCAGTTGCTGAACTTCACGTTGGGAAAGGGTTTCGAGGCTGCCTTTCGGGCTGACCGAGGCATTGATTACGTGTCGTTGGGTCATGCAGTGATCCTTAAAACGATGTCATTGCCGGCATGGCCAATGGCATCCGAATAGTGTGTATCCATGAATGAAGATGGCACGATCTGCGTGGTATCGCCATGTCCCCGTTGGACGTTGAAAAGATGAAAAGGCGCTCCAGCATAGCTAAATCCGCCTCAGAGGCGATAATGCGCAGCCTCTTTTTAACTCAAGCCATGGAAGCCTGTCGCGATGTTCGAGATTCAACCGATCGATGCCATCACATATCGCCAGCAGACCCGGCGCAGCACGCTGATCATCGCGGTGCTGTTTCTGGTGCTGGCGATGGCGTTTTCGACGGCGGCGGTGGCGCTGTTCGGCGAGCCGGGCGGGGATAATCTGCGATTCAATGTCGGCGGGGTGTTTGGCGCATTTCTGCTGACGGCGGCGTTGCTGCGCGGGCGATTCTGGAACCAGACCTGGATGGCCCCGGCGGTGTACGGCTGGCGGCTCAAGCGCAGCCTGATGAGCGTCACCAACGTCATGCATCAGGTGACGGCGGCGGTGGACAAGGGCGACCCGGTGGCGATGAAGGTGCTGCGTTTCTATCACCTGGGCCTGACCCAGATGCATGAACTGGACGGCAACTCCAGCGATCACGCGCAATTGCACCGGGAAGTCGAAGCGCACAAGGCGCGGATGGAGGCGCTCGGTCTGGACACCGATCAGACGCGCCTCGATCCGGCCTGGCTGGAAACCTTGAAAGCGCGCTAGAAAGGAATGCGCGCGGCGCGCCGCAGTTTCCAACGGCGGATCAGACGCCCGTAGACCAGCAGGTTGACCACCAGCACCACGCTGCCCAGCGCCAGCTGAATCTGCGGGGTCAGCCCGGCCGGGTAGATGATCGGCCAGATGTAGTGCTCGATGAAGCCACCCGCGTATTCGGTTTGCCCGGCGGCGTGGCGCATCAGGTTTTCCCAATAGGTCAGCGGACAGGTCAGGTGCAATACCTCGACCGCCACGCCCCAGGCCGCCGCAGGCAAATGCAGCCACACCAGCCGCGGCCACTTGAGCACCAGCAGTCCGCCGAACAGCACGAACAGAATGAACAGCAAATGAAACAGCACCAGCCCGTCGGCGGCTATTCGATACAGCATGTCGTCTCCCTGACGCGTGTGTGAATGGCTGCCATGTTACGCCGGTAAACGACTGCCCGAAGGAAGGATTTGCGCCAACTGCGCAAGATTGTTCAAGCCACCAACGGGCATTTGCTGGCAGAGTCCGGGGCCTTGTCTCACGGTTGAAGCGTGTTATGTCTGACTCATCAATGCCGCGCAGTGCCTTTCTTCGCGGAGCCGCGGCGATCATGCCGTTATCGCTGGCCACCGCACCCTGGGGGCTGCTGGCCGGCTCCATGGCGATTGAAGCCAACCTCACGCCGCTGCAAGGGCAGGGCCTGTCGAGCATCGTGTTCGCCGGTGCTGCGCAACTGGTGGCGATCGGCATGCTCAAGGGCGGCGCGGGGATTTTCTCGATTTTGCTGACCACGCTGCTGCTGACCTCGCAACATTTGCTTTACGGCATGAGCATGCGTCATGTGATTTCGCCTTTGCCGGGACGCTGGCGCATCGGCCTGGGCTTTTTGCTCACCGACGAACTGTTCGCCCTGACCAGTCAACACGACCGCCAGCAGTTCAACCGCTGGTATGCGCTGGGCGTCGGCCTGACGTTCTACATCGCCTGGAATCTCTTCACCCTGGCCGGCATCGTGCTCGGCAGCAGTATTCCGGGACTGGAACACCTGGGGCTGGACTTCTCGATTGCCGCCACCTTCATCGCCCTGATCACCCCGGTGGTGCGCAATGTGCCGACGGTGGTCTGCGTGGCAGTGTCGCTGTTCTGCTCGGTGTTGTTCAGCTACTGGCAATGGGGTTCGGCGCTGGTGCTTTCGGGCCTGGCCGGTATGACTGCCGGGTTTATCTGCAACAAACTGTATCGGGAGCGCACATGATGGTCTGGGCAGTGATTATCGGCATGGGGATTCTGGTGTTCCTCAACCGTTATGTGTTTCTCGAACCGCGTTTGCCGGTGCGACTGAGCAGCAACGCGCGGCAGTTTCTCGGTTTTGCCGTGCCGGGCATGTTGACCGCGATTTGCGGGCCGATTGTGTTCATGCCGGACAAACAACTGAATTTGCAGTGGGACAACCCCTATCTGCTGAGTTCACTAGTAGCAATCGGCCTCGTGATCTACACACGCAATACGTTGCTTAGCATGCTATTGAGCATGGCGTTCTTCTTTCTATTGCGCTGGTGGCTTTAAGTTCTACGCTTAATGGATGAATTCCATTAGCGAGGTGAACATGGCAACCGAGCAGAAACGTCCCGAAGAAGATGACGAACCGAGCGAAGAAGAAATCGAGCGGGAGAGACACAAGGAGCAGACCTGGAAGCATGACGACAGCCGCGAGTTGTCCGACCGTGATCAGGAACGCCCGCTGAAACCCTGAACGCCACAACGAAAAAGCCCCGCGATTGCGGGGCTTTTTCGTTTCATCAAAGATCTTCCAGCTGCGTGAAATCGGGGTGGGAGGCCCGATAACCCAAGGTCTTGTCGATCCAGGCATTCAGCTCGTTGACCATCACCGGAGGGCGCCCGGGATAGCTTTGGAGGGTGGCGCGCAGGATGCGGTCGATATCGGGTACCTCACGCAGGTTTCGAGTCTTTATGTAGTGGCCGATAAAACAGTCGAGTTGAAAGCGTTCTGTCGTGGACAGATGAATACACTCCAGGCCTGTGACCTGTTTGATTGCAAAATCGTCGCGCAACTTAGTTCTCTGCAAGGCTTGTAAGTTTGGGGGGATTCCTGGTTTTGCTGACTCTTTGGTCAACTGGTATGCCAAAAGGAAATGCGGCGCGCATGCTATCCGTAGTGTTTGTAAATGTATGTATGACGGTTGAAATGTCAGACAGGCGGTTAGTTCAATCAAACGACTGTTTATGTTGAATGTTTCGCGTTTGAAACACCGCGTGTAACACACAGGATTCGATTGCTGAATTCCTGCTTTTGATAACGCATCGCGTCGACATTTATTTACGTTACGGCTTCAATCAATTCCGCACCCTGATTGCGGGAGCTGCCCACCGCTTTGCCGACTTTGTGCCAGTGGAACGCTTCGCTGGGTTCGGCTTCGAACAGCAGCATCTGTTCGGCGCGCTCGGTCGGCGTGGCGGGATCGAGCCATTCGTGCACCCGATCAGCGCGCAGAACGATCGGGCGCCGGTCATGCACATCGAGCAGGCCACCTTCGCTGTTGGCGGTGATGATGACGAAGCCGTCGTCGTCCCGTTGAGGCTCTCCGGGTGTCGGAAACTGGCCGATGGCGGCGCAGAAAACCGGTTGATGATCGGCCCGACGAATCAGCCAGGGCTGTCGGCTTTTGTCGGGTGCATTGACCCACTCGAACCAGTTGTCGACGGGCACGATCAGTCGATGGCGCCAGATCGCTCGAAAGAACGGCCCGTGGGCGACTTTTTCCACCCGCGCGTTGATCGGCGCGGCGCGATCCGTCGCCCAGTGCGGGCGCCAGCCCCAGCGCAGATTGTCGGCGTATAGCCGTTGTTGGTGCTGATGGAGGATCGCCAGTGACGTCGTGGGCGCGGCATTGTAATGCGCCAGCGGTGCGTCACCGACGTGATTGATCAGCGCATCGGGAATGCTCAGCACCGCGACGAAATCGTGGATGCCCCGGTATTGCGACAGTCTTCCGCACATCGACCGACCCTCCGGCAGCTGCCTGAAGCTTTGAGCTTAGTTGCACCGTTCACTCCTTGCTGCCCTGACCGGTGAACGCGTCGCGCCAGACCAGCCAGCGGCGCTCCAATATGGCCAGCAGTCCGTCGCTGAGTTTGCCCAGCAGCGCCAGGACGATGATCGCGGCCAGCACGATGTCCGGCCGTGAAGTTTCGCGACCGTCACTGAGCAGGTAACCCAGTCCTTTGGTTGCGGCGATCAGTTCGGCCGCCACCAGAAACATCCACGACAGGCTCATGCCGCTGCGCAATCCTGTGAACAGGCCGGGCAGGGCGGCAGGCAGCAGAATCCGTCGCACCAGTTGCAGTGGGCTGAAGCCGTAGATGTGCCCGACCTCCACCAGTTTGCGGTCGATGTTGCGGATCGCTGCGACCACGTTGACGTAAACCGGAAAGAACGCGCCGATGGCGATCAGGACGATTTTCGAGGTCTCGTCGATCCCCAGCCACAAAAGCAACAGCGGCACCCAGGCCAGGCTGGGAATCGAACGCAGCGCGGCGAACGTCGGTTCCAGATAAGCCTCGGCTTCGCGGCTGAGACCGACCCACGCGGCAAACACCAGCGCCAGACTCGCGCCGATGGCAAACCCCAGCAGCACGCGAATCAGGCTGGCGCCGATGTGTTTCCACAAGGCGCCTTCGGCCAGATCCGTGAGGGTCAGGGCAATCTCGCTCGGCGCCGGCATCTGGTAGGACGGCAGCCAGCCGATGCGTACGATGAATTCCAGGGCGACCACGATCAGCAGTGGCAGGGCCAGGCCTTTGAAGCGCCGAAGCCAGAGCGGATTCAGCAGGGGGAGTTTTCGCCGTGGGGCCGACAAGGCAAGGCGAGCGGGCAAGTCGTTGCTCATGGACGGTTCTCCGCTCACGACAAATCCGCGACGGGCGCGGACTTGTCATGGGCTTGATCGGTTACTGGGCGGCGGCGACTTGCTGGAAACCGGTGTCGATCAATTGATCGATGACCTGATCGACATTCACCCCACGGCGCACCAGCTCTTCGGAAACCAGAATCGGCGCGGCGGCTTTCGAGGCCAGCACATCCTTGGCAGTCAGTTGCGGGCTGCTCAGGTCGGTGCGCGACAGTTGCAGTTTGGCCACGTCCAGCGGCAGGCCGGATTCGCTGGCGAGCAACTTTGCCAATTCGTCGGGGTTCTTCACCGACCATTCGCGGGCCTGCTCATAGGCCTTGATCACGGTGTCGATGGTTTGCGGATGTTGCTTGGCATATTGCTCGGTGACGCTGACCACGCCGTAGCTGTTGAAGTCGCGATTGCGGTACAGCAGGCGCGAGCCGGCCTGCACCTGACTGGCGGCCATGTGCGGATCAAGACCGGCCCAGGCGTCGACATCGCCTTTCTCCAGCGCGGTGCGGCCGTCCGGGTGTTGCAGATGCACCAGTTCCACGTCGTCCTTTTTCAGCCCGGCCTGTTGCAGGGTGCGCAGGGTGAACAGATACGGATCGGTGCCCTTGGTGGCGGCGATTTTCTTGCCCTTGAGGTCGGCGACGGACTGGATCGGCGAGTCCTTGCGCACCACCAGCGCGGTCCATTCGGCGCGGCTGTAGACGTAGACCGATTTGATCGGGCTGCCATTGGCGCGGCTGAGCACGGCGGCGAGGCTGGCCGAAGAGGCGAAATCCACGCCGCCGCTGTTCAGGTATTCCAGCGAGCGGTTGCTGCCCTGGCTCAGCACCCAGCTGACTTTGCTCTGGGGCAGGGCTTTTTCCAGGTAGCCCAGATGTTTCAGCGCCAGGCTGACCGGCGAGTAATAGGCGTAATCCAGATGCACTTCGGCCGGCGGCGCTTCGGCAGCGTGGGCGAGCGGTTGCAGGCTCAGGGCTACTGCGCAGGCCGCGAGCAGCGTTTTGAAGCGGGAAAACGGTAAGAGGAATTTCATGGGCACGCTCCGGCAAGGCAACAGATTCTTATGTCCAAAAAGATATTTTTATCGAATGCTTCCTGCATGAATGGAATATTGCAGGCTCTGTGCCATGTGCGCCTTGTCCCGTATTTACGGGGTTTAACGCCGGTTTTGCAGGTTTGAAGTGTTGCAGGGAAAACACTGTGCCGAGCCACTGTTGCTCGGCGAACAGTGCAACGGGAGGGTGCTGAGCTTATGCGCTAATCGAATTTCAAATCTTATTTGTAAGAGCGTTATGGTCTATAAAAACCCCTTCTGCAGGACTCGCCATGAAGCTCTCACGTTTCCTACGCGCCGCGTTGACCAGCGCACTGTTTGCCACCCCATTGACCTACGCTGCCGAACCCTTAGTCCTGCACGTCGGCGACCAGAATTACTACAACATCCGCGCGTCCATAGAAGCGTCCGGCGTGTTGAAGGACGCGCCTTACACGGTCGACTGGAAACACTTCCAGGCCGCCGCGCCACTGGCCGAGGCGTTGCAGACCGGGTCGCTGGATCTGGGTTTTCTGGGGGATTCGGGATTTCTGTTTCTGGCGGCCAAGCAGGCGCCGGTGAAGCTGATCGGGGTGTCGCGGCAGAACCCGGACACCATCGCCCTGTTGGTGCCCAAGGATTCTCCGGTGAAAACCATCGAGGATCTGAAGGGCAAGAAAGTCGCCTACTGGCCGGGTGCCTGGAGTCAGCAGTTGACCTTGCGGGCGCTGGAGCAGGGCGGTTTGCCGGAGAATTACGTCGACTTCGTCAAGCTGATGCCGATTGATGCAGCGGCGGCGCTACCGCAAGGCAGCATCGATGCGTTCCCGGTCTGGGAACCGTACATTTCCCAGCAGATCGTGTTCTCGGGTGCGCGGCCGATTCTGACGGCGAAAAACCTGATGCCGGGCTTGAGCGCCATTGCGGCATCGGCGCCGTCCATCGACAGCAAGCGCGAAGCGATCGCCGATTTCCTCGGGCGCCTGAAGCAGGCCCGGGCCTGGGTCGACAGCCACACCGACGAATACGCCGACCTGTGGGCGAAGAAGGCCAATCTCGATCAGCAGGTTTCGCGGCACTGGTTGCGCCAGGCGCACATGACGGTCGGCCCGGTCGATCAACAGGCCGCCGCCGATCTGCAAAGCACCGCCGACTTCCTGTTCAAGGTCAAGGCGCTGCCGGCACCGCTGGCCACAGCGGGGATCATCGACAGCTCGTTTCAACAGGCGCTGGCACGCTGAGCGAGCGCTGGAACCAAACCCTGTGTATCTTTATCCAACCTCGGCCCATCTCATTGGGTCGCAGGGAGGCAGCAGCGGCGAAGGAGTTTTGCCAATCGACAACATGACCGCTACGGTCGGGCTCAAGGCAAAACATGACACAGTGGTTCAAGCTTTTCTGCGCGATGGCGGTGGCCGTCGGGTTGGCCGGATGCATCGCCGCTCCCATCGAAATGACCGCGCAGACCGAGACCCGGCTCAAGGCCCAGGCGCCTGTGCGGTTTCTGTTGACCTTCGATGACGGCCCCAGCGCTTCCAGTTTGTTCAATCCCACCGACACCGTGCTCGACAGCCTCAAGGACAACCCGCTGCAACCGGGGATCAAAGCGGTGTTTTTCGTCCAGACCCGCGCTCCACGGGCGGGCAACAGCGAGATCGGCCGGCGGGTCATGCGTCGCGAGCATGCTGAAGGGCACATTCTGGGTTTTCACACCGCTACCCATTGGCACACCAATCATCGATTGCTCGATCCTGATGAGCTCGAAACCTCGCTGACCAACGGCTCGGCAGACATCGTGGCGATCACCGGCGCGCCGCCGACGTTATTGCGCCCGCCATTCTGGAACTACGACAAACGCACCTTCGCCGCTTATCAGCAGCACCATATGCAGGTGTTGCTGACCGATCTGAGCGCCAATGACGGCAAGATCTGGGGCTTCAACGCCAGTCCCCGGCGGCGGGCGAACATGCTGCGTCAGCTATCGGAAGTCCGCGAACGGATTGCCCTCGGTGAACTGCCAACGGTGGACGGGGTGATTCCGGTGGTGGTGACCTTCCATGACCTCAACCGTTACACCGCTCGCCACACCCGCGAGTACTTAGAGATTCTGCTCGACAGCGCCGCTGCCACCGGCGTGCGACTGGCAGAAAAACCGTTCTATGATGATCGCGCGACATTGGAAAAAGCCGCATTGGCGCGCACCGTGCGTGAGTCGTCGAAACCGGTGAACCTGCCAGGGATCTGGAACTGGATCTGGGACCATGACGCCCACTGAGTGCGGTGATGTGAAATGTGAAGCGGTTGGCAAATTCTGCAGGTGTCGGCGCAAGCGGGGCGATAAAAGCTCATCTATGCTCATCGGGTTGCCCGAGTCAACGCCTGTGAGGCGTGCCCCCATGATTGCCATTGCCGATATTTGCCGCATCGTCGAATCCGGCTTCTCGCCGCTGTATTGCGATTGCACCGAAACGGCGCAGGGACTCTTGCAGATCAAGGTTTACGAACCCGACAGCGGGCGTGTCGAGCTGTTGCTCAACGGGGTTTCCCCGGAGCATCTGGTCACCATTCGTGACATTTCCAATTTCATCGGTGAATTGCGCACCGAAATGAGCGCCGGACGCCGGGCTTTCGCCGGCTGACGGTCAAAGACGTCGCTGGAAGGCGCGGACGATGTTCAGCGTAGCGTTACTGACGTTCAGATTCTGCACCGCATCGAGCGGGTGCCAGAGACAGTCGACAATTTCATTCAGCGGGCGAACCTGATCGATGTTCAGCACCGACGCCTCGTAGACGTGGTGCCGGGTGCTGCCGTTCTGCAACTCCATCAGATAGAGCATCTCATCGCTGTCCAGTCCGGTCTCTTCCTTGAGTTCGCGGGCGGCGGCTTGCGCGCGGGTTTCTCCCGGCTCGACGGTGCCGCCCGGCAGCGTCCAGCGGCACCTGGGTTTGCGCACCAGAAGAATGTGTCGGTCCTGCTCGCAGATGACCGTTGCTCGTACTTTCATGTGTTACCCGAATGTCGGTTGTCATAAATCTGTCATGAATTAGCAATATTTGGGCCGCTGCCGGTCTAGAGCTTCTGAGTGCCTGGCAGCGGCAAAAGTGCCGGAGACTTGACGCGGCCGCGGTGCGACGTTCGGTCGGCACAGGGGGCATTGCGGGTGTAAGGTGGAAAAGTTCTTCAGCAGACAGGAGGTGCCTATGAGCATGGCGATGCTGAACAAAATGCACATGAATGGCTACGACGTACTCAGCGTCAACAACGGCCCGTGGCGGGTCTGCACGCAGGGTGACCGGCTCGCTTCGTTTGCCAGTCGCGAGGAAGCGCTGGCGTACGCCGCCGCGCTGCCGGGGTACAAAAGCCGCGCACGCGGTCGCAAGGCAGACTGAAGGTCTGTGAAGAAAAAGCCCCGGTTGTCCGGGGCTTTTGCTATGGAAGGGTGAGGTTCAGTGGACTTTGGTTCGGCTGATGGCGCGGGCTTTCACTTCCCGGGCGTACAGTTGCAGGCGTTCTTCATCGCTTTGCAGTACCTCGCAGGATCGCAGTACCGCCTGGGCGTCCGCCTCGTTGCCCGACTGGCGCAGTTGCTCGGCGATACGCTTGAGGTCCACCGCCGACCATCTCAGGTCCGATGCCACGCTTTGCAGGTCACGCTGAAGTTCGTGTTCGTATTCATTGAGCCGCATGATCACCTCCGGAACATTCTCGGTAAAACAGATTAGCCGCATTTTTCCGGTGTGGGGCAAGGTCTTCTGTCGATGAGCTGAACGGCCCGGTTTTCAGGGAATGCAGGCAGAGCGCTACGATGGATGTCCGAACAGTTACAGGGTACATTCGCGTTTTTTCAGATGAAGGAATCACCATGCGGATGTTGATCGGGGGGATGCTGATGGCGGCATTGGCCGGTTGTTCGTTGCCTGCTTCACTGGTGCCGGGCGAACCGAATGTCAGCAAGACCAGCGACAAGACTCCCAAGGACTACGCCGCTTGTGTATTGCCCCTGTGGCAGCAGGACGTTGCCAAGACGTCCCAGACAGCGATTTCCAATGGCTACCGGATCACCGCGCCGAGCATCGTCACCGCCGACGAGATTCTCGATGTGGTCAAGTACAAGGACGGCAGCCGCGTTTCCCTGTATCAGGGGCCGCCGTGGGCGAAGTCCGGGTCGTTGCGCAAAGCGGTGCGCGACTGTCTGTAAGGTCACAAACCGGCCAGCGGCTGACCGGTGCGATTGCGCTGGCTGCTGCGGATCCGGTGATTCCCGTCGTCGCGTAAAGCGACGTGTCACAAAAAATCCCGCCGGTTGATTCCGAGCGGGATTTTTTGTTCAGATTGCGCAAACCCCTTCGGCAAGGATCACCCGACCGAACTCGGCGTTGGTCTCCTGAGGCGTGATGGCAAGCAGTTGGTCGAGGCGAATTTCCTGTTGCGCGGCTTGTTGCTCGATCACCAGGAATTCTTCTTTGTCACTGCTGGTTCGCGTGGTCACGGCTTTGGCCATCAGCCGCTGACCGTCGATCAACTCGATGTCGAGCTGATAGCCGCGCAGGCAAGCGATTTCCAGGTAGTCGTAAAGGTCACAATTCAATGGCTGATAACGGGTCATGGCGTTACTCCTCGAAACCTTGGGCGATGATGAAACGATCCAGGTCATGCATCAACCTTCATGCGGCGGTGCTGATGGCGGCAGAGAAGGGCGTGGATCGGATTCTGCAGGATAGTAATGCGCGGTGACAGATGATCGCGAGCGTTCCTCCCGCGTGCACTAGGCTTTGAATGCCGGCTCATTACGGGCCGGCATTGCTGTTTTAGGAGGAGTGTTTTTTTGATTCAAGGAGCGACCGATCATGGATGATCTGGTGAAAGAAGTGATTCCGTTGTTGCAGTACCTGATCCCGGGTTTGTCTCGACCTGGATTTTCTACACCCTGACGGCGTTCAAACGGCCGGATACGTTCGGACAGATTGTACAGGCGTTGATTTTCACGTTTGTGATTCACGGGATGGTGCTGGGTATTGGGGCGGTTTGTGTGTGGGTGGGAGAGCAGGGGATTTCTGTAGGGAGATGGGATGCGAAAGCTGAAACGTGCTGGGCATTTTCTGCGTCCTTGCTGCTGGGATTGATGGCTTGTTGTCTGGCAACTAATGGCAAATTGCATAGGTGGTTGCGCAGCAGAAACGTAACGAAACAATCTTCCTATCCCAGTGAATGGTTCTGCGCGTTTGCGCAATTCGATCGGGTTATCACTCTGCATTTGAACGATGAAAGGCGTGTTCTAGGCTGGCCGGTTGAGTGGCCGCCGGAGTCGACCTCCGGGCAGTTTGTGATGCAGTACCCGTGCTGGATTAATGGCGATGGAACAAAGGAGCCTATTAGCGCCGAATTTTTGCTGATAGATTCCACGAAGGTTCAATGGGTTGAATTCAGCCCGGCATCAGAGGGTTCATCATGACAGCCAGAGCACCGCAACTGATACCTCCACATATAAAGCGTCTTTTTGTAGGGCCGGACGGAAAGCGGCTGGAGAAACCATTGATCGAGGCATCAAAGGCACCTCCTCCGCCGAAATACCCTCCATATCCGCAAGCTCATTCCTGACCCCATCCATCCTTCACCGCCCGGCGAATGCCCTCCAGCAACATCGCAAACGCCGGGTTGTCGTTGTTCTCCCGCCAGATCAGATGCAGCTCGCTCTGCACCCCTTCGCCCAGATCGATCTCGCGAAACACCACATTCCTGAACACCACACTGGTCGCGCAACGCGGCACCAGCGCCAGGCCCATGCCTGCGTTGACCAGCGCCAGAATCGTCAAGGAAGATCCCAGCCACTGCACGTAATCCGGAGCGACCCGGGCCGAGCGCAGCATGCCGGTGAGCAATTCGTTGAACGGCGGATAGGCGGCGTGGGAATACATCAGGAAGGGCTGCCCATCCAGGTCCTTCACTGAAACGTCGTCTGCCTCCGCCAGTCGATGGCCGCTCGGTACCGCCAGCACAAAGGGCTCGCGCACCAGGCATTCGGTGGCGTAACCAGGTTCGAGCAACGGCGCGCGGACGATGCCCAGATCGATGCGACGGGCACGCAGGGCTTCGTGTTGCTGATAGGTGTTCATTTCAGTCAGGTCGATCTTCACCTGCGGCTGCTTGAGGCGCGCCTCGGCGATGACCTTGGGCAGAAATTCGTACACCGCGCTGCCGACAAAACTGATGTTCACCGAACCGATATCGCCCTCGGCAAAGCGCCGGGCGGTGACGGCAGCCTGTTGCGCGCGTTCGAGCAGATTCTGCGCCTCGATGAAAAACGCCCGGCCGGCGGCGGTGAGCGCGACACTGCGCGTGCTGCGGGTAAACAGTTCGACGCCCAGATGATGTTCCAGTAACTGGATCTGCCGGCTGAGTGGCGGCTGGGTCATGTTCAACCGCTCGGCGGCGCGGCGGAAGTTGAGTTCGGTGGCGACAGTGGTGAAGCAGCGCAGTTGGGTCAATTCGAACATTGATCTAATCCAGGTATCAATCGAATGCCAGGTTAGATTAGACGGGATCAATTGCCCCGTCCATGATCGCTCTACGCCTGAACAGGCCTTCCCTACAAAAACAAAGATCGGGAGTCGCCCCTTGAAAACCCTCCAGAGTTCGCCGGACATCACGGTACTCGCCCGCGCTGCCGCCAAGGTCAAGCGCCATGTGCTGCCGTTGTTCGTGGTGATGTTCATCGTCAACTACATCGACCGGGTCAACATCGGTTTCGTGCGCAGTCATCTGGAAACCGATCTGGGTATCGGTGCTGCCGCCTATGGCCTTGGCGCCGGTCTGTTTTTCATCGGTTACGCCTTGTTTGAAGTGCCGTCCAACATGCTTCTGCAACGCTACGGCGCCCGCGCCTGGCTGACGCGGATCATGTTCACCTGGGGCGCAGCGGCGATGGCCATGGCGTTCGTCAAAGGCGAAACCAGTTTCTACGTGCTGCGCTTCATCCTGGGCGCTGCCGAAGCCGGCTTCTTCCCGGGGATCATTTATTACTTCACCCAATGGCTGCCGGCTTCTGAACGCGGCAAGACCATGGCGGTATTTCTCAGCGGGTCGGCGATTGCTTCGGTGATATCCGGTCCGGTGTCCGGCGCGTTGTTGCATATCAGCGGCCTGGGCATGCACGGCTGGCAGTGGATGTTCCTGATCGAAGGCGCTGCGTCGGTGGTGCTCTGCGGGTTTGTCTGGTTCTGGCTGCAATCCCATCCGCGCCAGGCCAGGTGGCTGACCGAAGAGGAGCGTGAAGCGCTGGTGATGGCAATCGCCGAGGAACAACGTGCCCGCGAAGCGACCCACGTCGCCAAACCATCGATGTTCAAACTGTTGGCGGATCGGCAGATCGCATTGTTCTGCTTCATCTACTTCTCCATCGCCTTGACCATCTACGGCGCCACCTTCTGGCTGCCGAGCATGATCAAGAAAATGGGCAACCTGGGCGACTTCCAGGTCGGGCTGCTCAACTCCGTGCCGTGGATCATTTCCATCGTCGCGATGTACGGCTTTGCGGCGCTGGCGGGCAAGTGGAAATTCCAGCAGGCCTGGGCCGCACTGACCCTGGTGATCGCCGCGTTCGGCATGTTCATGTCCACCACCGGCGGGCCGATTTTCGCCTTCGTCGCCATCTGTTTCGCGGCCATCGGTTTCAAGGCGGCTTCGGCACTGTTCTGGCCGATTCCGCAGAGCTATCTGGATGCGCGCATCGCGGCGGCAGTCATTGCTCTGATCAACTCCATCGGCAACCTCGGCGGCTTCGTTGCGCCGACCGCGTTCGGTTTTTTGGAACAGACCACCGGCTCTATCGAGGGCGGTCTGTATGGCCTGGCCGCGACTTCGCTGTTAGCGGCAGTAGTTATCTTCTTCGCCCGCATGGCGCCAGGCGCCAAAGGCAACACCCCGGCAAAGCCTGAACCCGAAACCGCCGTTGCGCCGACGGCCAACCCGCTGGCGAGCCACTGATTTCGACTCTACAGGAGCGTCATTTTGAAAATCACTCGCGTAACCGTCACTCCGATTGCCTTCCGTGATCCGCCGCTGCTCAACGCCAGTGGCATCCACGAACCGTTTGCCCTGCGCTCGATCATCGAGATCGAGAGTGACAACGGCTACATCGGCCTCGGCGAAAGCTATGGCGATGCCCCGGCGCTGGCGATCCAGCAACAGGTGCAGTCGCAGTTGATCGGCCTCGATCCGTTTAATCTTAATCAGCTGCGTCGGATCGTTCAGACCACGGTTGCCGCACACAAACCGGCCAGTCTGGCGGGTGCCGAACTGGCGCCCGGTTCCCACGCCAGCAAGGCCGTCAGCAATGCGTATTCGGCGTTCGAAGTGGCGTTTCTCGACTTGCAGGCTCGTTACCTGAATGTGCCGTTGGTGGATCTGCTGGGCGGGGCGGTGCGCGACGAAGTACCGTTCAGCGCCTACCTGTTTTTCAAGTACGCGCAACACGTCGATTCACCCTACAAACCGGACAACTGGGGCGAGGCGCTGAACGAACAGCAGATCGTCGCCCAGGCGGCGCGGATGATCGAGGCGTTCGGTTTCAAGAGCATCAAGCTCAAGGCCGGCACGTTGCCGCCGGAACATGAGGTGGCGTGCATCAAGGCGCTGAAAAAGGCCTTTCCCGGATATCCGCTGCGCATCGATCCCAACGGCAACTGGTCGCTGGAAACCTCGATCCGCATGGCCGAGTTGCTGGGTGATGATCTGCAGTATTACGAGGATCCGACCCCGGGCCTCGACGGCATGGCCGAGCTGCACAAACGCACCGGGCTGCCGCTGGCCACCAACATGGTGGTCACTGATTTCGACGAGTTCCGCCGCAGCGTGGCGCAGAACAGCGTGCAGATTGTTCTCGCCGATCACCATTACTGGGGCGGCCTGCGCGATACCCAGACCCTGGCGAAAATGTGCGACACCTTCGGCCTCGGCGTGTCGATGCATTCCAACTCACACCTGGGCATCAGCCTTATGGCCATGGCGCACGTGGCGGCCGCCGTGCCGAATCTGGACTACGCGTGCGACACCCATTATCCGTGGCAGGAGCCGGATGAAGAGGTGATCAAAGGCGGCAAGCTGCCGATTGTCGATGGCTGCGTGAAGATCACGCGTGCGCCGGGCCTGGGGCTGGAACTGGATCACGATCAACTGGGCAAGCTGCATGACCAGTACCTGACCTGCGGCATTCGCCAGCGCGATGATGTGCGGCAGATGCAACGCTATAAACCTGACTGGAAAGCGCTGAAGCCACGATTCTGATCGAGCAAAACCAGAGGGCGCCGAACGGCGCCCTCGGTTGTTTCAAAGCGTACGCATCAACCAGTCGCGAAACGCCTTCAGCGACGCCAGCGACTCATTGCGCGCCGGGTAAACCAGGTAATAGCTGCGCCGGCTGCTGATCGGTTCACCCAGTTGCAATAGCTCGCCGTTATGCAATTCATCTTCCACCAGAATCCTCGGCACCAGCCCGATCCCGATATTGGCGCGCACGGCCTGGATCAAGTGCGAGGTCATCTCGAAACTCGGGCCAATGCGCATACTGCGATGGGGCAGGGCATGATGGCTGAACCACTCGGACCAGGCCTGAGCGTTGCTGCTGACGTTGAGCAGCAGTTGCCCGGCGATGTCCTTGTCGGCCGCACGGCGTTCGGCATCGGACAGCTGCGCACTGGCGATCACCACCAGTTCTTCGGTGTGCAGGCGGTGGGCGGTCAGCCCCGGCCAGTCACCGCCACCGACGCAAATCGCCGCGTCGATTTCGCTGGTGTCGAAGTCAATCGTCTCGATGCGCGAATGAAGATGAACGGTCATGCCCGGGTGCGCGGTGTAGAAATCCTTCAAGCGCGGCAGCAGCCATTTCGAGCCGAAGGTCGGCAGGGTCGCCAGGCGCAAACTGTGGATGCCTGAGCCAAATGCCATGGCCTGCAAGGTCGCACTGCGGATCTGGCCGAGGGCTTCGGACAGTTCGCGCTGATACATGCGCCCGACGTCGGTAAGGATCACCCGCCGGCCTTCGCGGCTGAACAGGCGCATGCCGAGCATCTTTTCCAGAATCTGCACCTGCCGGCTGACGGCGCTCTGGGTCAGCGATAGTTCGTGGGCGGCGCGGGTGTAGCTTTCATGGCGTGCAGCGGCTTCAAAAGCCAGCAGCAACGACATCGAGGGAGTGAGGGTTCGCGGATTCATTCGTTTTAGTCATGGATTGCGGGTCGATTTTACGGTTGTCCCGACATCGCTCTGCAATGAACATAAGGCCTATGAGATGGCGGGAGCGTGACGCAATCATTCCTTGCGCACAACTGTTCACCGCCACACGGCCCGTTTTTGACCGAGATTGCCCTCCCGATGAT
The DNA here is from genome assembly GCF_030209075.1 of Pseudomonas sp. lyk4-R2A-10. Classification (NCBI taxonomy): domain Bacteria; kingdom Pseudomonadati; phylum Pseudomonadota; class Gammaproteobacteria; order Pseudomonadales; family Pseudomonadaceae; genus Pseudomonas; species Pseudomonas sp. lyk4-R2A-10. Next base: position 35,094 of record NZ_JARVSR010000016.1, on the reverse strand, counting down.
TGCCCAGCTGTCGCCTTCCACCGCGTTGAACACCGACTACCAACAGTTTCTCAAAGCCCTTGAAACCAGCGGTTTTCGCGGCGAAATCAATGCCGACTACGCCAGCCGCGTGGTGCTCGCCACTGACAACTCGATCTATCAGCGCTTGCCGCAAGCGGCGGTGTTCCCGCGTGACGCTGACGACGTAGCGCTGCTGGCGCGTCTGATCGCCGAACCGGCTTACCAGAAAGTGGTGATCACGCCTCGCGGTGGCGGCACCGGCACCAACGGCCAGTCGTTGACCGACGGCATCGTCGTCGACTTGTCGCGGCACATGAACCGCATCCTCGAAATCAACGTTGAACAGCGTTGGGTGCGGGTACAGGCCGGTGTGGTGAAGGATCAACTCAACGCCGCGCTGAAATCCGCCGGGCTGTTTTTCGCCCCGGAACTGTCGACCTCGAACCGGGCCACCGTCGGCGGCATGATCAACACCGACGCCAGCGGCCAGGGCAGTTGCACCTACGGCAAGACCCGCGACCACGTGCTGGAACTGCACATGGTTCTGCGCGGTGGCGAACGTTTGCACGGCCGCCCGCTGGCAGAAAGCGAGCTGGCAGCGGAATGCGCCCGCGAGGGCCGGGCCGGCGAGGTGTATCGCTGTGCGCGGCAGATCATCGATGAGCAGGGCGAGCTGATCCGGGAAACCTTCCCCGATCTCAACCGCTGTCTGACTGGCTACGACCTGGCGCACCTGCGCGAGGCCGACAATCGTTTCAACCTCAACAGCGTGCTGTGCGGCGCCGAGGGTTCGCTGGGGTTTGTGGTCGAGGCCAAGCTCAACGTGTTGCCGATCCCCAAGCACACGATGCTGGTGAACATTCGCTACGCCGGCTTCATGGATGCCTTGCGCGATGCCCGGGCGTTGATGGCGCTCAAGCCATTGTCGATCGAAACCGTCGACTCCAAAGTGCTGTTGCTGGCGATGCAGGACATCGTCTGGCATGGCGTCGCCGAGTACTTCCCGGAAAGCGCCGAGCGGCCGACGCTGGGGATCAACCTGGTGGAGTTCTGCGGCGACGATCCCGAGGAGCTGCAACGCCGGGTCGAGGCCTTCGTCCAGCACTTGGGCACCGACGCCACGGTCGAGCGCCTGGGCCACACGCTGGCCGTCGGGCATGCGGCGGTGAATCGCGTCTACGGCATGCGCAAACGCGCGGTGGGCCTGCTCGGCAACGTCGCCGGTGAAGCGCGCCCACAGCCGTTTGTCGAAGACACCGCCGTGCCGCCACAACACCTGGCCGAGTACATCGCCGAGTTGCGCGACCTGCTCGACAGCCACCAGTTGCAGTACGGCATGTTTGGTCACGTCGATGCCGGCGTGCTGCACGTACGGCCGATTCTCGACATGAAGGATCCGCAACAAGCCGCATTGGTGCGCCCGGTGTCGGACGGCGTCGCCGCGCTGACCCAGCGTTACGGCGGTCTGCTGTGGGGCGAGCACGGCAAGGGTCTGCGCTCGGAATATGCGCCGGCCTTCTTCGGCGAACTGTACCCGGCGCTGCAAGCCTTGAAGGCGGCGTTCGATCCGTTCAACCAGTTCAACCCCGGCAAGATCGCCACGCCGAATATTCCCGGCGCGGCATTGCTGAAGATCGACGAAGTGACCCTGCGCGGCGAGCTCGATCGGCAGATCGACGAAAAAGTCTGGCAGGACTATGGCGCGGCCATGCACTGCAACGGCAACGGCGCCTGCTACAACTTCGATCCCGACGATGCGATGTGCCCGTCTTGGAAAGCCACCCGCCAGCGTGCGCAATCGCCAAAAGGCCGCGCCTCGCTGATTCGCGAATGGCTGCGGTTGCAGGGCGAGGCGGGTGTTGATGTGTTGGCCGATGCCAGTCGCCGTCCGCCGTTTTTCAGCACGTTGCTCCAGCGCTGGCGCAACAGCCGTGCGCAGGAACAGGACTTTTCCCACGAGGTTTACGACGCCATGGCCGGCTGCCTGGCGTGCAAATCCTGCGCGGGGCAGTGCCCGGTGAAAGTGAACGTGCCGGACTTCCGCTCGCGGTTTCTCGAGCTGTACCACACCCGTTATCTGCGGCCGGCGCGGGATTATCTGATCGCTTCGCTGGAGTACACGATTCCGTACATGGCGCGGATTCCGTTGCTCTACAACGGCGTGATGGGCGCCTCGTTCAGCCGGCGCTTGATCGAGCGCCTTGGCGGCATGGTCGATGTGCCGTTGCTCAGCCGTTTCGATTTCCACGCGGCGATGCGTCGCTGGCAGGTTCAGCCGGCGTCGGTCGAGGTGTTGTCGGCGCTGTCTGCAGCCCAGCGCGAACGCAGCGTGGTGCTGGTGCAGGATGCCTTCACCCGGTATTTCGAGGCGCCATTGTTGGCGGATCTGATCGAGCTGATTTCGCGACTGGGCTATCAGGTCTATCTGGCACCGTTCAGTGCCAACGGCAAGCCGCTGCATGTGCAGGGCTTCCTGTCGGCGTTCAATCGCGCGGCGCTGCGCAATGCCGGGCAATTGCGCGCACTGGCCGAGATCGGCGTGCCGTTGGTGGGGCTCGACCCGGCCATGACCCTGGTCTATCGCCAGGAGTATCTGAAAGTGCCGGGGATGGAGAAATGCCCGGAGGTGGCGCTGGTGCAGGAGTGGTTGCTCAAGGTCATGCCGGAGCAAATCGATCAACGTCGCGCCGAACCCTTCCGCCTGCTGGCGCACTGCACCGAAAAAACCAACGCCCCGGCCGCCACCCGGCAATGGGAGCAGGTTTTCGAGCGCGTTGGCCTGAAGCTCGCGACTCAGGCCACCGGCTGCTGCGGCATGTCCGGCACTTACGGACACGAAGCGCGCAATCGCGAGACGTCGGCAGTGATTTACGAGCAATCCTGGGCGAAGCAGATCGAGGCGCCGGTGGAGAAGGGCGAGGCGCTGGCCACCGGGTATTCCTGCCGCAGTCAGGTCAAGCGCCAGGCCGATCGACAGTTGCGCCATCCGTTGCAGGTCGTGCTGGAAATCCTGCGTACAGCGTAATCGCTGTTTGAGAACCGCTAGCGATTGGATCGGTTTTTCATGTTATAAGGTAACGCAAATTATGTGGCCGCTTTCGGGCGGTCGCATCGATCAACCTTTCGATTGCGATACCTCCATGACGATTGCGGTTCCCCGTTCTGCCCCCTCGGCGACTGGCCGGTTGCTGTCCATTGATGCGCTGCGTGGCCTGGTCATTCTGTTCATGTTGCTGGACCACGTGCGCGAAACCTTTCTGCTGCATCGTCAGGTCACTGACCCGATGGACATCGCCAGCACGGAACCGGCGCTGTTCTTCAGCCGTACCCTGGCGCATCTGTGCGCACCGGTGTTCGTGTTGCTGACCGGGTTGTCGGCGTGGCTGTTCGGCGAGAAGTACGACGGCAAGGCTGACGTCAGTGCCTTTTTGTTCAAGCGCGGACTGTTTCTGGTGGCGCTTGAATTCACTCTGGTGAATTTCGCCTGGACGTTCCAGTTGCCACCGACCGTGATCTACCTGCAAGTGATCTGGGCGATCGGCCTGAGCATGATCGCGTTGTCGCTGCTGGTCTGGCTGCCACGCTGGCTGTTGTTGACGCTGAGCCTGACGATCATCGCCGGGCACAACCTGCTCGACGGGCTGCACTTCGCAACCGAGTCGGCGCTGCACGTACCGTGGGCAATCCTGCATGACCGCGGCTGGATCGAGGCGGGCGAGACCTTGCGTCTGCGTACCTCGTACCCGTTGCTGCCGTGGATCGGCGTGATCGGGCTGGGTTACGCGCTGGGGCCGTGGTTCGCTCGCGCAGCCGATGCCGGCGTGCGCCAGCGCCGTTTGTTGATCGGTGGTGTCGCCGGGTTGCTGGGCTTTGTGGCAGTGCGACTGGTCAACGGTTATGGCGAGAAACCGTGGTCGATCAGTGACAACAGCCTGCAAACCCTGATGAGTTTTTTCAACATCACCAAATACCCGCCGTCGCTGTTGTTCATCACGTTGACGGTGAGTGTCGGGCTACTGCTGTTGCTGGTATTCGAGCGCGCGCAGGATCGACGCTGGATTCGCTGGCTGACGGTGTTCGGTTCGGCACCGATGTTTTTTTACCTGCTGCACTTGTATGCGCTGAAGGTGCTGTACCTGATCGGCGTGGCGCTGTTCGGGCTCAATCAGGGCACCTATTTCGGTTTCTCGTCGGTGACGGCGGTTTGGCTGGCGGCGATGGTGCTGGCGGCCGCTTTGTTCCCGGCCGTGCGCTGGTTTTCGGCACTGAAGGCCCGACGCCGTGACATTGCCTGGTTGAAGTATTTGTAAAGCGGCTTAGCCCGTTTTGCCTTCGCGGGCATTGCGGGCGAAATCGATAAACGCCTTGAGCGGTGCCGGCACGTGGCGCCGACTCGGGTAATACAGATGCAGCCCGGGATAGTACGGGCACCAGTCCGCCAGCACCTGTACCAGCCGCCCGCTCGCCAGATGTTCCCGGGCCATGTCCTCGAACACATAGGCCAGTCCCAAGCCCTGCAATGCCGGGCCGATCATCAGGCTGACATCGCCCAGCGTCAGCGGGCCGTTGATCTCGATTTCCTGTTCTATACCACCCCGTTCGAATTCCCAGCGGTACATCGAACCGCTCGGGAACCGATGTCGGATGCAGGGAAGGGCATGCAAATCTTCAGGTTTCTGTGGCGCGGGATGTCGTTCGAAAAAGCCGGGTGCGCCGACCACCACTGAACGCAGATTCGGTCCGATGGGCATCGACACCATGTCAGCTTCCAGCCGATTGCCGAAGCGTACACCTGCATCGAATCCGGAGGCGACGATATCCAGCAGCGCATCGCTTTCGACCACTTCCAGGCGAATGTCTGGATAAGCCTGCAAGAACTCGCTGGCAATCGGCAGCAGCACCAGCTCACAGGCCTGGCGCCCGGCAGTGATACGCAGGTTGCCGGAAGGCTTGTCGCGAAAGTGATTGAGGTCTTCGAGGGCGTCGTCGATGTCGCGAAACGCCGGTTTCAGCCGCGCGTATAACCGCTCGCCCGCTTCGGTCAGCGCCACACTGCGGGTGGTGCGATTGAACAGGCGCACGCCTAGGCGATTTTCCAGAGCCCGCAACGAATGACTCAGCGCGGACGGTGTCAGGCCCAGATCCACCGCCGCACGGCTGAAATTCAGGTGCTGGGCGATGCAGAGAAAGATCGGCAGATCCGCCGTGGACGGGGTTTTCATTTGTGAACGCCTTTCACAAAGTCATGCAAATTTGTTGGGATTATCACATCAGTAGCACGGCTTTAAAGTCGACTCAACTCATCAAGAAGGCCCCGGCAATCTCGCCAGGGTCACCGACAGGAGGAGTTGATATGCGTACCTGGCTGATTACCGGAGCTTCCCGTGGTTTTGGCACCCTTATCGCTGAACAGGCCCTGCGTGCCGGTGACGCGGTGATTGCCACCGCCCGCAACCCGCAAGACATCACCGACTGCCTCGGCGATCACCCGAACCTGCTGGCCGTGCGGCTGGACGTCACCCGCGAAGAGGAAGCCCACCAAGCGGTGGCAGCAGGCATCAAGCGCTTCGGTCGCATCGACGTGCTGATCAACAATGCCGGCTTCGGCGTGTTGGGTGCCGTCGAAGAAACCAGCGCCAGCGAAACCGAGCGCCTGTTCGCCACCAACGTGTTCGGTCTGCTCAACGTCACCCGCGCCGTGCTGCCACACATGCGCATCCAGCGCAGCGGACGGGTCATCAACATCTCGTCGATTGGCGGTTATCAGGCCTACGTGGGCTGGGGTGTCTACGGCTCGACCAAGTTCGCAGTGGAAGGAATCAGCGAAGCGCTGCATCAGGAACTGGCGCCGCTGGGCATTCATGCCACGGTGGTCGAACCGGGCTTCTTCCGCACTGACTTCCTCGACGAACAGTCGCTGGTCAAGACCGCATTGGTGCTGCCGGACTACGACGAAACCGTCGGCAAGATGCGCACCTTTGCTGAAGCGGCCAACCATGCGCAACCGGGTGATCCGCAGAAGTTTGCCGAAGCGATGCTGGCGCTGGTCAACGCACCGAACCCGCCGCAGCGGCTGGCATTGGGCAGCGACACGGTCGCGCGAATCGAGGCGAAGAACCGCTTGGTGGCGCAGGAGTTGGCCGAGTGGAATGAGCTGGCGTTGTCCACGGATTTCAAGGACTGACGTAACCCTCCGTTGAAGCCATCGCAGGCTGCGCTCTGTTGATCGCAGCCTTGTTTTCTATTCATTGGATGAAATCCATGACAACCGTCTCCCAATACCAGGGCGCGCGCGAAAAGCTGCTGATCCTCGCGGCCATTTGCCTGTCGGCGCTGGTCCTTCCGTTAAGTTTTACCGGTGGCGCGGTGGCAACGCCGGCCATCGGCCGTGACCTGGGCGGCAGCCCGGTGGCGCTGACCTGGATCACCAATGCGTTCATGTTGTCGTTCGGCAGTTTGCTGATGGCGGCCGGGGCGCTCGCCGACGTCTATGGACGCAAGCGCCTGTTCACTGCCGGCATGCTGTTATTCACCGCAGCGTCGATTGCCCAGAGCCTGGCGCCTTCGGTGTTCTGGCTGGATGTGCTTCGGGCGATTCAGGGCGTGGCCGGTGCGGCGGCGCTGGCCAGTGGTTCGGCGGCGTTGGCGCAGGAATTCGAAGGCCATGCGCGCACTCGTGCGTACAGCATGCTCGGCGCCACGTTTGGCATCGGTCTCGCGTTCGGACCTCTGGTGGCCGGGGCGTTGATCGAGGCGTTCAACTGGCGCGCGATCTTTGTGTTTACCGCGCTGATTGGTGTGATCGCGATGGTCTTCGGCCTGCCGCGCATGCGTGAAACCCGTGACCCCGACGCCAGCGGTCTCGACTGGCCGGGTACCGTGACGTTCAGCTCGATGCTGGCGCTGTTCACGTTCGGTGTGATCCAGGCGCCCGAAAGCGGTTGGGGCAGTCCTTTAGTGGTCGGTCTGTTGGGTGCTTCGGCGTTGTTGCTGGCACTGTTCGTCTGCATCGAAATGCGCGTCAAACGTCCAATGCTCGATCTGACGCTGTTCCGCTTTCCGCGCTTCGTCGGCGTGCAGATGCTGCCGATCGGCACCTGCTATTGCTACATCGTGCTGGTGGTCATGCTGCCGCTGCGCTTTATCGGTGTCGAAGGCTTGAGTGAAATCGATGCCGGTCTGCTGTTGCTGGCGCTCTCGGCACCGATGCTGGTGGTGCCGATGCTGGCGGCGTCCATGACTCGTTTTGTTTCGGCGGGAGTCTTGTCGGGCGTGGGTTTTTTGATTGCCGCCGTGGGGCTGCACTGGCTGAGCCTGTACAACGTCGGCGAGCCGAAATTCGCGCTGGTGGTGCCGATGGTGTTGATCGGGATCGGCGCGGGCCTGCCGTGGGGCTTGATGGATGGACTGTCGGTCAGCGTGGTGCCGAAAGAGCGCGCCGGAATGGCGGCCGGGATTTTCAACACGGTGCGGGTGGCGGGTGAAGGGATAGCACTGGCGAGCGTGGCGGCGATTATTGCCTCGCTGCTGCATACCGATCTGCAGGCTGTGGCCAACGGTGCAGATGCAGCGCTGATTGCCGAGACCGCGCACCGGGTAACCACCGGTGACATGGCCCATGCGATCAACACGGTTCCGGGCCTGGCCAATGAGCGTCTGGTTCAAGGTTACGCTTCGGCGTTTCAGTACCTGCTGCACATCCTGACGATCATCACGCTGGTGTCGGCGGCTGTGGTGCTGGGGCTATTAAGCAAAGATCGGACGGAGTCGGAACCCCAACAGGCTGCGGCATAAATGAAGAAGCCCGGAAGCGCAAAACGCTTCCGGGCTTCTTTTCATTGGATCAGCGGCGATCCAGCCACACCGTCTGCGCATTGCAGAACTCGCGCACGCCGAAGTGCGACAGCTCACGGCCGAAACCGCTTTTCTTCACGCCGCCGAAGGTCACGCGCGGGTCGCTGGCGGAGTAGCCGTTGATGAACACGCCGCCGGTTTCCAGTTCGCTGGTCAGTTGCTGAGCCAGGGCGACGTTGGCGGTGTAGATCGTGGCGGTCAGACCGAACTCGCTGTCGTTGGCCAGGGCCACGGCGTGAGCGCAATCGCGGGCGGTGATGATCGAGGCCACCGGGCCGAACAGTTCCTGTTTGAACGAGGTCATGCGGTCGGTGACATCGGCCAGCACGGTCGGCTCGTAGTAATTGCCGGGGCCTTCGGCCTTGCCGCCACCGAGCAGTAGGGTGGCGCCTTCTTCGAGGGTGTCGCGCACTTGTTGATCGAGCTCGTCGCGCAGATCGAAACGGGCCATCGGGCCGATGTAATTGTCGGCGGCCAACGGATCACCCATCTTCAACTGACGGGTGGCTTCGACGAATTTGCGGGTGAACTCTTCGACCACGCCTTCTTCGATGATCAGGCGTTTGGCGGCGGCGCAGACTTGCCCTGAGTTCTGGTAACGACCGATGACGGCTGCTTGCACAGCTTCGTCGATATCGGCGTCATTGAGCACGATGAACGGATCGGAGCCGCCCAGTTCCAGTACACATTTCTTCAGCGCGGCACCGGCCTGTGCGCCGATGGCCATGCCGGCACGGACGCTGCCGGTCAGGGTCACGGCAGCAATGCGCGGATCAGCAATGGCGCTGGACACGCCTTCCGGGGTGACGTTGATCACTTCGAACACGCCATCGGCAAAACCGGCGCGGGTGAAGGCGTCGCGCAACAGATAGGCGCTGCCCATCACGTTCGGCGCATGCTTGAGCACGTAGGTGTTGCCGGCGATCAGCGCCGGGACGGCGCCGCGCAGCACCTGCCAGATCGGGAAGTTCCACGGCATCACGGCGAGGATCGGTCCGAGCGGACGATACTCGATGCGCGCCTTGCCGCCTTCGACCAGCGTCGCTTCGGCGTTGAGCATGGCCGGGCCGTGTTCGGCGTACCACTCGCAGAGTTTGGCGCATTTCTCGATTTCGCCACGGGCCTGGGCGATCGGCTTGCCCATTTCCCGGGTGATCATGGTCGCCATGGCTTCGCTGCTGTCCCGCAGGGCGCCGGCCAGCGCGGTCAGGGCGCGGGAGCGATCCTGCAGCGGTTTGCGTTTCCACTTGTTGAAGCCGAATGCGGCGCGGGTCAGTGCAGCGTCGAGGGCTTCGGCGGATTCGAACGCGTAGTGACCGATCTGCTCGCCGGTGGCGGGGTTGATCGAGATGGCGTGGGTCTGGCTGGAAATCGGGCTCATGGCATCGTCCTGCGAGGTCAGTGGATGCGCTCAGAGTAGGGTGGCGTTTGGTTTCTGGAAACTGAATAATAAAGAGCGTTTCTTTCACGATTGGAGAATGACTGTGGATCTGGTGCAACTGGAAATCTTCAAGGCCGTTGCCGAGCACGGCAGCATCAGTGCTGCGGCGGCGCAGATCCATCGCGTGCCGTCGAACCTGACGACGCGCATCAAGCAGTTGGAGGAGGATCTAGGCGTCGACCTGTTCATCCGCGAGAAAAGCCGTTTGCGCCTGTCGCCGGCCGGCTGGAGTTTTCTTGAATACGCGCGGCGCATTCTCGACCTGGTCCAGGAAGCCCGCGCCACGGTGGCCGGCGAGGAACCGCAAGGGGCGTTCCCGCTGGGTTCGCTCGAAAGCACGGCGGCGGTGCGGATTCCCGGTTTGCTGGCGACCTATAACCAGCAACATCCCAAGGTCGATCTGGACCTGTCGACCGGTCCGTCCGGGACGATGATCGACGGTGTGCTTTCCGGTCGCCTGGCGGCCGCGTTCGTCGACGGCCCGGTCCTGCATCCGGCGCTGGAAGGCATTCCGGCGTTCGAAGAGGAAATGGTCATCATCTCTCCACTTCATCACGGGCCGATCCAGCGCGCTGCGGACGTGAATGGCGAGAACATCTATGCATTCCGTTCGAACTGCTCCTATCGCCATCACTTCGAAAAATGGTTCAGCACCGATGCTGCCGTGCCCGGCAAGATCTTCGAAATGGAGTCTTATCACGGCATGCTCGCCTGTGTCAGTGCCGGCGCCGGCCTGGCCCTGATGCCACGCAGCATGCTGCAAAGCATGCCCGGCTGCGCGACGGTCAGCGTATGGCCGCTGGCGTCGGATTTCCGCTATCTGACGACGTGGCTGGTATGGCGGCGGGGCACGGTTTCGCGCAGTCTGAGCATGTTTGTGCGCTTGCTGGAAGAGCGCGGTGTGGTGCGCGCAGAAGAGAATTGACACGTTGTGTCATGGTTGTATCTTAGGCGTCCTGTTTCGCAATATAAAAAACTATACAGCGCAAGCGATTAGCCAGAAGGAATCAGCGATGACCACAGCCCTGAGCGGGAAAGAAGCGGTAGGTGAGCGTTTTGTGCTGGAAACCATGCGCCACGCCCAGCAGTTGACCTGGAAGGCCGTGGACGAGATCGCCAAGGTGATCAAACCCGGTATGCGCGAATCTGAAGCCCATGCGCGGGGCAAGGAAATTCTCGTCGAACTGGGCATGGACCGGATCTGGCATCCGCTGCTGATCCGCTTCGGCGCCAACACGCTGAAGACCTTCAAGGAGCGTTCCGACGGCGATCCGGTGCTGGGCGAGAACGACATTTTCTTCATCGACATGGGCGTGGTCTGGGAAGGTCACGAAGGCGATGCCGGGGCGACGTATGTCACCGGTTCCGACCCACAAATGGTCGCTTGCGCGGCGGCCTCCAAAGAACTCTTCGACAAGGTCGAAACCTTCTGGCGCAAGGGCGTGACCGGTGTCGGGCTGTACCGTTACGCCACCGATCAGGCCGAGGCGATGGGTTGGAAACTGAACCTGGACATCAAGGGCCACCGGGTCAGCGATTTCCCTCACGCGATCTATCGCGGCGGCAATCTTGGTGACTTCGATCAGGCGCCGAATGCCGGTGTGTGGATTCTGGAAATCCAGATCGAACACCCCGAGCTTCCGTACGGCGCTTTCTATGAGGACCTGCTTATTTGATTGAACAAGCATGCCCGATTCGGTGATCCGCCGAACCGGGCATTTTTTATTGGCCGTCGATGCTGCGGGGCAGATCGAGTGGATTGGCGTCGCGCAACACCTCCGGCAGTAATGCATCGGGAAAGCCCTGATACGCCACCGGCCGCAAAAAGCGCTCGATCGAGGTCATGCCGACCGAGGTGAAACGGCTGTCCGAGGTGGCCGGGAACGGCCCGCCGTGTACGGTGGCGAAGGTCACTTCCTGCGGATGGGCGAAAGCGTTGACCACGATGCGTCCGGTGCGGCGCTCGAGGATCGGTAGCAGACGCCGGGCCAGATCCAGATCGCGGTCTTCAAGGTGAATGGCTGCGCTCAGTTGACCCTTGAACGAACGGGCGACCGCCAGCAACTCTTCATCATCCCTGACCGTTACCAACAGCGCCGCCGGACCGAACACTTCATGGGCCAGCGCCGGTTCGCTGAGCAGGCCTTGGCCGTCAACTTCCAACAACGCCGAGCGTCCCTCAAACTGACCATCCGCCGGCGCGCCGACCGCCACCAGATTGGCCCCCACGCTTTCCATTGCCACCAGCCCTTTGACGTATGAACCGTGAATCCCCGGCGTCAGCATCGTACGCGCCGACGCTGCACTGACCCGCTTGATCATGGCGCTGCGTAACGCTTGCAGACCTTCGCCCTCGACCGCGATCAGGATCGACGGACACAGACAGGCCTGCCCGACATTCACCAGCATCCGCTCGACAAAGCCATCGCCGATTTCACCGCCACGCGCGGACAGCGCTGCGGGCAGAATGAACGTCGGGTTGACGCTGGTCATTTCGGTGAACACCGGGATCGGATCAGGCCGTAATTGCGCGCGACGATAAAGCGCCATGCCGCCCACCTCTGAACCGGTGAACGTCACCGCTTTAATCAAAGGATGATCGACCAGCGCCTCACCGATGGCATTGCCACCACCGCGCACCATGGAGAAAACCCCTTCGTGCAGACCGTGCATTTGCACCGCTTTACGGATGGCGCGCGCCTGGATTTCCGAGGCACCGGGATGCGCGTTATGCGCCTTGAGAATCACCGTTGCACCGGCCGCGAGTGCCGACGCGGTGTCACCGCCGGCCACTGAATAGGAGATCGGAAAATTGCTTGCTCCGAAGATCGCCACCGGGCCGATGGCGACTTTTTGCAGGCGATGATCCATCCGTGGCCGCGGCTGGCGATCGGGTTGCGCCGGGTCGATCGCCAATTGCAGGAAGCGACCCTTGCGCACCACGTCGGCGAACTGGCGGAACTGGGTGGCGGCCTTGGCGGCTTCGCCCTCCAGTTGTGCCTGGGGCAGGCCGGTTTCCAGTGCGGCGCGGGCGGCCAGCTCCTCACGGACGGCGTCGAGGTTGTCGGCGATGCTTTCCAGAAACGCCGCACGCTCGGCCAGCGAGGTGTGGCTGTAGCTGTCGAAGGCCGCATCAGCGAGGGTTGCCGCCTGATCGATCTGCGACGCACCGCCGAGGGCGAATTCCGGTTCGAGCAATTGGTTGGTTGCCGGGTTCAGCGCCTTCATCGTGCCCTCGGTAGCGGGGACGTCAGCGGCGCCGATCAGCAGGTGGCCGGTCAGAGTCATTTTGCGTCACCTTGCGACTGAAGGTTGGCGATCAGTTCGTCTGTAGTGGTGATGACATGGGCGAACGTCGGACCGTTGAGTTCATGGGCGGCGTGCATCATTTCCTCTTTGAACGCGGCGGTCGCATCCCGTACCAGAGTGACGTGGTAACCGAGTTCCGACGCGTAGCGGGCGGTGGCTTCGATGCAGGTGTTGGCCAGCAGGCCGACAATGATCACGTGGGTGATGCCTTGCTGTTTCAGGCGAAAGTCCAGGTCGGTGTTGGCGAAACCGCTGGAGCCCCAGTGTTCCTGAACCACAATGTCGCCGTCCTTCGGCGCGAAATCCGGGTGCCATTCACCGCCCCATTCGCCGCGCGCGAAGTGGTGCATGTGCATGATCTTTTGTTGGGTCGGGGTGGGGTGATCCCAGTTCTCGTAGTCACCTTTTACCCAGCGGTGATGCGGTACGATGACGACCGGAATCGGCAGGGCCCGCACGGCGCGGTCGAGTTTGCGCAGGTTGTCGAGCAAGCCGTTCTGCTCGGCCATCGGTTTGAGCAGCGGAAAGATCTTGCCGCCGTCGGAGAGAAAATCGTTGTACGGATCGACCAGCAGGTAGGCGGTTCTGTCGAGCGGATAAAGAGGTTTCGACATGACGATGTACTCCGGCAATGAGAGTGATCGATGCTCAGGGCTTGTTCCCGCATCGTGTTAATATGATAATCATAGTAACTGTGAAAGAGGCAAGCCCTGATGGCTGTAAACGATAGTCTTCCCGACACGCTGTGCCCGATTTCCCGGGCCGAGTCGATCGTCGGCGACCGCTGGACGGTGCTGGTTTTGCGCGAATTGTTCATGGGCAGCCACCGCTATGACGAGATCCTGGCGCAGACCGGCGGCACGCCGCAGATGGTCGCCGCCCGTCTGAAAAGTCTGGAGGCGGACGGACTGGTCGAGCGTCGCTTGTACAACGAGCGGCCGAAACGCTACGAGTACCACCTCACTGCAAAGGGCGAGGCGTTTTACCCGGTGGTGATTGCGTTACGTGCCTGGGGCGAGACCTGGTGCAAGTCGCCGGAGGAAGGGCTGGCGGTGAACATGACCCACAAGAACTGCAACCACAGCGCCGGACTCGGGCCGTTGTGCGATCACTGCGGTGAAGTGTTGCGCCGTGAGGATCTGATCAGCCAGCCGCAAGAGGCGTACGCCGCCGAACGACAGGCGCGGCGTGAGGCGTTCAAAGCTAAATAGACGGCTCCATCCAAAACAAAAAAAGGCCCTCATTTGCGAGGGCCTTCGCGTGTCAGCGCAAAACGGATGACTTACAGATTGTTCGCCAGTTTTCCGGAAGTCAGCCGCCGACGATAAGCACTGTCACGAGTCGCCAGCCAGAAATACAGCGGAGAGGTCACCAGCAGGCCAACCAGCCACGACAGGTCCGCGCCGTTGATGTGCGCCGACACGGGCCCGACGTACAGCGGCGTGTTCATGAACGGAATCTGCACCGCGATACCGATCGCGTAAGCCAGCAAGGCCTGCGGGTTGTAACGGCCGTAGATGCCGCCGTCGACCTGGAAGATCGAGCCGATGTCGTACTGGCCTTTGTGGATGGCGTAGAAGTCGATCAGGTTGATCGCGGTCCACGGCACCAGTACGACCAACAACACCAGCACCATGTCGACGAAGTGGCCGATGAAGTCTGCCGAGGCGCCGACCGCAGCGAAGCAGCAGGCCAGCAGGACGATGATCGAAATCACGGCGCGGCTCTTGGCGGTCGGGATCCAGCGGTAAGCGAAAGTCTGCACCAGGGTGATCAGCGACAGCACCGCGCCATACAGGTTGAGGGCGTTGTGGCTGATCACGCTGAGCAGGAACAGCACCAGCATCAGCGGGCCGATGGCGGCGGTGGCGAGTTTCACCGCGTCCATGGTGTCCATACCCACTGGCGTTGCCAGCACGGCGACGGCGCCGAACACGAACGACAGGCTCGAACCTAGCGCCGAACCCAGATAGGTCGTCCAGAAGGTCGCTGCCACCGGCACATTCGCTGGCAGGTAACGCGAGTAGTCCGAGACGTACGGCGCAAACGCGATCTGCCACAGCGCTGCCAGCGACACAGTTGCCAGCCAGCCCGAGAGGTTGAAGCTGCCGCGTGTGAGGAAATCATCGGTCTGGATGTGGGTGAGGATGTAGCCGAAGCCGACCACGATGCCGATCCCCAAGACCCAGGTGCCGATGCGGTTGAGCACGTGGATGAAGCGGTACCCGATGATCCCGATGATCCCCGAACCCAGCGCGCCGATGAGGATGCCGACCGGCACCGGAACGCTGTCGACCACGCCATGCAGCGACTTGCCGGCCAGCACGATGTTGGAGGCGAAGAAGCCGATGTACATGACGCCGGCAATCAACACCACCAGCAGCGCGCCGAGGGAGCCGAACTGCGCGCGGCTCTGGATCATCTGCGGAATGCCCATCTGCGGGCCCTGCGCCGAGTGCAGCGCCATCAGCACACCGCCGACCAGATGGCCAACCAGAATGGCGACGATGCCCCACACCAGATTCAGGTGAAACAGCTGCACGCCGAGGGCGCCGGTGACGATGGGCAACGGCGCGATATTGCCGCCGAACCAGAGGGTGAACAGATCCCGAACCTTTCCGTGGCGATCTTCGGGCGGCACATAGCCGATCGTGTGTTTCTCAATGAGCGGTGCGGACGTTGTTGCAGAGGTGGCCATGACGAACTCCAAGGCAAGGACGAGTACGTGGACGTACTTCAGTGAGCGCCGGCACGGACGGCGCATTTCTTGTTGGGGTTGATCATGGGCAAGGAAAGGGGAGAGATAAATTAGTAGTTTTGTTGCTTCAGGCGTTAAAAAAACGAGGCTCTCCGGTCAGCTGAAAACGCTCTGTCTCGGGTGTTTCAGCACCATGAACGACAACGCAGCTGACCTCCATTGGAGCAGCTGTCTGTCGGTGTTATTGCGGCTCGGCTGCGGATTTGAATCCGGCAGCCAGACCGGTCTTTCAAAGGCGAATAGACGCCAGCATCCGTTGCAGCATCTCATCGCAGGCCGTGAGCTGATCGACGCTGACGAACTCGTCCGGCTTGTGGCCCTGATCCATGCTGCCGGGGCCGCACACCACCGTGGGAATCCCCACTGCGTCAAACAAGCCACCTTCGGTCCCAAACGCAACAGTACCGAAATCGTCCGAACCACAGAACGTGGCAATCAATTCGGCAGCCTGGCTCCGGGCATCCGTCGCCAGCCCCGGATACGCCGACAGTTCGCTGAACCGGATATCGCTCTGCTCGCTGACGGCCCGCATGCGCGGCAGCATTTGCTGTTCGGCGTAGGCCTTGAGTTGCTGGGCGACAAGCGCCGGATCCTGCGAGGGCAGGGCGCGGATTTCGAAGTCGAAACGGCAATCGGCGGGGACGATGTTCAACGCCTTGCCACCGCCGATTACGCCGGTTTGCACCGTGGAATACGGCGGGTCGAAACGCGGATCGACGTGTTCGTCCTTGAGCTGCCGGCCGATACGTCCGAGCTCGCCGATCAGCTCGGCGGCGCACTCGATGGCGTTCACTCCGAGCGGCGCGTAGGCCGAGTGACAGGCATGACCCTGGACATCGCAGCGCACAGCCAGTTTGCCCTTGTGCCCAAGTACCGGTTTGAGCTCGGTCGGCTCGCCGATGATGCACAGCAGCGGTTTGACCGGACGTTGCTCCAGCACCTTGAGCAGCGAGCGCACACCGAGGCAGCCGACTTCTTCGTCGTACGACAGGGCAATGTGCACCGGCAGGCGCAGCGGTGCTTCGATCAACGACGGCAGCAGCGCCAGCACGCAGGCGATGTAGCCTTTCATGTCTGCGGTGCCACGACCGTAAAGCTTGCCGTCGCGCTCGCTGAGTTCGAACGGCGGCAGCGTCCACGGCTGGCCATCGGCGGGCACCACATCGGTGTGCCCCGACAACACGATGCCCGGTTGATCGGCCGGGCCGATCGTGGCGAACAGATTGGCCTTGCTGCGCTCATCGTTGTAGATCAGCTCGCACGGCACATCGAAACCTTCGAGGTAGCTGCGCACGAAGTCGATCAATTGCAGGTTGGACTCGCGGCTGGTGGTGTCGAACTCCACCAGCGTCTTGAGCAACGCGACGCTGTCGCTCATCGGTCGTCTCCGGCAACTCCATAACCCGGCGCCTTGGCCGGATCGAGGGCGCGGTCGATGTAGTCCTGAAGCTGCGGGCAATAGGCGTCCCAGAGTTTTTGCAATTGGCCGATCGGGTCTGCATCGGCCCAGTCCACCCGCAGGTTGACGATGGGCCAGGTCAGTTCACCCACCACGACCACCGCTGCCGAATGCACCGGACCTGCTTCACCACCCAAGGACTGGGCGGCGTGCAAGGCCTTGATCAGGCGATCGGCCAGTTGCCCTTCGCCTTCTTCGAACGCGCTGACCATGGCTTCGATCACCGAGCGCCCGGCGAGCATGTTGCCCGCCGCCACGCATTGCTCGCCGGACACGGCGTTGTGCACGCCGAGGGTCTGCGCGCCGCTGAAATGCGCGGTCTGGCCGAGGTGATTGATCGCCGTGATCTGCCGGTACTGACTGTAGCCGTTGCGGGTCAGCACCTTGTCCAGTGCAGCCTCGGGTGCCAGGCCTTGCTCCATCAAAGCGAGCACTTCCGGACCGAGCGACGGCAGGGTGATGTTCTGGCTCGACACCGCGCCAACACCCGGCAACAACCAAGGGCAGCGGGCGCCGACGGCGATGCTGGAGGAACTGATGGCGATGCCGAACTGGCCGGTTTCGGGGCAACGGGCGGCGATGGAAAATGTCATGTGTGGCCTCCTTTCGCTAAGGTCGAATTACTCGGGAATCACCGCAACCACATCAATCTCCATCAGCCACTGCGGCTGACCCAAAGCCGACACCACCAGCCCGGTGGAGATCGGAAACACGCCTTTCAGCCATTTGCCGACTTCCTGGTACACCGGCTCGCGGTAGCGTGGGTCGATCAGGTAAGTGGTGGTCTTGACGATATGGCTGAGGTCGCTGCCGGCCTCTTCGAGCAGTTGCTTGACGTTGCGCATGGCCTGTTCGGTCTGCGCGCGCGGGTCGCCGAGGCCGACCAGTTCACCGTCGAAATTGGTCCCGACCTGACCACGGACATACACGGTATTGCCGGCGCGCACCGCCTGGCACAGATCGTTATCCAGGGTCTGGTTCGGGTAGGTGTCCTTGGTGTTGAACATGCGGATGCGGGTGTGGGTTGGCTGACTCATGTGCGGCTCCTGACGAAATCGGGCCCGGCGCGATGGGCGCCGGGATTGAAGAGGGAAATCAAGCGTCGACGGTGTCGACAGCGTGGTTGTGCAGCGCGGCTTCGCGTTGTTCGGCATCGCGATAGGCCAGGTATTTGCGCTGAGTGGCGATGTGATCGGCCACGTATTTGGCGTCGTGCCACACGCCCCAGATGAACGACGAGCCGCGTCGCGATTGCCACGGCAAGCCGAGGAAATACACGCCCGATTCACTGGACACACCGCGCTGATGTTGCGGCTTGCCGTTGTCGTCGAAAGCGGCGACTTTCAGCCACGAATAGTCCACGGCAAACCCGGTGGCCCAGATGATCGAGGTGATACCGGCGGCGGCCAGATCGAGATCGGCCAGCGGGTTTTTCACGCATTCAGGATCCGGATACGTTTCGCGGGCTTCCGGTTCCAGCGGTAGATCGAGGCCGTTGCGTTCGATGTAGGCGTCGGCGGCATCCAGCAGTGCGAGGTAGTTCTCGTCGCCACGCTTGAGGTTGTCGCGCAGGTCCTGTTTGAAGGTCACCACGCCGTTGCTGAACGATTCGGTGACGCCGACCAGGGTCATGCCGCGATGGGCCAGGCCACGGAAGTCGATGGTGCGGCCACCGTGGGCGCCGCTGACGGCGATGGTCACGTGCTCGCGGCCGGGTTTCATAGCGGCTTGATCCCACTCGCCGAGCACGCCCAGCCACCAGCAGAAATCACGGTTGCGGTAAGCGCGGGGAGGGCGGTCGTGGGCGCCGACCGAGAGGTAAACCTGCTTGCCCGAGCGCTGCAATTCATCGGCGATCTGTACGCCCGACGAACCGGCGCCGACCACCAGCACTGCGCCGGCCGGCAGTTGCTGCGGGTTGCGATAGTCGGCCGAGTGAATCTGCAGCAGGCGCTCATCTTTCGGCGCAATCGGCGGGATCACCGGACGCTGGAACGGGCCGGTGGCGGCGACGACGTGGGCCGCTTCGATCACGCCCTCGGAGGTCTCGACGGTGAAGCCCGGACGCCCGACATTGCGCACCACGCTTTTCACATCGACGCCGGTGCGGATCGGCGCATTGAATTTCTTCGCATAGGCTTCGAAGTAGTCGGCGACGCGTTCCTTGTGGGCGAAACCGTCCGGATCGACATCATCGAATTCCATCCCCGGAAAGCGGTCGTGCCACGCCGGACCGTTGGCCACCAGCGAATCCCAGCGCCCGGTGCGCCAGCGTTCGGCAATGCGGCTGCGCTCCAGCACCAGGTGCGGCACCCCGAGTTTGCTCAGGTGTTCACTCATGGCCACACCCGCTTGACCGGCGCCGACAACAAGCGTGTCTGTTTTTATTATTTCAGTGGTCATCTCTGATCCCTTCTCACGAGGCCGTTGGATTCAGGTCGCTGTCGACCTGTTCTCTGTGCTTGGGATCAGACTAGGGAGGGGGTGGTTATCGGTAAAATATTATTAAGCTGGCATGTGAAGATAAAAACGTGATGCAGAGGCCTGAAAGCCCCGTAAACACGGGGCTTCGCCCTGGCACTGAAAACCGGGACAACAAAAAAAAGGACCGCCGACAGGGTTGTCGACGGCCCTTTTCAAGGCGCGTTCAGATCAGCAGGACTCAGCGATCAAGAAACGCCAGCAGGTCTTCATTCAATTGCTGCGCATGGGTCACCGCAAAGCCGTGCGGCGCGCCTGCGTAGACTTTCAGCTCAGCGCCCTTGATTTGCGCAGCCGCTTGTTTGCCGGTGGTTTCAAACGGGACGATCTGATCGCCATCGCCGTGAATCACCAGGGTCGGCACATCGATTTTCGCCATGTCCGGGCGGAAGTCGGTTTCCGAGAAGGCGGTGACACAATCCACGGTGCCTTTGAGCGAGGCCAACAGCGCGATGTTCAGGGTTTGGGTCAGCACGCCGTCGGAGACTTTCTGGCCCTGGTTGGTGCCGTAGAACGGAGCGTTGAAGTCAGCGATGAACTGCGCGCGGTCCTTCAGCAGACCAGCCTTGATACCGTCGAACACCGACTTGTCGACGCCCTCAGCAAAGTCCGGCTTCTTGCCGAACAGCGGCGTCACCGCGCCCAACAACACCAGCCCGGCAACGCGTTCGTTGCCGTGGCGCGCAATGTAGCGGCTGACATCGCCGCCGCCCATGGAGAAGCCGACCAGGGTCACGTCGCGCAGATCCAGGTGTTCGATCAGTTGCGCGATGTCATCGGCGAAGGTGTCGTAGTCGTAGCCGGTCCACGGCTGCTCGGAGCGGCCGAAGCCGCGGCGGTCGAAGGCGATGGTGCGATAGCCACGACTGCTCAGGTATTCCATCTGGTATTCCCACATATCGGCATCCAGCGGCCAGCCGTGGCTGAACAGCACGGGCTTGCCGCTGCCCCAGTCCTTGAAATAGATCTCGGTGCCGTCTTGGGTCGTGAAGGTGCTCATGAAAACTCCTTGTGTCGGGGCGTGTGTGGTTGCCGGGATGGCATCGCTGACTATCGCGGTTAAGCGTCTGGTCTACTTGTACGCAGGTGCTAAGTTTCGCCAGCCGATCAGCGTAGACGCCTGCGGGCGTCAGAGTTGTAAGATGCAACCACGATTTGATGACCGTTTTGCTGGAGAGCGCTGAATGAAACGCAAAAGCCTTGCGGGCAATGCCTGCCCGATCGCCCGGACACTCGACCTGATCGGTGACTGGTGGTCGCTGCTGATCATCCGCGACGCGCTGGAAGGCATCAGTCGTTTCAGCGATTTCGAGAAGAGCCTGGGAATCGCCAAGAACATGTTAAGCACCCGGCTCAAAGGGCTGGTGGAGCGTGACATCCTGCGGCTGGTGCCGGCGTCCGATGGCAGCGCTTACAAGGAGTACGTGCTGACTGAAAAAGGCCGGGCGTTGCAAACCGTGATCGTTGCATTGTCGCAGTGGGGTGGCGAGTTCATGTTCGAGCCGGGCGAGTCGGGCTCTGTGATGGTCGATGCGCAGAAGCGAAAGCCGATCAGGAAACTGGAGCTGCTATCGGCCGATGGTCGCCAGTTGGCGCCGGAAGATATCGCGACAACTTCTACTGCGTACTGACACCTGCGTCAGACGAAAAAAAAGCGCCCCGACGTTCTGTTCGGGGCGCTGTGCATTCAGGGGCGCTTGGCGTATTTAACGAAACGCCGGCACCACATGCTTGATAAACAGCTCCAGCGATTTCTTCTTCTCCGCATGCGGCAAGCTGTTGTCGCACCAGAAACTGAACTCATCCACCCCCAGTTCCTGGTAGTACTTGATCCGCGGAATGATCTCTTCCGGTGTGCCGATCATCGCGGTCTTGTGCAGGCTCTCCAGCTCAAACTCCGGACGCCCGGCAAACTTCTCTTCCGGGCTCGGTGCCAGGAAGCCGTTCACTGGCACCTCCTTGTTGCCGAACCAGGCATCGAACGTGCGATAGAAACGTGAAATCGCCTTGGCGCCCACCTTCCAGCCTTCCGGGTCATCCGCCGAGTGCACGTGGGTATGACGCAGCACCATCAATTGCGGACGCGGTACATCCGGATTGTTGTCCAGCGCAGTCTGGAACTTGTTCTTCAGGTCTAGGACTTCTTCGTCGCCCTTCATCAGCGGCGTGACCATCACGTTGCAGCCGTTGGCCACGGCGAAGTTGTGCGAGTCCGGGTCGCGGGCGGCGATCCACATCGGCGGATTGGGCTTCTGGATCGGTTTCGGCACGCTGGTGGAGGTGGGGAATTTCCAGATCTCGCCATTGTGGGCGTAGTCGCCTTGCCACAGCGCGCGGACCACCGGAACCATTTCCCGTAGCGCCTGACCGCCGCTGGAGGCAGGCATGCCGCCGGCCATGCGATCGAATTCCACTTGATAGGCACCACGCGCCAGACCGACTTCCATCCGGCCGTTGCTGATCACGTCGAGCAAGGCGCATTCACCGGCGACCCGCAGCGGGTGCCAGAACGGCGCGATGATGGTGCCGGCGCCCAAATGAATGGTGGTGGTCTTGGCCGCGAGGTAGGCCAGCAGCGGCATCGGGCTCGGCGAGATGGTGTATTCCATCGCGTGGTGTTCGCCGATCCACACGGTGCTGAAACCGCCGGCCTCGGCCATCAACGTCAGTTCGGTCAGGTCTTCGAACAGTTGACGGTGGCTGACGCTTTCGTCCCAGCGTTCCATGTGTACGAACAGGGAAAATTTCATGACGCTACCTCGAATCTCTTGTGGTCGGCCGGTCGCTTGCCGGCCTGTTTAAGTGCAATCGTGCGGATCAGGCGAAGGCGGGCAGGGCGCCCATCTTGCCGTGGCAGTACACCAGCGGGCCGGCGTCCTGCTGAGGGAGGATGAGGTTCTTCACCGCGCCGACCATGATCGCGTGGTCGCCGCCTTCGTATTCGCGCCACAGCTCACATTCGATGATAGCTGTCGCGTTGGCCAGGATCGGGTTGCCCAGTTCGCTCAGCGTCCACTCGATGCCCTGCGCCTTGTCCTTGCCTTTGCGGGCGAAGGCGTAGGCTTCGCTCTGCTGACCACCGGACAGCACGTGAATGGCAAAGCGTTTGTTCTTGATCAGGACGGGGTAGGAATCGGAACTGTAGTTGGGGCAGAACAGCACCAGCGCCGGGTCCATCGACAGCGAGCTGAAGGCGCTGGCGGTCAGGCCGACGATCTGGCCGTCGTCATCCAGCGTGGTGATGACGGTAACGCCGGACGGGAACGAGCCCATGACTTGTTTGTAGACGGCAGCATCGATCATTGGTCAATCCTCGAGTGCGGTGAAGCGTGTTTTTATGTGTTTATGGGTCTGATGGTATACCGTAATACATCGATTGCAAGCGCTTTTTTGGTGAAACGATAAACGTGGTGTTTTCGTCGGAAACTCAACAGTTACGGGCCTTTCGTCTAGCCGTAAGGCCTTGATATCGGAGAGGATGCCGGATCAGTTAACGCCGCAAACAGCGGATCAGTCTTGTGAAAATGTTGGAATACCATAATATGGTGTTCACCTGAGGGGCGGCCACGAATCTCCCCCGGTTTGGCTTCATACAACGATAAGAACAGACCCAATCGAGTTCATTTTTATGTCCCAGATGTCCCGGCAAGATCCGTTGATCGAGAATCACACGGTCGACTACGTCCCACTCGCGGAACGCCACGGGAAGGCCCGCGACCTGTTCACCCTTTGGTTCAGCACCAACATTGCGCCACTGCCCATTGTCACCGGCGCTATGGTGGTTCAGGTATTTCATCTCGACTTGTTCTGGGGGCTGCTGGCGATTGCGCTGGGGCACATGATCGGCGGCGTGGTGATCGCCCTGGCGTCGGCGCAAGGCCCGCGCATGGGCATTCCGCAGATGGTGCAGAGCCGGGGCCAGTTCGGGCGTTACGGCGCGCTGTTGATCGTGTTCTTTGCGGCGATCATCTACATCGGCTTTTTCATTTCCAACATTGTGCTGGCGGGTAAATCCATCGTCGGCATTGCGCCGTCGGTGCCGGTGCCGTTGAGCATTCTGATCGGCGCTCTCAGCGCCACGGCCATTGGCGTGATTGGCTACAACTTCATCCACACGCTCAATCGCATCGGCACCTGGGTGATGGGCAGCGCGTTGCTGGCCGGGTTCATCTACATCTTCGCCCATGAGTTGCCGGCGGACTTCCTTACCCGGGGCAGCTTCAATCTGTCCGGATGGCTGGCGACGATGTCGCTGGGGATCATCTGGCAGATCAGCTTCTCGCCGTACGTCTCCGACTATTCCCGCTACCTGCCGGCGGACATCGGGATCGGCAAGCCATTTATCGCGACTTATCTGGGCGCCACGCTGGGCACGATTCTGTCGTTCACGTTCGGCGCGGTGGCGGTACTGGCGACGCCGGAAGGCACTGAGGCGATGGCGGCGGTCAAGCAATCCACCGGTTGGCTCGGGCCGATTCTGATGGTGCTGTTCCTGCTCAACATCATCAGCCACAACGCGCTGAATCTGTATGGCGCGGTACTGTCGATCATTACCTCGATCCAGACCTTTGCCAGCCAATGGACGCCGAGTATCAAAGTGCGAGTGAGCTTGTCGGGCGTGGTGCTGGCGGGCTGCTGCCTGGTGGCGCTGGGCGCGTCGGCGGATTTCATTTCCGAGTTCATCGGTTTGATTCTGGCGCTGCTGCTGGTGTTGGTACCGTGGGCGTCGATCAACCTGATCGACTTCTATCTGATCAAGCGCGGTAGCTACGACATCGCTTCGATCTTCCGCGCCGACGGCGGCATTTATGGGCGCTTCAACTTGCACGCGATCATTGCCTACTTCATCGGCATCATCGTGCAACTACCGTTCGCCAACACATCGTTGTATGTCGGGCCGTACGCCAATCTGGTGGAAGGCGCGGACCTGTCATGGCTGGTCGGCCTGATCGTGACGTGCCCGCTGTATTACTGCCTCGCGACCCGTGGCCAGACTCAGCAGAGCAGGGCGGCGCGGTTGGGTTTTACCGACTGAGCGTTCGCAGGCTGTTCAAACAATGCCCGGCACTTCGCCGGGCATTGTTGTTTCCGCATCCCGGCGGTCACGCAAATTGGCCATTTCGATCCCCTTTTGGCCAACCGGCTACTGTGCTGCGACTACGCTGTCAGCAAGAATCGGAGCCACAACTAAATGCTGCACCTTCCTTGCCCTTGGCTGATTTGACAGCCGCTGCCGTGTACAGAACATAAAAACCATCGACTCACGCTGCATTCGGGGAAACACAACATGGTCACGATGAAACGCATTCTGGGCGCCACTGTTTTCGGGCTGACGCTGCTGGCCAGCGCCGTACAGGCCGAACAGCGCGAACTGCGGGTGTACAACTGGGCGGATTACATTCTGCCGTCGGTGCCCAAGGATTTCGCCGCCAAAAGCAACATCAAAGTGACCTGGGACACCTTCGATACCAACGAATCCCTCGAGGCCAAGTTGCTGACCGGTAACTCCGGCTATGACCTGGTGGTGCCGTCGAACCAGTTCCTCGATACCCAGATCAAGGCTGGCGTGTTCCAGAAGCTCGACAAGTCCAAGCTGCCGAACTGGAGTCACCAGGACCCCGCGCTGCTCAAGTTGCTCGACGCCAACGATCCCGGCAATCAGTACGGCGTGCCCTACATGGTCGGCACGGTGCTGATCGGCTTCAACCCGGCCAAGGTCAAGGCGGCGCTCGGCGAGAATGCACCGGTGGACAGTTGGGACCTGGTGTTCAAACCGGAGAACATGGAAAAGCTGAAATCCTGCGGCGTGGCGATGCTCGATTCGCCATCGGAAATCCTGCCGCTGGCCTTGCATTACCTGGGCCTCGACCCGAACAGCCAGAACCCGGCCGACTATGAGAAAGCCAAGGACCTGATGCTCAAGGTTCGCCCTTACGTCACCTACTTCAACTCGGCCAAGTACATGACCGACATCGCCAACGGCGATATCTGCGTGGCCATTGGTTATTCCGGCAGCTTCTACCAGTTCGGCAACCGTGCCAAAGAGGCGGGCAACGGCGTGGTGGTCGACTGGCGCTTGCCGAAGGAAGGCGCGCCGATCTGGTTCGATACCTTCGCCATTCCGAAGAGCGCGAAGAACGTCGAAGAGGCCCACGAGTTCCTCAACACCTTGCTCGATCCGAAGGTCATCGCTTCGATCAGCGACTTCCTCGGTTACCCGAATGCCAACAAGGATTCGCTGCCGCTGATCAACAAGGAAATCACCGGCAACCCGAACCTGACGCCGACCAGCGAAGCGCTGAAGAAGCTGTATGTGGTGCAACCGTTGCCGCAGAAACTGGAGCGGGTGCGGACCCGGGTCTGGACCAGCATCAAGTCGGATAAATAAGCCCAAAACCGGGGAAGCGAACCACGTTCGCTCCCCCGGCTGTTATTTCGCCTGACTTTCTTCAGGCGATTTGTCCTTCGTCAGGATCAGACTCAGCACCACCGACGCCAGAATCAGCCCGCCGACGATCGCCAGCGACCACTCCACCGGCATGTGAAACCACGGCATCACCGTCATCTTCCCGCCGATGAACACCAGCACCAGCGCCAGCCCGTACTTGAGCAGATGAAAGCGGTCGGCCATGTCCGCCAGCAGAAAGTACAGCGCCCGCAGGCCCATGATCGCGAAAATGTTCGAGGTGAAAATGATGAACGGATCAGTCGTCACCGCGAAAATCGCCGGGATGCTGTCGACCGCAAACATCAGGTCGCTCGCCTCGATCAGCACCAGCACCAGAAACATCGGTGTGGCCCAGCGCACACCGTTCTGCAGCACAAAAAAGCGCTCGCCGTGAAAGCCGTTGGTGATCCGCAAATGCCCGCGCACCCAGCGCAGCAGCGGGTTGTTATCAAGGTCCGGTTGCTGCTCGGCAAACACCAGCATCTTGATCCCGGTGATGATCAGGAACACGCCGAACACATACAGCAGCCAAGTGAATTGCGACACCAGCCAGACCCCGGCAAAGATCATCGCCGCGCGCATCACGATTGCCCCGAGCACGCCGTACAGCAGTACCCGGCGCTGCAACTCCGGGGGCACGGCGAAGTAGCTGAAGATCATCACGAAGACGAACATGTTGTCGATCGACAGCGACTGCTCGATCAGGTAACCGGTGAGGAATTCCAGGGTCTTGACCTTGGCGATTTCGGGGCCGAATTCGCCGTTCAGGTACCACCAGAGCAATCCGGCGAAGGCCATCGCCAGCATGCACCAGGCAAATACCCAGGATGAGGCTTCCCGTACCGAAACCCGATGCGCCTTGCGCCCACCGAGGACGAACAGGTCGACGGCCAGCATGGAGAGGACAAAAACGATGAAGGCGACCCACATCCAGGGTTCGCCGATGTTGATGGGGTGCATGCCGTTCTCCCTGTCTTTATGTTTTTCGGGGTAGACGAGGCCATGCTAGTAGGAGCCTTCCGACAAAGAAAAATCGTTTATTTCGTGGGTATTGTTCGTTATTAACGAAGTGTCTGCCTTGGCAATGGGGTGACGGAAGGTATTTCAGTCAGTGCTTCTTTGCTAACCTCCCTTCGAGCCAGTCCATCATCCCTTGGGAGTCACGATCATCGACACGCCAGATCCTCAAGCCGTTTGCAGCCCGATCACCAGCGCTGCCATATTCATTGTGGCGACCCTCAACGCCGATTCAGGTGCAGCGGAAAAAGTCCGCGGCTGGTGCGCCGATGTCGCGGGGCTGACGCGTTCGGTCGGCAAGCGCGTTCCTTCGGGCAACCTGTCCTGTGTCTGCGGATTTTCTTCCAGCGCTTGGGATCGTCTGTTCGGCAGTCCACGCCCGGCGTCCTTGCATGACTTTCGCGAATTCGGCGTAGAAGGGCGGCGCGCCGTTTCCACGCCGGGCGATTTGCTGCTGCACATTCGTGCCGATCAGATGGACCTGTGTTTCGAATTGGCGACGCAGTTGATGTCGGCGCTGGACGGCACCGTGACGGTGACCGACGAGGTGCAAGGATTCCGCTATTTCGACATGCGCAGCATCATCGGTTTTGTCGACGGCACGGAAAATCCGGTCGGCCGCAAAGCCGAGCATTTCACCCTCGTGGGCGATGAAGATCAGCCGTTCAGTGGCGGCAGTTATGTGCTGGTGCAGAAGTACCTGCACAACATGAAGGCGTGGAACGAGTTGCCGGTCGAGGCGCAGGAACGGGTGATCGGGCGCACCAAACTGTCCGATATCGAGCTGGACGATTCGGTCAAACCGAGCAACTCCCACAGCGCCTTGACGACCATCACCAAGGACGGCGAAGAGGTGAAAATCCTGCGCGACAACATGCCGTTCGGCCGGCCCGGCGCAGGTGAGTTCGGCACTTATTTCATCGGCTACGCGCGTTCGCCGGAGCCGTTGGAGCAGATGCTGGAGAACATGTTTGTCGGCAAGCCGCCGGGCAACTACGACCGGTTGCTGGACTTCAGCACGGCGGTCACCGGCAGTCTGTTTTTCGTGCCTTCGGCGGATTTGCTGGAAGAGTTGGCAGAGCGATAAAAAAAGGCGGGATCAATCGATCCCGCCGTTTTGCATTTACTTGCCTGCCGCCAGCGCTGGCGTGCGTGGCGGCACCAGACGCCTGGAACCGGTCGCCTCAAACGCCGCTGCCAGACGCAGCAACGTCGAGTCGTCATAGGCGCGACCGGCAAACGTCAGCCCCACCGGCATGCCGATGTCGGCCATCACGCCCATCGGCACGGTGACGGTCGGCACGCCGAGGTGGCGGATTGCGAGGTTGCCGTTGGCGACCCAGATGCCGTTGCTCCAGGCGATATCCGCCGAGGCCGGGTTGACGTCGGCGTCCGCCGGGCCGACGTCGGCGTTGGTCGGGAACAGCACGGCGTCGAGGCCGAGACGATCCATCCAGTCTTCGAGGTCGAGCTTGCGAGTCTTCTCCAGACCGCGCAGGCCGTCCGGCAGGGTCGGGATCTGATCCCACGGCGTGATGCCGCGCTGGGCCATGCGCACGTATTCGTCCATGCCGGCAGCGAGGTCGCCTTCACGATTGGGCAGGGTGCCCGGGTCGTGGGGGAAGATTTTCGGGCCGTCGACGTCTGCCAGACGGTTGAGTTTCGGGTCGTCGTTGGCACGCAGGAAATCATCGAACGCCCAGGCCGACAGGTCCCACAGTTCGTGGTGCATGAACTCTTTCGAGACGATGCCGCGATTGAACACGGTCGGCGCGCCCGGACGATCACCTTCGCAGTTGGAGACCAGCGGGAAATCCACTTCGATCACTTCGGCGCCGGCGGCTTCGAGGGCCTGACGGGCCTGTTTCCACAGATCGATCACCGAGGCACGAGTGTTGATGCGTTGCCCGGTCGGGCCGCCGATGCCCGGTTCTTCGCTGGTGCCGGCTTCAGGGTCGGCGTTGATGTACATGCGCGGCACGCCGAGGCGTTTGCCGGCCAGTGCATCGCTTTTCACGGCGAGTTCAAGGTAAGAAGCCGGGCGCACCGAGGCGACGCTCGGGATCGGCACCCACGGTTGCAGGCGCCACAGGTCGCCACGGGTGTCGGTGTCTTCGGCGACCACCACGTCGAGGACTTCCAGCAGGTCGGCCATGGTACGGGCGTAGGGCACCACCACGTCCATGGTCGGCGTCAGCGGCCAGTTACCGCGTACCGAAATCACCCCGCGCGACGGCGTGTAGGCGCACAGGCCATTGTTCGAAGCCGGGCCGCGACCGCTCGACCAGGTTTCTTCTGCCAGACCGAAGGCCGAGAAACTGGCAGCGGTGGCGGTGCCGGCACCGTTCGACGAGCCGGAAGCAAACGGCGCAGTCAGATAATCAGCGTTATACGGGCTTTCAGCCCGGCCATAGACGCCGCGCTGCATCCCGCCATTGGCCATTGGCGGCATGTTGGTCTTGCCCAGGCAGATAGCGCCGCCCGCGCGCAGGCGCTCGATGGTGAACGCATCGCGCTGGGCCACCAGATCAACGAAGGCCGGGCTGCCGGACGCGGCGGTCAGGCCTTTGACCAGATAGCTGTCTTTGGCGGTGTAGGGGACGCCGTCCAGTGGACCGAGGGTTTCGCCTTTGGCACGGCGGGCATCGGAGGCCTGCGCTTCTTTCAGCGCGTCAGGGTTGCGCACGATCACCGCATTCAGGGCCGTAGCGGTGTCCGGACCGTCATAGGCGTCGATGCGCGCCAGATAAGCCTGCACCAGTTCAACCGCCGTGGTCTGGCCGGATTCGAGCGCCGCGCGCAATTGGGCAATGGAAACTTCAGTGACTTCGATCATGCTGTTACCGCCGACAGGTTCGCTAAAGGGTGGTTGGTCATTGTTATCGTCGAAAGATGTCAAAGATTCTTGATGGGCGAAACTCTACCCTGAAATTGGCCCATTGGCATGCACAAAGTCGATAAATATCGGTTAATTTCATCGGAAAAACTCTCCCGGCGTCTCACCAAACTGTTGGCGAAACGCCGCGATAAAGGCCGACGTCGAGTCATAACCACACGCCAAAGCCACGTCGGTGACGCGTTCGCCACGCTCCAGCGGCGTCAGCGCACCCAACAGACGCAGGCGCTGACGCCAGGTGCGGAAGGTCAAGCCGGTGTCGCGCAGGAACAGCCGAGTCAGCGTTTTCTCGGTCACGCCGAATTTTTCGCTCCAGTGCGCCAGGGTGGTCTGCTGTTCCGGATGTTGCTCCAGACTCTGGTATATCTGGCGCAGGCGACTGTCCTGCGGCAATGGCAGCATCAGGTCGATGGGCGGGGCATCGGCCAGTTGATCGAGGATCACCTGGGCCAGGCGCCCGTGCGGGCCGCTCTGGTCATATTCGACAGGAATCTGACTGAACGCTCGAATCAGCTCACGCAAAAGATCGCTGACGCCGAGCACATGGCAACGCTCCGGCGCCCAGTCGGCAACACTGCAATCGATGTACAGGCTGCGCATTTCCGTGTGCGGTGAACTGAACACCCGATGTGGTACGCCCGCCGGAATCCACACCGCACGCTCCGGTGGGGCAACGAAACGACCGACGGCAGTCTGCACTTCGAGCACGCCCTGGATCGCATAGGACAACTGCACCCACGGATGACTGTGGCGGCGGGTGAGTGCACGATTGGGCAGCGATTCGGTGCGCCCGTACAGTGGACGCGGCAGGCTGGGCAGCCCGGGAATGCTGCGTCTGACGCTCTTGTCGTGTCCTTTTGGCGGCATCTGTGGGTTCTTCGGCGTTAGTCGGTAATTTTCAGTCACGTTAGAGTCGCTTCAACGTACTGGCAACCCCCCGGATGAGCAAACCATGACGCGCCCACGATTTTTGCCCGACAACTTCACCCTGACCCTGATCGGCGTGGTGCTGCTGGCCAGCTTCCTGCCCGCCAGCGGCCAGGTCGCGGCCGGCTTCGGCTGGCTGACCAACATTGCCATCGCGCTGCTGTTTTTCCTGCACGGCGCCAAGCTGTCGCGGGAATCGATCATCGCCGGCGCCGGTCACTGGCGCCTGCATTTGCTGGTGTTCGGCCTGACCTTTGTCCTGTTCCCGCTACTGGGACTGGCGCTCAAGCCGCTGCTGTCGCCATTGATCGGCGATCAGCTGTACATGGGCATGCTTTACCTGTGTGCGCTGCCGGCCACGGTGCAGTCGGCGATTGCCTTCACTTCGCTGGCGCGGGGCAACATTCCGGCGGCGATCTGCAGCGCAGCGGCGTCCAGTTTGTTCGGAATTTTCCTCACGCCGCTGCTGGTGACGCTGTTGCTGAACGTTCACGGTGACGGTGGCTCGACCCTCGATGCGATCGTGAAAATCAGTGTGCAACTGCTGCTGCCGTTCATCGCCGGTCAGATCGCCCGCCGCTGGATCGGGGCATGGGTCGGTCGCAACAAGAACTGGCTGAAATTTGTCGATCAGGGCTCGATTCTGCTGGTGGTCTACGGCGCTTTCAGCGAAGCGGTGAACGAGGGCATCTGGCACCAGATTCCGGTGATCGACTTGCTGGGGCTGGTGGTGGTGTGTTGCATTCTGCTGGCGCTGGTGCTGCTGGCGTCCACAGTGCTGGGCAAGCTGTTCGGTTTCAGTCTGGAAGACCGCATCACCATTCTGTTCTGCGGTTCGAAAAAGAGCCTGGCCACCGGTGTGCCGATGGCGCAGGTGTTGTTCGCCGGCAGCACGATTGGCGTGTTGATTCTGCCGCTGATGCTGTTCCATCAGATTCAACTGATGGTCTGCGCGGTGCTGGCGCAGCGGTATGCGAAACGCCAGGAATCGGTGCCTGAACTGATGGCCCAGGTCGATCCTTGATCTAGGCTTCTGACGCTAACCCGCTCCGGAATACTTGACTGCCGCCGCAGCCCGCGACGGCACGTTGAGCACCCGCAACAACGACGACACATGAATCCGCACCGTGAACGGCGAAATATCCAGTTCACGGGCGATTTCCTTGTTGGTCTTGCCTTGGGCAATCAGCCGCAGCACCTCTTGCTGACGCGGGGTGAGGGCGGTGCCGGTGTCCAGCGGCAGCAGGCCGGACGGGGCGAATTTCACCAGAACCTCACCTTCACGAATCGCCCGGATCGCCTGACCGATTTCGTCGGGGGCGATGTTCTTGCCGATGAATCCATCGATGCCGGCGGCCATGACTTCGCCGATCAGTGCTTCGTCATCGACCATCGACACCACGATCAGGGTGGTTCGCGGCAAACGCCGGCGCAATTCCGCGAGCTGACTGACACAGGTCAGGCCGGGAAAACGCAGGTCGAGAATCAAGGTGTCGGGCTCATCGCCGGCCGGCAGCAGGGCGAGCACGGTGTCGAGATCGCCGGCTTCTTCGATCAGGGCTTCGGGCAGCAGACGCTGGACGGTGCGCAGCAGCGCTTCGCGAAACAACGGATGATCGTCGGCTATGATGATTCGGCACGCCATGGCAAAACCCTCCCTGGGTCAGCATTTCTCACGGCATGCACCTTAGCACCGGGCGAAGGCATTGCCTGTTGATTCGTGCTGTTTATGACGACTGCCGCACAAGGACGTTCCACCATGAAGTTCGAAAAGAACACCGAACTCGACCAGGCCAATCTGCGCATCATCATCGCCAGCATCGCCCTGGTTTACATGGCCGTGCTCGGTTTCCTGCCGGGGCAGCGCTTCGATACTTATCTGCCGGTGGTCACCTACATTTCCCTGTTTCTGCTGGCCTCCGTTGTGCTTCGTCAAGTCATCGTGCGCTGGCCTGGGCATTATCCGGCGCGGCGGATTTTCGGCATGCTCCACGATTACACCGGCACCAGTTTCGGGCTGGTGGTCGGCGGCGAGGCGGCGTTGCCCATCTATGCCGTCATGGTCTGGGTCAATCTCGGCAACGGCATGCGCTACGGCTCGCGCTACCTGGCGATCGCCACGGTGCTGGCATTGCTGGCGCTGTTGGCGGTCTATCGATTGACGCCGTACTGGCAGGCGCAACCGTTCATGGTGCTGATGCTGATGATCACCAGCACGGTGATTCCGGTGTATGCGCACCTGTTGCTGGAGCGTACGCGCAAAGCATCGGAAGAAGCGGTCGCTGCGAACCTTGAGAAGTCGCGTTTCCTGGCCCAGGCCAGTCATGACCTGCGTCAGCCGATCCACTCCATCGGCCTGTTCACCGCGTGTCTGCGCGAGTCACGACTGGGCGAGGAGGAGCGGCGGCTGGTGGACAGCATTGACCGTTCGCTGCTCAACGTGTCGCAGCTGTTTCGCTCGATTCTCGATCTCTACACCCTCGACAACGGGCGGATTCTGCCCCGGTTGCAGACGCTTGAGCTGGGTGAATGGCTGGCGGATCTGATCCGCCAGAACGCCGAAGCCGCACGCTGGGCGGGTGTCGAACTGCGCTTGCGGCCTTGCGAACACTGGGTGCGCACCGATCCGGCGTTGCTCGCGACGATGGTGCAGAACGTGCTTTCCAATTGCTTCAAATACGGCGCGCACCGGCCGGTGCTGATCGGTGTTCGCAAGCGCGGCGCGGGGTTGGCCATCGCGATCTATGACCGCGGCAGTGGTATCGCCGAAGAGCATTTGCCCAAGGTGTTCGAGGAGTTTTATCGGGTGCGCCAGTTGCGCGACAAGGACGTTGAGGGCGTGGGGCTGGGACTGTCGATTGTCCGGCGTCTGGGGCAGTTGATCGGTGTCGACGTTGCGATCCGCTCACGGCTGGGGCATGGCACGGCCGTGACCTTGTATGGGCTGCCCCTCGCATCGCCGCAGGTGCCGGTCAATCGTGAAGAGGCTCGACAGGTCGGGTTGCTGACAGGGCTGAAGGTGTGTCTGGTGGAAGATGATCGTAACGTTCTGTTGGCGACGTCGGCGTTGCTCGAGCGTTGGGGTTGCCTTGTGCAGGCCGAACTCAGCGGACAGGGCTTGGTCACGGACTGCGACATCATCGTCGCCGACTATGACCTCGGCTCTCACAGCACCGGTATCGAGTGCATCGACGAGGTTCGTCGTCAGCGCGGTTATGCGGTGCCGGCCATGATCATCACCGGGCACGACATCGAAAAAATCCAGGCGGCGCTGCATGACCGCCAGATCGCCATTCTGTCCAAGCCGGTACGCCCGGCCGAGCTGCGCGCGACCCTGCGTGCGCTGCGCGACCGGCAGACCGAAGCGGTCAGCGCTTACACAGATAGTCCTGCGTGATGGTGGTTTGCAGGCAGTTGTACTGGCCCATGGTGCGGCAGATGTTTTTCTCCGAGCCCGACACTTCGGCGCTCTTGTAGCCCCAGACCTTGCAACGTCCTTCAGCCGCGGCCAGGCCTTGAGCGGCGGAGGTTTGCCCGCTCTCGAACTGGCCCAGTTCATAGGAGACCTGGACAACGCCGTCGGTCTTGCTGCCGCCGGTGGCTTCCCATTGCTTGGGGGTGGCGCAGCCGGTCAGAACGATGGCTGCGAGGCTGAGGGTGGCGATGAGTGTTTTCATGATCGAGCGCAATCCTTTACCGGATGAGAAGAGGCATTTGAACGGTTTTTCTGCACCGGATTATTGGTACGGAATCGGCGACGCGCCTTTGGGCAGGCAAGACAGCGGAGGCGTCATGATGCCCATGCTGGCCACTGCGATGATCGCGCCGCTGGGCAGCTCGCAGTTGTATTCGCCGGCGGCGGTGTAGGCGGTGTAGTAGGTCAGCGTGCTGTCGTTGCGGATGTTGCCGATCTTGGTCACTGGTTGGCCGATGACGGTCTGGGCGCGTTCGCGCATGCTGTCTTCGGTGGGTTTGGCGGTCTGGCAACCGCTGGCGCCGAGGAGCAGGGCACCGAGAATCGAGATCCTGGCGAGGCTGAGCTGCTGTTTCATGGTGTTTCTTCCTTGGTGTTGTTGTTTTTCCAGGCACAACGATCCCGCGCACTGCGCAGCGGCAATGTTGGGGAGCGTCGGGGGTTGCGAGGGAATATAACGCCAGGGATCGGGGTGGTCGATTAGCACAAATGTGCTAGTGCGGCGCAACCAGCGGTGGGCTGGTTGCGCCGATAGCGGTTATTGAGGACTGTTGAACTGGTCGGAATAGCTGCCGCTCATAAGGGCCGAAGCGACCTGGTCCGAACCAACGCCTGCGCGGGAGTAGGCGAGCCGGTTGGCACCGACCTTGTCTGCGCCATCGGCGGCGAGGGCGCCTGCGCCGACGTGATCGGAGCCATCAGAGGCAACAGCACCAGCGCCGACGTGATCCGCGCCATCGGAAGCAACGGCTCCGGCGCCGACGTGATCGGAGCCGTCAGAGGCAACAGCACCAGCGCCGACGTGATCCG